>CACYTU010000150.1 GCA_902777355.1 uncultured Lachnospiraceae bacterium | reverse complement strand
CCGCGGTAAAGGCATTGCCGCCGCGCTCCTTTCGGAAGCTTTTTCACGCGCAAAAGCTTTAGGTGCAAAGAAAGCCTATGTGATTTCCGATCTCCCCTTTTATGAAAAGCGCGGCTTTCAAAAAGCACAGCATTACTCGTTTTATCGGAAAGAAAGTGAGATAAACACTTGACTCTCACACTGTGGCAGGCATTAAGCTTGACGTGAGCTCAAAAAACAGCAACAGGAGGTACCGCCATGCTGAAGATCGGAGAATTTTCAAAACTGTCCAGAGTCAGCGTCAGAATGCTCCGCCACTATGATGAGATCGGTCTTTTGAAGCCAGCCGAGATCGACCACTTCACGGATTATCGGTATTACAGAGAGGATCAGCTTCCTATAGCAGGCCGCATTGCCGCCCTGAAGGATATGGGCTTTTCCCTTGCGGATATCGTCAGGATCCTTGAAGTCTATGATGACCGTGAGAAACTGGAACAGTTCTTTTCTGTCAGGCAGGAAGAATTAGAGGCCTTATCAAAGGATACCGCATATAAGCTGACGCTTCTGGACGCAGCCAGAAAAAGGCTGAGAAAGGAAGAAGACATGAGTTATAACGTTACCCTTAAGACTATCCCTGAACGCTACGCCGCGACCATCCGGATGACAATCCCCCGTTATGAAGATGAGGGCATGATCTGGGGCAAGCTGGCAGAAGAGACCTGCCGGATGAATCTCGTGGAGGACGATCCCTGCCTGTGTGCGGTGACCTATCTCGATGGCGAGTACAAGGAAGAAAACGTGGAGATGATGGCGTGGAAGACCGTCAGGGGAAGTTATCCGGACACAGAGCATGTGAAGTTCCGCACGCTGCCGGACGGTCGCAAGCTGCACCTACCAGGGCAGCTATACCCAGATCACGGATGTTTACACTGCGGTGATCGCATGGATGGAAGCAAACGGCTACGAGCCTGCTGAACCGATGTTCAACATCTATCACGTCAGTCCGCATGAGACACAGAATCCTGATGAGTTTGTGACGGAGATCTGCTATCCGGTGAAAAAGAAATAAGAGATTTTGCGGTGATTCTATGCCCCGGTCCCTAAAAGGCCGGGGCCATCGCTCATCCTGATGAGGCCGCCAAAATAGAAAGAATAAACTCGGAGGACAGAGGAATGGCTTTTGATTTCAAGAAGGAATATAAGGAATTCTACATGCCGAAAAACAAGCCCGGCATCGTAACGGTTCCGAGCATGAATTATATCGCGGTCCGAGGGCAGGGCGACCCCAATCAGGAGGACGGCGAGTACAAGCAGTCCATCGGGCTGCTGTACGGCGTCGCATTTACCATCAAGATGAGCAAAATGGGGGATCATCGCATCGATGGCTATTTCGATTACGTCGTTCCTCCGCTGGAAGGCTTCTGGTGGCAGGACGGTGTTCAGGGCATTGACTATGCGCATAAAGATGCTTTTCAGTGGATCTCCGTGATCCGTCTGCCCGATTTCGTGACCGCGGATGATTTCGCGTGGGCCGTCGGGGAAGCAACGAGAAAAAAGAAGACAGACTTCTCGAAGGCAGAGTTCTTTACCTACGATGAGGGGCTTTGCGTTCAATGCATGCATTCAGGTCCCTATGACGATGAACCCGCTACGGTCGCCCGGATGCATGAATACATGGAGTCCCAGGGATATGTGCTGGACATAACAAGTCAGAGAATGCACCATGAGATTTATCTGAGCGACGCAAGAAAAGTGGAGCCGGAAAGGCTGAAAACTGTGATTCGGCACCCGATCAGGAAAGGATAAGGACAGGACAGATCTGAGCAGGAAATGACAGGACGATTTTCGCTTCATCAGATACAATGATCCCGTCAAGGAAAGGAGGCCTGTCGATGGAGTGGCTTACCAGCATCCGAACAGCAATCGATTATATGGAAGAGCATCTGACTGACAACATCAGTGCGCAGGATGTGGCGGATCGGGTATATCTTTCTCCGTTCTTTCTTCAGAAGGGATTCTCTCTGATGACCGGATACGGTATTGGGGAGTATATCAGGAACCGAAGGCTGTACCGGGCGGCGTTGGATCTGAAGGAGACGGATGATAAAGTGATCGACATTGCACTTCGGTACGGCTATGAAACGCCGGAGAGCTTTACGAAAGCTTTTTCCCGGTTCCATGGCGCAACGCCATCACAGGTGCGCGGTGGAGCGGCAATCAACACATTCCTTCCCTTGATGATCAAACTATCCATTCAGGGAGGTAATCAGATGGACTACAA
>CACYTU010000149.1 GCA_902777355.1 uncultured Lachnospiraceae bacterium | reverse complement strand
CATGCCGAGGTTCTGAAGGCTTGTGTCGATCATGTTCTCGATATGCTGCTGCCCGCTGATTCCGTTCTCGATCTCTTCCTGTGTTCTCGGAAGGAATTTCGTGGCAACGACAACGTCTTCACGCTTTGCGAAGTCGCGCAATGCCCGGCCGACATACTGTTCGCTGGTTCCGCTCTGGTAGGCGATGGCTGTGTCGTAGAAATTGACGCCCAGTTTCAGGCCGCGCTTTATGATCTCTCTTGAATGCTCCTCATCTAAAGTCCAGCTGTGCTGGCCGCGTCCGGCGTCGCCGAATCCCATGCAGCCCATGCAGATGCGGGATACGTTTAAATCGCTGTTTCCTAATTTTGTGTATTTCATGCTGTCTGCTCCTCCGTTTTGTCCTTGACCTCTGGGGTAATTTGTCGACAGATGACGAATATTCCACATCTGTCGACAAACTGCCCCAGAGGTCAAACAATCCAAATTATTTCATCTCGACGGTAATCGTCACATCACCGCTTCCGAGCAGCTCCGCCAGTTCCTCATCGGTCTTGTCCGTGATGTGGCCGAGCCTGGTATAGGCCCACGAGTTGGAGCCATAGAATATTACGATCTGGTCGCCGGAATACAGGACGATATCGCCGGCCTGCGTAGTCGTCTGGCTGTCATTTCTGGGCAGGCTCTGCCCGATGGAGCCGACCTGCTCGAATCCCCCGTACATGGACATCTGAATGGCCAAGGGTTCTTCGCGGCACAGCTGTTTCAGCGTCTCCACGGACTCATTGTCTTCCCACTCCACTTCTACATGGATCCCCCCGATCGTCATCTGCAGCATCGCCTCAGCTTCCTCACTTTCTGAGGTTTCTGATACTCTCTCCCCGCTCAGCTGTCCCTCAAGATAGGGCAAAATATAGCTCATCGCATCCTCAAACGGCTGTCCGAAGAATTCGTGCCCGCCGTCTTTGATCACGTAGAATTCGCAGTCCGGGATAATCTCTCTGGCCGCCTCGGAATAAGAGAGTGGAACTGTGCTATCTTTTGCCTGAACCGAGCCGCACCCTGAAAGAAGGCTGAAGACCATACATAACGAGATGATGCCGATAAATCTATTCCTCATAAAATTGCTCCTTTTAATCGCTGTTATCCTGGTTATGGCTCTATTATATTCGGAGTCATTTCCTATAAGCAAATACTTGTTGTATATGTGTTCCTATGCTAATTTTGAATAGAAGAAGCAAGGGAGGCATTTACTCATGGATATAAGGACAATGCAATACTATCTGGCTGTGGTTCGGGAAGGCACGATCTCCGCGGCGGCCCAGGCGCTGCACGTCGCCCAGCCTTCTCTGTCGCGGCAGATGAAGGAGCTTGAGGAAGAACTCGGCGTGACCCTTTTTGCACGCGGGAACAGAAAGACTCCGCAAAAGGGCGGAAGAAATGGTGCGCCTGATGCAGATGACCGAGGAAGAGATCTCGCAGATCAAAAACCACATCTCGGGCTCTGTGCGGATCGGCGCCGGAGAATCCTGGTCCTTCCATTACCTGTCGCGCGCAGCGGCGAGCATTGCCGCGGAACATCCGGATATCCGCTTTCATATCACCAGCGGTGACACGCAGGACCTGATGGATGAGCTGAACAACGGATTGATAGATTTTGCCGTGATCTTCACCAATGTAGACCACACCCTCTATCAGTCCATTGAACTGCCGGCCGAGGACTCTTTTGGCCTGCTTATGCCTAAAGACTGCCCTCTTGCAGAAAAATCTGAGATCCGGCTCTCCGACTTAAAAGGCCTTCCGGTCATTATTTCAAGAGCGGCCGTGCCTTATTATACGGGTTCGGAAGAACTGTCGTCGCTCAACATCGTCGCAACGTACAACCTGATCTATAACGCCTCGCTGCTCGTGGAGGACGGACTCGGTTATGCCATCTGCTTCGACAAGCTGATCAACACGACCGGGGACAGCCCGCTGTGCATGAGGCCGATCGTGCCCACCATGAAGTCCACCGGATACCTGATCTGGAAGAAGTATCAGGTCTTCTCCCCGGTTGTGCAGATGTTCATCGACCGGGTCCGCGAGGACAATCGACCTCTGGGGTAGTTTGTCCTCACTTGTGGAAAAACGGGCAAAATCGACCTCTGAGGTAGTTTGTGGACAGGTGTGGATTATTCCACAACCGTCGACAAACCACCCCAGAGGTCGTTCATGAGACTTGAAAAAGGTATGGAGCCAAAATACAATAACAAGTGTTATAGTATTATGAGGTGACTTCAATGCCAAAAAAACCTACAACAACAAGAGATGCAATGATAGAAGGCGCATTTCAACTGATCAGGGAAAAAGGTCATGAATCTCTGACAGCGAGAAATCTTGCCGCATTTCTCGGTTGCTCTACCCAGCCCATCATGTATCAATTCCCTAATCTTGACATGCTGAGAGACCTGGTTTATCAGAAGGCAGATGCATTCCACAGCGAATACATACTGGCAGGCGGAGATCTTTTAGAGATAGGAATGCGATATATCCGGTTTGCAGAAGAAGAACCGCAGCTGTTTCGATTCCTTTTTCAATCCGGCCGATTTTCGGGATTGCGTCTGGAAGATTTGATCAAAGCCCCGGAAGCAGCTGATCTGCTTACTGTAGTAAGTGCAGAAGAAGGATTGGCGACAGAAGGCGCCGCTCTCTTTTTTGAACCTCTGGCAGCTCTTGTTCATGGTTATGCCAGTCTGATCGCAAACAACGGAATGAGGTATGATCCAGCCTCAATCCGAGAATCATTGACTTTGATCGAGGAAGGAATAAGAAAAGGTAAAAATAGTAATGACTAAATTGTATCAAAAGAGCGAGATCACTTTTGCAATCCTTTGGATCGTTGCCTATGTTGTCCTGAGCAGCTATGCGGACCAGCTTTCCTTGTCCATTGGCATAGTGAAATCCGTAACGGCTGTGCTGCAGATCGTGATGTCTCTGATCCTGTTTTTCTGGATCCGCAGCAATAACCTGAGCGAAAAATACGGCTTCTGCAAGCCCATTATTCCTGCAAGGCAGTTTTTGTATCCGCTCGTCATTATCGCATCGACTGCTTTCTGGGGCGGGTTTGGGCTTCAATATGGCTTCCCGGATACACTCATGTATGTGATCAGCATGTGCTGTGTCGGTTTTCTGGAGGAGGTCATTTTCCGCGGACTCCTGTTCCGGGCAATGGAAAAAGATAACCTGAAAAAGGCGATCATCGTATCCTCGCTGACTTTTGGCATTGGGCATATCGTTAATCTTTTCAACGGAAGCGGAAGGGCTCCGGCTTCGTCTGTGATTCAGGTTATATTTGCCGTTCTGGTCGGATTCGTGCTCGTGCTCATCTTTTATTATGGAAAATCGCTGGTTCCGTGTATCATTTTCCATTCAGCAAATAATGCGCTCAAAGTGTTTGAAGCAGACGGGAGCTTTAGCCCACAGATAGAAATGGTGATGAATCTCGTGGCGATCTTCGTCGTTCTGGGAGGATACGTATTCTATCTGGTCAAGGTTTTTCCGGAGAAGGCAGAGCAGAGTAAAACTTAAGGAGAAAACGACCTCTGGGGTAGTTTGTCGACAGGTGTAGGATATTCTACAGTTGGGAACAAACTACCCCAGAGGTATATTTTTCCCAGAGGTATATTTTTCACTTGGAAAAAGACTTCTCTATCTGTTTCAGGAATCTCTCCGCGATAGGCGTAAAGCTCTGGTACTTATTCCAGATTAAGTACATCTTCATCTCCAAATGCGGGTATAGCGGCCGGAAGACCAGCCCGCTTTCCGGTGAAGTATCGATCAGGTTGTTCAGCGTAAGCAGGATCCCCAGGCCTTCCCTGGCGAACATTGAGCCGTTATAGGCCAGGCGGAAAGAGTCCTCCAGATTTAGCCGGGAGAAATGCTCTTTTGCCCAGGGCCGGATGTCGTTCTCCCAGCTCTGTTCGGACGTGAATAGAGGGAACCCTGCCAGGTCCTCCGCAGTTATGCTTTCCTTTTCAGCCAGTTCCGAATCTGCCGGGACAACTGCCCCGAAATAGTCGGCTTCCGGGAACTGGACGTAATTGTATTTTCTTACGTCCGGAATCTCGAAGATCGCGGCAAAATCCAGCAGGCCCTTGTCCAGCTTTTCCGTGACCTGCTCCGTATCGCCGCTGGTGATGTGGTATCGAAGGTCCGGATACACTTTTTTGAATTCCCGTATCTCCCTGGCAAGGTATCGGATCTGCCATGACTCCGCGAGGCCAAAATACAGATCCCCGCCGGTGATGTCATCCAAGGACAGAAATTCCTGCTCGATCTTATCC
>CACYTU010000148.1 GCA_902777355.1 uncultured Lachnospiraceae bacterium | reverse complement strand
CCCGATGCATACCTGCATTGACAACTGCATCCATACTTTTGCCGGGATTCAGCTCCGCGCGGAGTGCAGTCGGCAGATGAAGAAGATGCGCGCCAGATATGGCAGGGATTACGAACAGCCGACGGCCGTCCCAATGCTGACAGACGCCTACAACCTCCCGGCGAAAAAAGTGGTCCATATAGTAGGGCCGATCGTGCAGGATGATCTGACGCCCGAATTGGAACAGGACCTGGCTGACTGCTACACAAACACACTGGAGCTGTGTGCAGAGAACAACCTGAGGAGCGTGGCTTTCTGCTGTATTTCGACAGGCGTTTTTCACTTCCCGAACAAGCGCGCCGCGGAGATCGCGGTGCATACAGTGAAGGAATGGATTGAGGCTCACCCGGGAGAGGTGGACAGGGTTATCTTCAATGTTTTCAAAGAGGAGGACAGGGAATACTATGAATCAGAATTACAATGAAATGCCCAACGGATATCTTGAGAGCATTAACAAAGGAATACAGACCGTGAGAACGTTCAGCGGCCATATGTCGCGCGGAAAGGGCACGCAGGAAGAGCGGATCCAAAGGCTGACCGAAGAGCTCAGCAATGCTGACGCCATCGTGATCGGAGCAGGCGCCGGCCTTTCCACTTCCGCGGGCCTGATTACAGGAGGCTTCTATCCTTTTCCGGATGAAGAGACCCGCTGGGCCTGGTGGTCAAGGCATATCTATGTGAACCGCTATGTTTTGCCGCCCAAACCGGTCTACAACCGCCTGCTGGACCTCGTGAAAGGCAAGGATTACTTCGTGATCACTACGAACGTGGACCATCAGTTCCAGAAAGCAGGCTTCGACAAGGAGAGGCTTTTCTATACCCAGGGCGACTACGGCCTCTGGCAGTGCAGCACGCCGTGCCATAAAAGGACATATGACAACAAAGGAAAAGTCGTAAAGATGCTGCTCTCGCAAGGCTTCTCGATTGGGCAAAACAGTGAACTGTCCGCACCGCTCCTGGAAAACGGAGAAACAGATTTCTCCATGCTGTCGACGAAAATACCGTCCGGACTTGTCCCTTATTGCCCAGTCTGCGGAGAGCCGATGACCATGAACCTGCGCTCTGACGATACTTTTGTAGAGGATGAGGGATGGCGCCGCGCGTCTGCGGCATACGCGGAGTTCCTGGAACGCCATAGAGACAAACGCACCGTTTACCTGGAACTCGGTGTGGGAGCCAACACGCCGGTTATTATTAAATATCCGTTCTGGCATGAGGCGTATGCAAACGACAATGCGTTCTACGCCTGCATAAATTACGGAGAAGCATTCTGTCCGGAAGAAATCGAAGACAGGAGCGTCTGTATTGACGGGGATATCGGCGACGTGTTAGGGGAAATATCTTTGTGACGGGAGTCAGACCCCGTAATGTTGCGTGACCGGGGTCAGACCCAATAATGTTAGTTGTCGGTATGTCTGTGAATTATACAGAGGAAAGGGGGCAATATGACAGACAGAAAGATCAATAGGGCAGCGCTGTGCATCACGATGAGTCTGGTGCTGGCACTATGCGGCTGCGCGGCAGCGGCACCCGCCGCCGGCCAGGGGAGTACCGGGAAGGAAGCGGCCGGCCAGGGGAGCACCATGCAGGCGAGCGCCGGCCAGGAAGCGGCCGGGGAGAACGCCGGCCAGGAAGCGGCCGGGGGGAATGCCGGACAAGAAGCGACTGGAGAGGAGACCCCCGGCCAGAAAACTGCCGGTGAGGAAATGTCCGCACAGACAACCGTGGAGGAGGACGAGTTTGACTTCGAGGAAGGCGATCCGAACACACCTGCAGCGGACGGAGAGATGCCGTCCAAATTTGACCTTCGCGACGTTCAGGTCAAAGGGTCCGGGATCGTTCCTCCGATCAGGTTCCAGAATCCATTCGGAACCTGCTGGGTCCATGGTCCCACTGCGGCGGCGGAGATCAGCATTCTCGGCAGCGGGCTGGCACAGGACGACGGTTATACAGCAGAGACTTTCAATCTGTCGGAGAAGCACCTGGCATTTTTTGCCTACACTGCGCTGAATGACCCGGAGGATCCGCAGAACGGAGAAGGAATGAGAAGTTCCGTTCCGCTGACCGGATCACAGAAGTTGCAGGGCGGGGACCCGCAGTACGTGACCTGGCTGTATGCTTCTGGCATAGGCCCCAACCTGGAGGACAGAAGCGGGCTGGACGAAGGCGATGAGGAGGTGCTGGTTTATAAGGGACGAAACGAAGAGACAGAGAGCCGGCCCGTCACCTGGTACGATGAAAACGGTGAAAAACACAGCGGCGAGACGGTTCTGCTACAGCAGCGACGACGATTGGGAGATTCCTGAGAAATACCGGTTCTATCAGTCTTACAGACTGAAGGATTCCTATATTTTGCCTTCGCCGGCAAAATATGAGAAAGAGAACGACTATTCCTATAATCCGAATGGAACCGCAGCGATCAAGCAGCAGCTGCTGGCAAATCGCGGCGTTTCGTTAAGTATTAACGCAGAGAGCTCGAGGCCGGACTGGACGACGAAGAAGTGGAAATACCTCAGTCCGAACTGGGCGCAGTATACATACGAGGGCGTATTTGACAATCCGCATTCTGTATGTATTGTGGGGTGGGACGATGACTATCCCAAGGAAAACTTCAACGAGGGACACCAACCTCCCGAAAATGGCGCTTTTTTGGCCAGGAACAGCTGGGGATCCGACTACAATGACTTCCCCACGAACGGGTACCGGCACTGGGGAATCGAGCAGGAAGAGAACAAACATAACGGATATTTCTGGGTATCCTATTATGATAGGACGCTGCAATGCCTCGAGGCGTTTGCTTTTGACAAGAGCAACGTCGGCTCGAGCTACTATGTGCAGCAGTACGATTATGCCCTTGGCCACCACGTAAGAGAAGTTGTGTCAGAGCAGCAGACCGGAATGCAAAACTTACGGATATCTCCGTTTTCACCACGACACCGAATACCGAGATTTCCTACGAGATCTACCTGCTCCGCAGCAAATACCGGGATCCATACGACGGTGTCAAAATACAGTCCGGCGACGGCTATTCATTTGAATACGGCGGCTATCACAGGTTCACGCTCAAGGAGCCGGTTAATCTGTTCCGAGGACAGGCTTATTCGGTGGTTCTCTCTCAAAAGACGCCTTCAGGCAAGTCGGTATTCAGCATAGTCTGCGACGAGAAACCCGGCACTAACAAAGATATCCGGGATGACTTTGGAGAGGGCGTGCCGCAGGAGGAAGTCCTGGAAGGAAGTACTGAAGAGGCAGCGCAGGAGGATGTGCCGGAAGGAAGTACTGAAGCGGCAGCACAGGAGGAAGCGCCCGAAGGGGCAACTGAAGAAAGCCCGGAGGAAACTGAGGAAGAATCTCAATCCGCAGATTTCGTTGAGGAATGGACGGAATTTGTTGTCAACCGCAAAGAGAGCTATGTTTTGAAAGACGGCAAGTGGCTTGATCTGACGACGAAAGAGGCTTACGACGTCATTCTCGGAAGCGGAAAGAAATATGTGGGCGATCCTGACGTATACGACAACCTTCCGATCAAGGCCTATCTGGAGGACGCCGAACAGGCGGCCTATCCCGATCCCGCAGCGGACATCACGGTGGGAAGCATGGAAGGAAGCAACAGTAAGCAGGTGCTCTTCAAACTCAAAGGAAGGGTTGAAGAGTGGGATACCAATCCCGTATTTACATGGACGTCTTCGGACACCGGCATTTTCACAGTGGAGACCATAGATCCTGAGGAAGGCGTCATGAAGATCACTGGAATCAGCCCGGGTACAGCTTATCTGACAATTGCATCAGAGGAACTGGGAACAAGAGTTGTCGGTGTGACGGTGGAGTAGTTTGGAAATAAACGACCTCGAAATAAACGACCTCTGGGGTGGTTTGTGCCTTTGGCGGGCAAACCACGAGCAAACTACCCCAGAGGTCGCTTTCACCAGGAGGGAGAAAACCGACCTCTGGGGTTGTTTTTCCGCCTGCATAAACTATGGGGAAGCATTCTGTCCGGAAGAGATCGAAAACAAGAGCGTCTGCATTGACGGCGATAGTGGCGGGAGTATGTCACTGCAGTTTCAAAACAATCATTGTGCAGCTGAGCAGATCAGGTCTACACAGGTATCGACCCCGAATGTGGAGCTTT
>CACYTU010000147.1 GCA_902777355.1 uncultured Lachnospiraceae bacterium | reverse complement strand
TTATACCAAAAAGGGAGGTCAATGCTCTTTTTATTTAGATCTCCCGTAAAATAAAGGATTTTAAACAATAAATGGGTGGTGAACTATACACTACCATCATACCGTAAGGGGGACAGCTATGAAAAAATTATCTGCCAAAAAAACAGCTGCCCTGGTCATAGGCGCGGCTATGTGCGCCGCAGGACTTGCGGCGTGGATCTATCAGCTGGTTCAGGGCATGCAGGTCACTAACCTGCGCAACAGTTTTACCTGGGGACTCTACATGGGAAGCTTTGAGTTCTTCATCGCGATGGCGACAGGCGGTATCCTTGCCTTCTCCATTGCTTATCTCTGGAACATTGAGACTTTGAAGCCCTTTGCCAAAATTGCGTCCATCGGCTCTCTGGCTTCTGTTGTCGCGGCCGGCGTCGCGATCTTTGAGGACCTGGGCGAACCCTTCCACGCTCTTTATATGATTATCACCCCCAATGTGGGCTCCCCCCTGTTCTGGGATGTGGTGATTCTGACCCTGTACGTGATCGTCTGCCTTGTCGCGGTGGTGCTCACACTCCTTCCCGACACGAAAAAACATGTCCATGACCGCGGCTACAGGATGACCAACGAAGAGAACTGCCGGCGCTTTTCCTTTATTGCGTTTCCCATGGCTTTTCTTCTCAATATCATCACCAGCTTCATGTTTGCGACACAGAACACCAGGGAGTGGTGGCACAGCGCTCTGATTCCGGTCAATGCCTGCGCGGAAGCGACAGCCGTCGGTCTGTCTTTCACCATCCTGCTCTGTGTGCTGATGGTCAGCCATGAGATTTTTGTTGAGAACAGTGACGGAATCCGTCTTCTGTCCCGCATCGCAGCTGCATCGATCGCTGCCTACATTGTCATGTCCTTTATCGAGATCGTTCCGCTTGCCTGGAGCGGCACACAGGAGAGCCGGCATCTGCTGCATCTGATCTTCCACACCTACGGACTGCTCTTCTGGCTGCAGATCATCCTGCCTCTGCTGGCAATGATCCTTTTCCTGGTCGGCGGCGGTCTCGGAAAGGAACTGGTTTCAGTGGCAGGCATCCTGGTTATTGCGGGTATTTTCATCCAGCGTATGATGCTGCTCCTTCCCGCTTTCAATTCGATTCCGCTCACACTGCCTGTGGCAGGAAAGCTCTGGACCTTCCCGATCGCGGTCGGAACCTTCACGGAAGGGGAGGACGTTTAGGGGAGGACGTTTTCGTCCGTTTCTGGAATTACGTGCCAACCGCTGTTGAGTGGATCGTCGGTATTCTGCCTGTCGGTCTGATCGTATTCGTGATGGCCGCCGCGGCGATTCTGTTCCGCCTGAATCCCGGAGAGGAGTGATCATGGGACTTGGAGCCGGTGAACTGGCCCTGATTCTGGTGATCGCCTATGTGGTGGTCGGACCGGAGGATATGGTCAAGCTCGCGAGAACTCTCGCCAGAACCCTGCGGCAGCTCAGAAAGCTGACTGTGGACCTGCACGAGGATGCAGTAGGAGGAATCAATCTGCCCTCTGTGCCGGACCTGGATCTCACCCCGGATACCACAGGACGGAAAGACATAATAAAAGACGCCGCGGGATCCGTAGCTTCGGATCTCGACGTCGTCCTGAAGGAAATTCAGAAGGCTGAGGAACAGCTCAGGGAAAATCAGAAGGCTGAGGAACAGCTCAGGGAAAAACGGACTGAGGAACGGCTCAGGGAAAAACGAACTGAGGAACGGCTCAGGGAAAAATGAACTGAGGAACAGCGTATTTTATAAGGTATCTCACTCGGGAATCCTCTTGTCTGTTTCGTGTCCGAAAAGACCGGGGCGCGCTTAAATGGACAGCTCGCCCCGGCAGCGGGCACACAGATCGGAGCCGGAATCCAGGGGGACCGGCTCTTTGCATCGTATGCAGGGTTTTGCCGCTATGGCAGTCAGAAGCGGACGGTCCGGCTCGTTGAGCAGAAGAGGAGACGGCGCCGCCATAGCCTGCTCCGGGCAGACCCGGCTGCAGAGACCGCAGCCGGTGCACTTATGCGGCAGAAGCGCCATATAATAGCGCCCGGAACCTTCGGGACCGGGGGCGCGAAGAAGGGCTCCCGCCGGGCAGATGCGGGTGCAGACCCCGCAGGCTGTGCAGTTTTTTTCAAAATGCGGGAGCATCCAGGAAAAGCCGGATCCGGACAGGGATTGGCCGGCTTCAGCTGTGTCTTTGGAGCGCTGTTTTACTTTGTGGAGCAGAATCTGCCTCCACAGTGTTCCGTCGGGAACAGATTCCTGCGGAAGAGGCAGAAGGGCGGAAGCAGTCCTTCCGGTCTTTGTCATGAGCAGGGATAAAGCCTCACGTCGTGTATAACGGCGGGCCGGTACAACAGAGGGATCCTGTGTCAGGATCACTCTTTGGGAATAGAGTTCCTCTCCAAGGAAGATCTTTGCCTGTGACAGGTTTTTTTCGAGGGACTTGCGGCAGGAGGATTTTTCGCAGCCGGCGCAGTCGCCGGTGATGATCGTGACGATACCGTGCAGGGCAAGAAAGCACAGAAATTCCCAGTTCAGCGCGCCCGGATAATCCGTCGGAATGTCTGATGACAGCCCGCTTTTGCATGAAATGATGGTATCATGTTGTAAACGGGAGGCGTAGGAAAAGAGCCGTTCTGCCTGTATGCGGGCGGGAGAAACAGCGCGTGAGGGACATGCACTGACGCACAGACCGCACCCTGAACAGGAATCCCAGTCCGCTTTCATGCTGCCGGCAAAGGGCATGGAAATGACGCCCGCCGGACAGACATCCATGCAGGATCTGCATGGATGACGTGTCTGCATTCGGTTCAGGCAGCGATTTTCATCTATTGTCGGATGGCTCTCAAAAATCAATTTTCGCGCAAGATAATCGTTCCACAGGGACATAGGCTTCCTTTCTTCCAAACATGTCGAAGCTCCAGTGACAGTATAACATAACCAGTATTCTCTTCCGAGGTGTCTGATGAGAAAAGAATATGAATGGTCGGTGCAGCTCCGCACGCTGCGGCGGCAGTGCGGATTTGATTTTGCCGGACTTGCCTGTGCGATTCGGGGCAGGAGGACACTTCTGACATGGCGGGAGGCGTCCGGAAACCGGAACCGGAATTACCTGAAAATTGTCCTGGAACCGGGCAAGGGAATCGCCGGAGGCGTCTTTCAGCGCAGGAAGGCCATGGTCGTACAGAATGCGCTGCTCCAATACAGTGAGAGTGAGAGGGTGCACACACCCATACTCCTGGCAGAGGATATTCAGAGCTTTGCCGCTTTCCCTCTCTGGAAGGACGGGGAAGTGGACGCGGTATTGATGCTGGGCATGCGGGTGAATGATTCGGTCACCAGGGAGCGCTATGAGCAGCTGCAGCAGATCCTTTCAGAGGGGATATTCGGGCGCCGGGTCATTCCGGAGTCTTATGAGGCTGCACTGGAGGAAGTCTGGCGGCAGGAGTACCGTGAACTGCCGATCTATGAGCTGGTTGATGTGCCGCTGCGGGCGGCGCTTCGGGAGGAGAGATCCCGTATTGCGCAGGATCTGCACGACAGTGTGATCCAGGATCTTCTCGGGGTTCAGATGCAGCTGCGCACACTCAAATACACAGATGCTATGGAAGAAATCCGGGAGGGACTGCAGGAAGCCGGAGATCGTGGAGACTCTTGGGCTGAAGGCTGCCTTTCTAAGGCATTTTCGTTTTATGGAAGCCAGTTATCAGATCACGGTGGACTTTCAGGATAATATAGGAGACAGGCGATTCGGGTCGGACATTGAGACGGTGGTCTACAGGATCGGACAGGAGGCCACGGCAAATGCCTGTAAATATGCCGGGACGGAACTGGTCTTAGCCCGTCTGTATCTGGACGGAAATATGCTCCGTCTTGAAATCCGGGACAGCGGAAAGGGATTTGATGCCGATAATCTGCAGATTTCCGGCGGCGGAATGGGACTGCCCGGTATGTATTACTGGGCGGGAAATATCGGCGCGTCTCTGACGGTGCGGTCTGCGCCGGATCTGGGGACCAGCGTATTGCTCGAGGTGGAAGTGCCGTGAGGCGCAAAGCGAGCGGGTTCCGAATGTTTGGAGCGATGCGGGAGCGCCAAAAGCGCGAAGCATCGCATAATATATTCATATATTTGCGGGTGTCAGACAATGGCCGCAAATATAAAGAAAGGGGTGTCTGATGGGGAACCAGATGATTCGGATCGTCCTTGCGGATGATCACACGATTGTGCGAAATGCATTAACAATGCTGCTGAATCATCAGCCTGATATAGAGGTGATCGGAACCGCGGCAAACAGCCAGGAGGCCTACGATGCAGTCGCAAAGCTCAAGCCCGATATTGTCATGCTTGATATCAGCATGCCTCCGGGGGAG
>CACYTU010000146.1 GCA_902777355.1 uncultured Lachnospiraceae bacterium | reverse complement strand
TTATACTATGTTTTTTCACTAGGATAAGTATATCAGTTATTAGCAATATATGATAGGTTGTTCACTTTTACACTTTGAGAACTTTTAACTGTCCAGTACTGCATTAAACTGCATTTAAAGTGCATTGATCAGTATTCAGACAGCATCAGACTGCACTTAAACAAAAAAACGGAAAGCAGAAAACAGAAAAAAGATTAAGCACAAGTAAGCTGTACCCAGGGATAATGGACATTCCGGGTTTGGGATTCCTGTCCTGTGGGCAGCCAGTATTTGGGCAAAAAACTGTGCGGTGGACAATTTCGAATGGGATTTCACTTGTTACTATACAAGCTTTTTATTGAGAAGTGCAGCAGGGTCTGCTTTTTTCTATCCATTTTCGCGTCTTGCTGTTACAATGGAAGATGTCTGCGGTCTGCCGGACTTAGGAAGCTGCCCGCAGGGGGTTCACAGGATTACGCCAACGGAGGTCTGAGCAGAATATGTCAAATAAACAATCTGATTATAGGAAAAAAGATGAACACAGAATATGGAAGATTTACGGGACGGACTATAAAGAGATGACCAAAAAGATTCTTGCTGCAGCGGACCTTGCTGCAAGGATTGGAGACCATGGAAAGAGGATCGGCATCAAACCCAATCTTGTAGTGGCATCACCCGCGGAATTCGGCGGTACGACGCATCCCCAGGTCGTGGCAGGTATCATCGAATATCTGCAGGAGCGGGATTTTCGCAATCTGGTTATCGCGGAAGGATCCTGGGTGGGTGACCGCACATCGGAGGCTTTTGAATACTGCGGCTATAACAGGCTTTCCGGAGAGTATGGTGTGCCTCTGGTTGACACCCAAAAGCAAAAGTGGCACGAAGTGGACTGTGCCGGGATGAAACTGAACATTACCAATGTGGTGGACGAGATAGACTTCCTGATCAATGTTCCGGTCATGAAGGGCCATTGCCAGACGAAAGTGACCTGTGCGCTGAAGAATATGAAGGGGCTGCTTCCGAATAAGGAGAAGAGCCGCTTTCACCGCATGGGACTTCATAAACCGATCGCCCATCTGCAGACCGGAATCCATCAGGATTTTATAGTGGTCGATCACATCTGCGGAGATCTCGATTTTGAGGAGGGCGGAAACCCGGTGGTCAGAAACTGTGTAATGGCGGCTGTGGATTCTGTGCTCGTGGACAGCTATGTCTGCCACCTGATGCAGTATCATGTGGATGAGGTGCCTTATATCCGTATGGCCGAGAGGCTGGGGGCAGGCACAACAGATCTCTCAAAGGCCGAGATCATCAGGCTGAATGGCGAGAGCGAAGAGGATGAGCTGCCCCGCAGGGACCGCATCCTGGAGGTCTCCTACGCTGTTGAAGAGGTGGACTCCTGCAGTGCCTGCTACGGAAACCTGGTACACGCCCTCAATCTGCTCAAGGAGGAGGGGCTGCTGGACAAGCTGCAGGACCGAATCGGGATCGGACAGGGAATGCAGGGAAAGACCGGACGTCTTGGAATCGGACGCTGTACAAAGGATTTCGAATATTCAATCATGGGATGTCCGCCCGAACCTGAAAAAATATACGAGGGTCTGAAAAAATACATCCTGAGCCGGTGAGGCAGCGGCGCGGAGATCGTGCCCCAATACATCCTGAGCCGGTGAGGCAGCGGCGCGGAGATCGTGTCCGAATACATCCTGAGGCAGTGAGGCAGCAGCCCGGATAGTCTGGTCAAAATGGAATGTCAAAGCACTTGGAAGAAAAGGAGGAAAATGAAATGAAAAAAGTCGGAAGAATGAATTTTGCAGCCATGATTGCCATGCTGCTGTGTTTGGCGCTGATGCTGACAGCATGCGGCGCAGGCGGAAAGGACAAAGCCGAAGACGGGAAAGAGACCGCTGCTGAGGAGACCGGATCAGATAAGGAGGGAACAACCGCGATGCAGAAGGATACAGATGCCATGCCTCACGCAGTGATTACAGTGGAAAAGTATGGAACTATCACTGTCGCTCTGGATGCGGAGGCAGCCCCCGCCACTG
>CACYTU010000145.1 GCA_902777355.1 uncultured Lachnospiraceae bacterium | reverse complement strand
CTTGCAAAACGGTCGGAAACGTGACATATGCTTCTATGTGGAGCGTGACCAGAAACGTGAAGATAATAAAATAGACTCCTGACATGCATGTATTATGACATGTATCATTCGATGCGGCCGCGAAGAAGGCCTGGAGAGAGGCTTTTGATTGCTGTAAGCCACACATCCCCTGAACAGGACGAAAAGCGCCTTACAGAGCCTTACAGAGGCTCTGTAAGGCGTTATGTTAAAGGGCTTATACGTTTTATTTGAAAGGACACCGTTATGGGATCAGCGAAGGAATCATCACAACTGAATGCAGCTGAACCGGCAGAAGAATTCCGACAGGAACATGCAGTGGAATTCTCCAGGGCATCCGAAAAGGAACCGGCAGAAGAATTCCGACAGGAACATGCAGTGGAATTCTCCAGGGCATCCGAAAAGGAACCGGCAGAAGAACGTTACGGAGCGGAATACGGAAAGATCTGTCTGGGAGACCGCCTGAGGAGACAGCTCGACTTCTCCCTGGAAATTGATAAAGAAAAAAACATATTCAGGCAGACTCATTTATCGGGAAACGGCCGCAATGAAAATGACGCGGAGCACGCCTGGCACATGGCAATTATGGCCTATCTTTTCAGGGAATACGCCAACGAAAAGGTGGATATCTCCCGTGTGATGCTGATGTGCCTGATCCATGACATCGTGGAAATCGATGCGGGGGATACCTATGCTTACGATGAGGCGGGAATAGAAACGCAGAAGGCCAGAGAAGACGCCGCAAAAGAGAGGATCTTCTCCATTCTGCCGGAAGACCAGAAGGCAGAACTTACAGCACTTTTTGATGAGTTTGAAGCCTGCGGGACACCTGAATCCCGATATGCCCACGCAATGGATAACCTCCAGCCCCTTATCCTCAACAACAGCAACCGGGGCGGAGACTGGAAGGAACATAAAGTGAGGTCTGAGCAGATTTATCACAGACAGGAGAAGACAAAACTGGGATCTATGAGGCTCTACGAAGTGGTTGATTCTCTAATTCAGAAAAACATCAAAGAGGGAAATATCATCCCGTGAAATGATATCATTCAAACAGGGGCTTATCATCCACCCCGTAGAATCACATCATCCGGCAGTATCTGAAACAGGTGATCATATGACAGAAAAAGATAACTCAAAAGATATGGAACACACCAAACAGACATTACGTTCAGAGGAGAATACCTCTGCGCGTAAATCTTCACTGGCCTTTGACGAACTGAGAAAGACTGTTGCCCGGCTTCGGGCAGCGGACGGATGCCCCTGGGACAGAGCCCAGACACATGAGTCTCTGAAACCTGCGTGTGTAGAAGAGGCAGCGGAAGTAGTGTGCGGGATCAATATTCTGAGAGAAACCGGAAAGCCGGACAGCCTGGTCGAAGAACTTGGGGATCTCCTCCTTCAGGTTATTATGCATGCTCAAATCGGCGAGGAAGAAGGACTTTTTTCGCTGACTGACGTAATTGACTGTGTGAATGAAAAGATGATCCGGAGACACCCCCATGTATTCGGTGAAAAAAGCCTTGAAGCAATCCGCAGACTGAGAGAAAAACGCGACAATCAGCCGGAAGCACAACCGGAAGTACTTCCTGCAGCACAATCGGAAGTACCTCCTGCAGCACAATCGGAAGTACCTCCTGCAGCACAGGGGCACCGGCTCCCGGTTCAATCCTGTATTAAGGATGATGAGGGTAAGGAAGATGCATGCGGAAATCACTCTGAAGTGCAGGACTGCTTATTCCCGACCATTTCCGGAACCAAGGATAATGAAGATGAAGTGAAGGCGGACTGGAAATACATTAAATCTCTTGAAAAACAAGGCCGCGAATGGGAGGAGCCATTTCTTTTTGAGGCTTTTGATGAAGCGGAAAAGCTCATTGGTGTTGCCAGAGAAAGAAAGAAAAAGAAATCCTGAAGGCTTCTTTAAACAAGGCTTGAGAGAAAATCGAGACATTTATGCATAAGATTTGGCGCTTCTGTAGCTTGGGTGGGTAAGTAAGCGCTGAATCTTACCCACCAGTATAGTTATTGGCTCAGTACGCCGCCCTTGCGTGAACCTCAGAT
>CACYTU010000144.1 GCA_902777355.1 uncultured Lachnospiraceae bacterium | reverse complement strand
AGCGTCTTCGAAATCATAGATTTTGAATACCCCATTTCTTTTCCCACCTCTGTTTCTGTCTTCTGGAGGATGCAGCAATCCCACACGACCTTTTTTTCTCTGTCTGTCAAGACGGAAAGCGCAGCTTCCAACATTTGGTTTTCCCAGGATCTCTCAAACACTTCATCCGCACCCGTTTCCTTCTCACGCTTCGTGTGAAGTGTTTTCTTCCTTATTCCCGTATCCATGTTTTTCAGGATCCTGTCTTCTCCGGCAAGATAAAGGGCAAGCTGCCACTCCTCCTGATCCAGGGAAAGCCTCTTTTCCGAGCTTTCTCCTGAACCGCAGGTCCCTGTCTCCTGATGTCTTCGAAAGCCCCTCTCATGAATGTCTCTTTCAATCTCACCGAACGTATAGTATCCGGCTGCAGAAATCGGAAAGACCGTCTTGTGCCTGCCGATCATGCAAACCACATATCCGTTCCTGTAGACTGTGATACGGGCATCATGGCCGATGCAGATGGATTCAAAGACTTCCTCATTCTCCCGGAGCTTCTTCTCGCTTGGAACCTCCTGTCCTGCCTTCGGAACTGCCACCTGCTTCTTTAACTGCTCCAATGTTTTCACTGCTGCCACCTTTCCCGGGCAGCCTGGAGCAATTCCTGATTTCAGTTATTCCAGCAACATCTTCCGATGAATAGAGAAGGTTCTCTGATCGAAGCTGTCGTTTATGACAGCTGAAAAAAGCTCATGGCATGCCCGTTTTTTTTAACGGGCATGGCGTGCGCTGTATGGACCGTATACCCTAGTGCGTGCTGTGCTGGACAGCAGCCAACAGGAAGGTTCTTTACGTCAGATAGCCATAACTTCCCCTGTCCATACAATATGCTTTTGTTGCGGTTTTATCCCCGCCGCATGCGGGGGATCTTTTCTCCCTTCACCCCATATCCGGGGTATTTCATTTTTTTTCATATGCCCTGCTGCGCCAGCGTCAGCCTTAGAGCATAGAAATATTGCTTTGTTATTTTTCCCTCTCTTCAAGGGCATTGAGGAGCGCAATCATTGTCTTTGCCACCACCTTCTGTTCCTTGTCCTCAAGATGCCTGAAGCGTAGGAAGACCTGTTCGTCCCCGCCTGCTTCTTTCACCTTTGATACTTCCATTCCAATCAGGTAATTGGCATCCGCATCCAGCGCAAGCAGGATCCTGCGGAATTTGTTTATAGAGGTTGAAGACTGGCCGCATTCCAGGCGGCTCAGGGTATTGACGCTGATTCCTGCCCTTTCAGCCAGCTGCTCCTGTGACAGATGCAGCTCCAGTCTGCGCCTTCGTATCCGTTCTCCAATCTCCAGGTACTCCTCGGACAAAGTCCGGTATTCCAATGCTGCATCGTTCCTCCCTTCTATTGGCCGAAACTTTGGACCATGATGGTCTGAAGTTGATTTTTCCTTAAACTTTGGACCACGATGGTCTGAAGTTGGTTTTTCCTTAAACTTTGGACCACGATGGTCTGAAGTTGATTTTTCCTTAACTTTGGACCACGATGGTCTGAAGTTGATTTTTCCTGAAACTTTGGACCACGATGGTCTGAAGTTGATTTTTCCTGAAACTTTGGACCACGATGGTCTGAAGTTGATTTTTCCTGAAACTTTGGACCACGATGGTCCAAAGTTAAATTGTCACCTCCGGCAGAAACACAACAGGGAACTTTGGACCACGGTGGTCCAAAGTTCCCTGCAGGTCGATGCGTTGTGCACCCTGCTATGAAGTTGTATCCCTCACACAGCTTAATGCCATATGTGATCGATGGCACTGTTTTCCTGTAACCTCTCAATCTCAGCATTCTTCATGCTGCAGTCGGATAAATCCAGAATATCCATCATCATTATGCCCGGGCCATTCTGGCCCTCTCGATTATGAATGCAAGGCAGCCTGCGATAGCCTGGATTATCATACAGATCAGATAGAACACTGCGCGCAGCATCTGCCATGTCAGTATGAAAATGCCGAGCACTCCGCCGACAAGTACATTTCCGAACAGGATACCTACGGAGTCGGTGAAGGGATGGCTTCTGGGGATGACATACATGCACATGTGAGAGATCCCGAAAGGAACGCCCATCAGCCAGATCAGGAGCGGCCAGTTTGTTGCTCCTTCTTCTGTGCAAAACGGATAAAGGATGTATGCAAGCAATGCAGCTCCGCATAGCGGCAGAAATACTTTCTTCAGGAATTTTTCAGTCATCATTCT
>CACYTU010000143.1 GCA_902777355.1 uncultured Lachnospiraceae bacterium | reverse complement strand
TCCCGGATGTCGAAGCGCACCGGGCGCTCCACACCGTTCAGGTTGTCGTTCAGGCCCGAAGCCGGGTCCACGATCAGCGGTGCAGAGACCCGAAGCAGGTTCAACCGCTCTGCCAGGAGGTTCTGAAAGAAGTCCTTGACAACCTTGATGGCGACCTGCGTCTCGTGCAGGTTGAGGGATGACTGATAGCCTTGTGGTATTTTGAGATTTTCCATGTTTGTTCCCTGTCCTTTTCCGTATCCTGTGCCCGACCTTCCACCCGGGCAGTTCTAACCTATTAAATACCATGTCCATAAGATTTTCAAGAAAAGATTGCCGGGGAAGCCGTGACAGATTGGTCCTGGGATCCCGCCGGCGAAAAAGTGTTACTATTCACAGGGGTGAAACCCAAATCTGAATAACATCATTACCATTGACACAGAGCGGAGAATGCCTGATTTTACGGCTGCACCATATAAGTTATATACTAAGGTATACCTACTAAGGAGGTGCGCAATGTCAAGTATCGTTTATCTCACAAACAAGACGACCGGCATAAAATACGCGTATGAATCTGAATCGTTCAGAGATCCGGTCACGCACAAGCCGAAGAACAAACGAAAACTCATTGGAAAAGTGGATGCCAATGGGAACATCATCCCGACGGAGCCTCATGGCCCACGGCGGAGGAAGACAACACAGACTTGCACATCAGAGACAGCAAAACCGCCTGTGGATGAAGCGTCAGAACTGCGTCAGGAGATCATTCAACTAAGGCTCCAGATCAAGGATTTGACGGATCAAAACAAACAGCAGGAAAGACAGCTCGAACGACTGAAAGCACTGATTGCTTCTATGTCGGAAGTCTTTACCATGAGGGAATAACAGCCGACGGACACGGAGATGGCAGCGATGTATTCATTCAACGGAACACTCACGCGTAACAGCGAAATCGCAAAACTGAAACAGACCATTGCGATGTATGAGTCCGAAGACCCGCACGCTGCCTTCCGGGCTGACTGCAACCGAAAGGTCAAACTCGCAAACAGCCGACAGGAAAAAGCCGAGACCAACTGGCGGAAAGCACTGGAAACAGCAAAGAATCTGCAGAGCAGGTTAAGTCAGTCATTACGGGAAAACCGCAAGCTCTCAGAGCAGTTGAGAACAATCGGGATGAAGCGGGAATCCGCGGAAAGAAAGGCCGCAAACCTGCAGGAACTTCTGAGCAGACGAGGTCAGAAAATTGAAGAGCTTCAGGCGCACAACAATGAACTGAAAAAGGTCATTGCGGACAAGGACAGACAGCTGAGAGAAAAGCAGGACACAATCGATGAGCTGCAGGCTATGGTCAGGCATCTCGAGGACAAAATCAATCGGGATGGAACGGACAGTGGAACGCCGACATCACAGACGCCCAGGAACAAGAAAAAAGTAATTCCCAACCTGCGCCCGACAACAGGGAATCACAAAGGAGGCCAGCCGGGGCACGCAAAATCAGAGATGCCGGCTTTTGATCCAGAACAGGCTACCGATACCACAACACATGAGCTGAAAGAAGATGAGAAAAAGTGCAGCGTATGTGGCGGAGATCTCATAGATACCGGAAGGTATGAGGAACATCAGGAGGTCGATTTCAAAATCGTCCGGACCTACCACCGGCATCTGTACAAGATCTACCAGTGTGCGAACTGCGGTACTCAGGTCAAGGTTCCAGTGGACGCAAGGCACACCGCAAAAAATCAGTACGGCAGCAATACCCGGGATCTGATTCTGTCCCTTGCTGTCTCCGAGAATGTACCGATCAACAAGATCCGCCAGTTTCTCTGCGGCCTTTTCGACGGCAGGTTTGTACCATGCGAGGGATATATCGCCAAGCAGATCAAAAGGGCGGCAAAGGATCTTCAGAATTTCAAAGAAGATCTTCGGAATGAGATGCTGAAGAAGGACCTGCTTTACTGGGATGATACGGTGATTTTTGTGAATACCAAGCGCGCATGCCTTCGCTTTTATGGTGATGACAGGATCGCTTATTACACGGCTCACGAGAAGAAGAATCTTGACGGTGTAAGGGAGGATGGCATCCTGTCAGAACTGAACGAAAGCCAAAAGGTAATGCATGATCACTACACCGGCAACTACAACAGGGAGTTCCGATTCCGAAACGTTGAATGCAATCAGCATCTGGAGCGTGACGCACAGCGGAATACGAATGATACCGGGCATACCTGGTCTGCAGATCTGAAAGATCTGATCGGGAAAGCCATTCATGATCGGAACAAAGCGAAGAAAGAGGGAAGCTCATCATTTCCGCCGGAGAGAATCAGGCAGTTCAATGCCTCATTGGATCAATGCCTGGCAAAGGGAGACAAGGAACACGCAGAACTGTACAAAAAGGTCAGGAATATGAAGGGAGCGGACTATGGATATGCGTTTGAGGGAGCACTGCTCAATCGTCTCCGCAAGTATCGCAGGAACTATTTCCATTGGATTGAGGACTTCAGCATACCCACAACGAACTCGTTATCCGAGAGATCTCTCAGAGGCGTAAAGAGCAAGATGAAGGTATCCGGTCAGTTTGAAAGCGTTGAGTATGCGCAGTACTACGCAACACTGCGGAGCTACGTGGAGACATGCAGGAGGAATGGATGGAACGAGATGAATGCATTGAAACGGCTGACGGATGGGAATCCGGTAACGGTAAAGGAACTGTTCCACGGGACCGAGTCAGGGTGAGATAAAATAGACGCAGAAAGTGCAGACGCGCTGGCCGAAAGGCCGCGCACCTCTCATGATCATCTTGATAAGAGCTGGGGGATTGTTGCAATCTCCCGGCATGGAGGTCGTGACTTTGCAGCACGAGGCACTTTACCCCGTGAATAGTAAC
>CACYTU010000142.1 GCA_902777355.1 uncultured Lachnospiraceae bacterium | reverse complement strand
TGAGCAGTATCTGGCGGCAGTATAAAACTGCCACCAGATCGAAATCTGATGGCAGATATTTTTGTTTTTTAATTGTCTACTTGACGGGGAGCAGTTCAGTGTCAGAGGAACTGCCCCCTTTACATTTGTGAAAACAACACATATGACATCAATTGTGTTGAATGGGCCTGAGGCATGTGCTATACTTTTATCAAAGAAAAATAGCCTCCAAAGACAGAGTCTGCAAAGGTACAACTCAGAAATGCACAGGATGAAGGAAAGGAGAAAACAGATGGCTACCAGTACGATTCGCCTGGATGATGGCGTGAGGGAGGAAACAACCCGCATCGCTTCGCAAATGGGGCTGTCTTTTAATGCGGTCATGAACATTATGGCCAGGAAGTTTAACGAGGTAAAGGGATTTCCTTTTCCGGTCAGGCTGGAGACAGCAGAGAAGACAATTTTTGACCTTTCTTCCGATGATTTTGAGCAGGCATGCCGCCGTGCAGTTGCAGAGCGCGATGACACAGTTCCCGTTACAGATTATATAACGCGTTTTGATGTGGAAACAGGTAAGGTTGTAAAGGTGTATACAGACGGAAGGAAGGAATATGTTCTCTGAAGAAAAGCAGGGTAACCGTCCTTCAATTCTTGTCATCGCAGGTCCGAATGGATCGGGCAAAAGTACGGTTACAAAAGGCCTTCCCGTCATCGGTCTCTATGTAAATGCGGACGAGATTAAGAAAGCTGCCAAATGTTCAGACCTGGAAGCGGCACAGGAGGCGGAAATGATTCGTCGGGCGCTTCTGGAGACGCGACAGGATTTTACATTTGAGACAGTTCTGTCGACGGAACGGAATCTTCTTCTTTTGGAAGAGGCGAAAAAAGCCGGGTATCAAATCTGTGCAGTATTTGTGCTTACAAAGGACAGTGCGATCAATGTACATCGTGTCCGGAACCGGGTGAAGATGGGCGGACACGATGTACCGGAGGATAAAATCATCAGCCGGTATGAAAAATCATTACAGAATCTGTCAAAGCTGGTGCGGATAGCGGACCGGACACGGATCGTTGATAACAGCACAGATGTACCCTCTGTCATCTGTGAGGTCGCTGAGGGAAGAGCCCGGATCTGGGAGAGTGAACTCTGGAGCACAGCAGAGATTCTGGGGATTTTGGCATAAGAAGATAAAAAGGACGGCCTGCAGATCATGCACACACTGGGCAGAAATTGTCAAGAATAGTCCCCCTGACATGCGGATTGATCCGTATCTGCAAGCTGCAAAAAACTGCCACCAGTCCGTTTTGGTGTGCTACCCCCAAGTAGCACACCATTTGGCAATCTGATGGCAGAATGGCTTTGTCTTTTATTTTGCCTGCTTTATGGGGAGCAGTTCACTTAATGGGACAACTCCTTCTTTTTCCGGGCATTTTGTGCAGACAGCAGATGGTCCAGGTAGACAGACTTGAACTGTTTGCTGGCCAGGGCCTGCTTGAGCGGCGGGAGCTTCAGGATCGTGCCGAAGACGGCCGCCATGGCCCGGTGGTTGGCGAAGGCCTGGTTGTCGAAGATCAGGTTCTGCAGGGTCCCCTTTTCAATGGCCTGCAGGACGAAGCGGTGGGTGCTGTTGACAGGTGTGATCACCTCAATCGGTCTTCTCTGCAGGCTGATGGCCTTTTTGGGACAGTTCCTGGCACAGACTCCGCAGCCCAGACAGATGGACTCGTCGATGACGGGTCTTCTTTTTTTGGCGGGAATACCTGAAGCGCCGGAAGCAGCCACGCCAGCAACGCCGGCAGCGGCAACAGCAGCACCGGCAGCAGCACCGGCGGCAGCAGCACCAGCCTCGCAGGCCCTTGTTGCCGGCTCAGGCTCCATGTCGCGGATCGTGATCGGCTTTTCCTCCGGACTTACAGGTGCAGCCGGATCGTTTTCCTGCATGGAAATGGCCAGGATGGGACATACCTTTTCGCACTTTCCGCAGGAGACGCAGTCGTTGTGGTTGATTTTGGGTATGTAGTTTGTTGTCGCGATGGGCTGCATGGGACTGAATCTTCGCACAGTCTCAAGGGCTTCACAGCAGCAGCCGCAGCAGTTGCACATGAAAGCAGGATATTCACGGACATTTTCACCCATCTGGACCAGGTTATAGCCGTAACACATCTCCAGGATCTCTTTTGCCTCCGACTTGTCGATCGGCCGTGTGTAGCCGCCGTGCTCAGCCAGGGAGCGGGCCACGTTGCCGAAGGTCAGGCAGGTCTCCATGGGGGCGTTCTGCCTGCAGGGAATGCCCAAGTGGTAATTCTTGTGGCGGCAGAAGCAGGTGCCGACGCCGATGAAATCAGCCTCTTCGATGATGTGGGTCGCCCGCTCGTAGTCCAGGATATGATTGGTCTTTTCAGTCATGAGGACAGGTTCGTTGACAAAGACACGCCCCAGCTTTGTATCCATTCCCAGAAAGAGCTCTTTAAAAAGCCGATCATGGGCGGGGGGAGGACAAACTTGCGGATCCCGCGGTCATAGGAGTCGACCAGCAGTCCTTTTTCACAGAGGTGGTCCAGAAGCTTCTCTGCCTTTGCTTCCGACGTGCCCCAGAGCTGCGCCGCTTTCTTCAGGGAAAAGGGGCGGATGGGAAGCTTGGCTACCCACTTCGCTTCCTTTTCCGTAAAGAGCACCTGCAGGATCTTTGTCAACGTCTCAGAAGCTGTCGCCCCCTGGGTGAACCAGTTGATCCTGTCTTCCAGTTTTTTATATGCGTCTCTCGATGTCAGATGTCCCATAATTCAATCTCCATTACTTTTAACAGATCACTTGCTCAGGACTATCTTAACATATTTGAGGCAGCGAGAGACAGGGGACGGTTCTCTGTCTCCTTTTTTTCATCAGGGGAGACAAAGAACCGTTCCCTGTCTCTCCTGTCTCTCCTGTCTCTTCTGAGGGATGGTGAAGGATTCTTGACTATGATAATAAAATATGATATATAAATATCGTATATGATAGAAATATATCATTTAAGAACTTCGTATGATTGATAAATGAGCGGGAATGAATGAGAGCAGCGGGTGGGAGAGTCATGCGTGAGAAAAGGAGTTCAGAATGACCATACAGGAAATGCAGGACAAAAAAAGAAAAATGGGGATCACGTATGCAGAGATTGCAAGGCGGGCGGGACTTCCTCTTCCCACGGTGCAGAAGGTTCTGTCCGGGGCCACTAAGTCCCCCAGATACGAGACGATTCTCGCGCTGGAGAGAGTGCTTCTGTCGACTCCGGACAGTCAGGAAACTTTCAACATATCTGCTTCCTCTCTCCCGGAAGGAGGCCCAGGAGACCGCAATCTTTCACAGGCTGACTCACAGCACAGCAATACTGCTTCATACGATTCATATGGTTCATATGGCTCATACAGCAGCGCTTCGCCCGGATTTTCTCCTTACAGAGACATTCTTGCAGGAGAGCCTCAGCCTTTCTACGGGGAGAAGACTGCCATGGGAGGCATGTCTATGTCCGGAAGTGAAGTGGGGAAAAGCGGAAATGCAGACGGCAGAGCCCGAAATACCTATCCCCTTCTGCCTGGGAAACAACAGGGGGAATATACTGCAGAAGACAGGAATTCTCTGCCGGGGGATGTCCGCACCGAGCTGATCGATGGCATAATCTATGATATGGCTTCTCCAAAAGCCGGTCATCAAATCGTTCTGATGAACCTTTCCAATCAGCTTTTTAATCAGATTAGAAAATGCGGCAAGGACTGCATGGTGTTTGTTGCGCCGTCAGATGTCTGGCTCACCGGAGATAATAAAAATATCTTTCAGCCGGACATTTATGTCATCTGTGATTACACAATGATCGGACAGGACGGGTACATTAAAGGTGCTCCGCCCTTTGTCATAGAGATTCTGTCACCCGCGACCAGGAGCAAAGATCTGCTGCTGAAGGCCTACAAGTATCACGCTGCAGGTGTACAGGAATACTGGATCGTGGATCCGGAGAACAGGCAGGTAACTGTTTACGATTACAGCAAAAATCCGGATGGTACTGTGAGTACCGGATACAGTTTTGCGGAAACTGTCCCGGTCGGAATCAGCAAAGGATCCTGCGCCGTTGATTTTTCAATTATCCAGACAGCACTGGAAAAAGTCGGGATGTAATCCGGAAAAACCAATCAAAAAACCAAACGATAAAAAATCAATCAAAAAAAACCAAACGATATAAAATCGATCAAAAACCAATCGAAAAAAGCCAAACGATATAAAATCGATCAAAAACCAATCGAAAAAAGCCAAACGATATAAAATCAACCAAAAACCAATCAAAAACCAATCGATAAAACCAATCGGAAGTAATCAATAAACCGTAGATCGACGTAAAAGTAGAACTACATCGGTCTATTCTTAACAACATCTGTGGAAAACCGCAGTTTTTCAACAGAATATTGTGCTTCTGGCA
>CACYTU010000141.1 GCA_902777355.1 uncultured Lachnospiraceae bacterium | reverse complement strand
AAGATCCTACGGTGGAAACGATCGATACTCCTAACGGAAGAGTTGAGTTTTTAGAGCTTATAGGCATGACCGATGCTGAGCTGAAGACACTATCTGATGTCGGTTCGGTCATGGAAATCTACAGGAAACTCGGTTCTGACATTACGGACTATCACAGACAGTCAATTGTATAGTTAATAAAACAATAATATATAATCGGTATATGAAGAAGAAGGACTCGCTCATGAAGAGATTATTATCTATGATCATGACGATTATGCTGATTGCTTCATCAGTGGGTGTTTTTACTCAAAATCGTTCGTATTTGATGTGACAGGAAATCAGATCACGGCCGGCAAATGACTCTACTCTCCGTAGGTAGTGTTCCACAAGCTGCTGTTTTACAATCTGTACATGGAGGTGATGAGTATGAACCAATATGTTACAGGAACAGTCATAAGGGAACTGAGAGAGAAGAATAAGATGACCCAGCTTCAGCTGGCGGAGAAACTCGGGGTCAGCGATAAGACTATATCAAAGTGGGAGACGGGAAAGGGATATCCGGATATTACCTTGCTGGAGCCTATTGCGAAGGCGTTCAGGATTTCAGTGACGGAGCTGATCTCCGGGAATACGATCCGGAATGCGAATGTATCCGCGAATATGCTGCGCTCCAAATTCTACGTCTGCCCTGTCTGCGGGAACGCGATCCACAGCATGGGAGAGGCGGCCATTCATTGTCATGGACTCCTGCTCACGCCGCTCATAGCAGAAGCTGCGGATGAGCGGCACAAGATCTTTATTGATCGTGTCGAGGATGAATACTATGTGAAGATCGATCACAGCATGACAAAGGACCACTACATTTCCTTTGTGGCAGCGTTGTCATCCGACGCGATACAGATGGTAAAGCTTTATCCGGAGGGGGCTTCCGAAGTGAGATTTAAGATCAGGGGAGTCAGAAAAATCCTTTTTTATTGCAACCGCGACGGACTGTATTCGATCGACGTCATAAAGAGTATCGATGTCAAAGAAATGTAAAATGCTGAAAGATCCGGCCGTCCGGAGTTGTCTGTGAGCCCGTCACGCTGTAAAGTTTAATGGAAACGGTTTAAATCAGAAGACAACGAGGTTATGTATGATCGCATCCCTGAGAAAAGCGGATATCCTGCTCTTTTTCTCTTTTTTGGCCCTGGCAGCCTTGATTGCGGTACTGCCGCTTATGCGCTCCTCAGGCGGCGAGCAAAAGGTGAGGATCATAAGCGGGGGAGAAATAACAGGCATTTATCCGCTTGAAAATGATATTGACGTCGAGGTGAGACACGACGGGCACCTCAACATCGTGTCCATTAAGGATAAAAAAGTCCATATGGAGTATTCCGACTGCAAAAATCAGGTCTGCGTCCATACCGGGGAGATCACACGGACGGGAGAGACTATTGTTTGCCTGCCCAATTATCTGATCGTAGAGATTACCGGCAGCCGGGAAGGAGGTGATGCGGATGACGCCGTCGATGTCATCGTCAAATGAGGGGTCTTCCGCGCGCAGAATAGCCCTTACGGGGCTTCTTGCCGCTCTCGCCCTGATCTTTTCTTATGTGGAAGTCCTGTTCCCGTTTAACGCGGGGATTCCGGGTATTAAGCTCGGACTGGCCAATCTGGTACCCCTGATCATTATGTACCGTCTGGATGCGCGGTACGCGTTCGCGGCGAATCTGATCCGCGTACTGCTTGCAGGACTCCTCTTCAGCGGCCTGTTTGCCGCCCTCTATTCACTCGCCGGCAGCTGCGTCAGTTTCCTGATCATGTATCTGCTCAAGAAGACCGACCGTTTTTCCATCATCGGCGTGAGTATGGCCGGAGGCGTTTTCCATAACCTGGGACAGCTGGCAGTAGCGATACTCCTGGTGTCCGGGCCGCAGCTCATCCACTATATGCCGGTCCTCATTCTCTCTGGGATGGCGGCCGGGATCATTGTCGGGATCGGTGCGTATATACTTGCTGAAAGGCTGCCGGCCAGACTTTTCAAATGACAGATTATTATTAATGCAGTCCGGGAAAGACGGAGAATACGGAAACGGAGCAGAAAAGCAATGAAAGATATAAATCGACCGGTCCTGTGGATCGTTGTCCCCTGCTTCAACGAAGAAGAAGTGCTCCCTCAAACGGCCCCGATGCTGAAAGAAGTACTTTCTGACATGGTCACACAGGGAAAGATCCATGAGAGCAGTGCCATACTATTTGTCAATGACGGATCTTCCGACTCCACATGGGATCTGATCCGTCAGTTTGCTGCGGAGAGTCCTCAGATCCGAGGGATATCTCTGAGCAGGAACCGCGGCCATCAGAATGCACTGCTGGCAGGACTGATGGAAGCGAAGGACAAGTGCGACATAACTATTTCCATCGATTGTGACGGCCAGGATGATCTGCAGGCTATGTATGAAATGGTCGACAAGTATCGGGAAGACTTATCTGGAGACCAAACGGAGACCGCGTTTTATCGTAAGCAGCAGGACCTGGGAGGAGACAGATACTGTTCCGGCTTCGGACAGGCCTGACAGGTTGACAGAGAAAAGGAAGAACAGGAGAAACTGCTTCAATGAAGTTAGTATTGCTATTGGTTTTGATCTGCCTGGGAACAGGCATAGCGGCGCTGGTCCGCACGCTGACAATCCCGGTGCGAAAATCGGATTATAAACCGCAGCAGGGGGACCCCAGAGCGGAGGAATATGCCGCGAAGCTTTCCCGAATGGTGCAGTATGACACGACCTCTTATGCGTTCACTGATCAGAGGGAGACATTCCTCGGGTATCACAAGGTTTTGGCATCGCTGTTTCCGCTGGTGCACGAGAGACTGGAGATCATAGAGATTCTCATGGGACATCAGGACGTAGTCCCTGCGCCTGAAGGATGGGACAAGCCGCCGTTCAGCGGAGAGATCGCGGACGGAAAGGTCTACGGAAGAGGATCGGTCGACACGAAATGTTCCTGCATGGCCTTCTTTCAGGCGGCTGAAGAGCTTCTGGCAGAAGGATATGTGCCTGAACAGGATGTATGGCTCTCCACGTCCTGCACAGAGGAATGGGGCGGTCCCGGCTGTCCGGCGCTTGTCGCGGAACTGGAGAAAAGAGGCGTGAAGCCCTGGCTTGTCTGTGACGAGGGCGGCGGCATTTATACCGATCCCATGATGGGGATCAGGGGCAATTTCGCCATGATCGGCGTGGCGGAAAAAGGAAGAGCCAACGTCAGATTCATTGCGAAAGGAAAAGGCGGCCACGCGAGCACGCCGCAGAAGAATTCCCCCATTGCAAGACTGGCCGCTTTTGTCTGCGATGTGGAGAAGCACTGTCCTTTTAAGAGCGAGATGGAGCCGGAGACCAGGGCTATGCTGGAGGCGCTCGCGCCGGC
>CACYTU010000140.1 GCA_902777355.1 uncultured Lachnospiraceae bacterium | reverse complement strand
TCCGGTCTCCCGTCTTGCTCAGTGGCCCTGCCAGATTAAGCTGGTCCCTACGCAGGCGCCTTTCTTTGACGGAGCAAAGCTGCTGATCGCCGCTGACTGCACGGCTTACGCCTATGCCAACATGCATGAGGAATTCATGCGCGGCAAAGTCACGATCATCGGCTGCCCGAAGCTGGATGCTGTGGACTATACGGATAAGCTGACGCAGATCATCCGGGACAATGAAATTAAGAGCGTGACCATCGTCCGCATGGAAGTTCCCTGCTGCGGCGGACTCCAGAGGGCGGCAGAGAATGCGCTCAGAAACAGCGGTAAATTCATCCCGTGGCAGGTAGTGACGATCTCCCGGGACGGCAGGATTTTGGACTAGATTTCCCGGGATGGCAGAGTCTTGGGTTAAGGAGAATCTTAGACTAAGGAGGATTCATCATGGAGTGGAAAGATAAGATTAATTTGTTCAAGAAGATTGATGTAAGAGGTATTCAGGGCAATTTCTTTCAGGGCATCAAGAGGCAGGCGATGCAGCTTCCGGCCGGAAACGGGCTGGAAATCGTTCAGTCTTTTGACCCCATTCCCCTGTATGAAGTAATGGAAGGATTGGGCTATGAGCATTTCACCGAACAAAAGGGAGATGCGGAATTCCATGCTTACTTCTATCGTAGAGAAGTAAAGCAGGAGGAGAAGGACATTCCGATGCGGCCGGCGGCGCTGACCAACATGCCGCTGATCGACGAGAAGCTCGGCAATATCGCCGTGAATTTCTGGGACCTGACGTGGAACGACGAGCATCGTCATCTGCCCTACGAGATCCGGCTTCTTCTTTCCCTCACCAATGCTGTCGGAGCGGGAAGGATGCGCCAGGCGACCCGCGAACTGGTGAAGGCATACATCCACGGGCTGGACAGCGCTGCATTGGATGACGTGTTCGAACTTTTGGCATGGAACCAGGGTATTGGCTATTTCAGTTCCGAGATTGGTCCGTCCACATTGTTTGCTGCCTACAAGACCATCAAAAATATGGAGAAGCAGGGCAGGGCGCGCAGCGAGATCTGCGAGATGCTCAAGGAGAAGTTCGGGGAGAAGAATCCGGATGTGAGAGTTTAACATTACTTTACGAAAAGGGCCATCGGCCCTTTTTCGATTTTTTGATCAAGACTTGACTCATCTTTTTTTTGACGTATAGTTAGATTAATCTAACGTTTGCGATGGAGGTCCTTCATGAAAAAGCAAGTATTCAGAGTAAACTCCGATGGATTTAACGGAGCTTGGTATCCGGCTCCTGTAAAGAGCAGCAGAGGGCTTATCATCATGCTCGGTGACAGCTCGGAGGATCACATGGCCAGGACCGGGGCGAAATGGCTGCATGAACAGGGTTTGCATGTGATGGCAATGATAAAAGTCATGTGGCTGGTCATGGGAGGCGCGGTGAAAGCATCGCTTCCTGTCCTCGTCCGGATTTGCAGTGCAGAAGAAGTTCGTGGCCGTTCATTCGGTTATGAACAAAGCGACAGGAGCGCTGCTGTTTCTATTAACACTGACGATTCCCGTTCTCCCGCTGAAGTATTCTGCGATTGTCGTCTGTGCTTTAGCAACGGTCGCCGCAATTCAGGAAGGCCATCTGATCAGGACAGGGGAACGCAATGGAAAAGGAGGATATCGGATATGAATGAATATATTGCATATTGCGGTCTGGATTGTGAGGCGTGTGAGGCCCGTCTCGCAACAGTGAATAATGATGATGCGCTTCGCCGGCGAGTCGCCAAAGAGTGGTCAGAGCTGAACAGCGCGGAGATTACACCTGAAATGATCAACTGCTCCGGGTGCAGGATTCCGGGCGTGAAAACGCCGTACTGTGATTTCCTGTGCCCAATCCGGCAATGCGCCATTGGTAAACAAATGGAGACGTGCGGCAGATGTCCGGAAATGAATTCCTGTGAAAAGCTTTCGATGATCACAGGAAACAATGCGGATGCACTCCGCAGGCTTATGGAGGTATAAACAGCAAAAACCGTTATTTGATGAGATGAAGATCATGAAGTACTGCGGCACACAGACAATTGTCCTGAAAGAACATGGAAGTGATCCGATCTGGAGTGGTGGTGCAGTAAGTCAGATCTTGAGGAGAAAGGTATGGAAGAACTCACATTTATAGCATTGAGGGAAAAACCAAAACTTAAAGATACAGCCGCGGAATGGTTCCACAGTAAATGGGGCGTACCGAAAGAAGCATATTTGGAGTGCATGGAAAGCTATCTGAATAATGAAACAGAATATGGATGGTACCTGTGCATGGACGGTAATAGAATTGTCGGCGGACTGGGTGTTATTAAAAATGACTTTCATGACAGAAAAGATCTATGTCCGAATGTCTGTGCAGTGTATACAGAAGAAGAATATCGCTGTAAAGGCATTGCAGGACATTTGCTTGATATGACAGTTAATGACCTCAAAGCCAGAGGCATCACTCCTGTCTACCTGGTTACAGATCATACCGGCTTTTATGAAAGATATGGCTGGCAGTTTCTTTGTATGGTACAGGGAGACGGAGAACCGGAGATGGCGAGAATGTATATCCATCGATAAATCGATTTGAGGAGAGATCAATGGTAGAACTAAGGAAAATTACAGAGGACAACTTTATCGACGCTTTCAACCTTAAGCTCGCACCCGGACAGGAGAAGTATGTGTCCCATCCGATCCGGAGTCTGGCGCAGGCATATGTGTACAGGGAGCAGTGTCAGCCATTTGGCATTTATGCTGAAGAAAAGATGATCGGGTATGTAATGGTAATCTATGACTACGATGTTCCCGAATATGATATATGGCACATGATGATCGACGAGTCAGCGCAGGGACAAGGTTACGGTAATGATGCTTTGGATAGGGTGATTGATTATATCAGGATGAAACCTTTCGGTGATACGGACAGAGTTGCCTTGACCTGCAATAAAAACAATCCCATTGCAAGGAAGCTGTACGAAAGCAAGGGCTTTTCTGCAACCGGTGCTGAGGATGAAGATGAGATCGAACTGGCTATGACGGTATAAATTGTTAACAGGAATTTGGAGCGGTGAAGATCATGAAGCATTGCGGAACACAGACGATTGAAACGGAAAGGCTCCTGTTGAGGAGGTTTTCAAAGAATGATGCAGGGGCCATGTATAGAAATTGGGCTTCGGATCCCGAGGTAACGAAGTATTTGACGTGGCCTGCACATACCTCTGTCAATGTCAGCAGAGCAGTATTGGAGGAGTGGGCTGCCTCCTACTCACAGGAAAACTATTACCAGTGGGCAATAGTCCTGAAAAAACATGGAAACGACCCAATCGGGAGTATTAGTGCAGTGGATCAGAATGACGATCTCTCTATGATACATATAGGCTATTGCATCGGAAAAGCCTGGTGGCATCAGGGGATTATGTCAGAAGCTTTAAAAGCAGTAATGGATTATTTCTTTGATAAAGTCGGCGCCAATCGCATAGAAACACGGCATGACCCAAGGAATTCGCATTCAGGTATGGTCATGAAAAAGTGTGGAATGAGATATGAAGGTACTATGCGGGAGTCCGACAGGAACAATCAGGGTATCTGTGATGCGTGCTGGTATGCGTTGCTGCGGTCAGAACGATAGATTTCCGGTTTCTTAAGGAGTTCGACAACGTAGAATAATTGGGAAATTAAGTACATTTCATCGGTTTTGAGTTTTGCACTTTCATGTATTCAGGGGATTTAAGTGCAGATGACCAGAATACTGATCTGCAATGAAAAATCCGGAGAGATTTTCAATGCAAATACTTCAAATCGGCATTTGCACTTACACACTGGCGCAAAAATGTAATCACAGATGAGAAATATGGGATTTGCACTTACCGGCACCTCAAAAAAAGTAAGTGTATTTGACAGAACTTGAGTTTTACAATTAAAAACATCAGTGCTTTTGGCAGAATCTGATTTTTGCAGTTAAAGAAGCAATGACTGTTTATTCTTGTTTTGGCCCTTGACTCTCACACTGTGGCAGGCATTATGCTTGACGTGAGCTCAAAAAACAGCAACAGGAGGTACCGCCATGCTGAAAATCGGAGAATTTTCAAAACTGTCCAGAGTCAGCGTCAGAATGCTCCGCCACTATGAT
>CACYTU010000139.1 GCA_902777355.1 uncultured Lachnospiraceae bacterium | reverse complement strand
TACAGAAACAGCGCATTCATGAATTATTCCGAATGCGCTGTTTTTGTACACTATTTAATTACATAAGCAGATTCACAGCCATCCCACACAGGAAAGAAAACAGCATCACGAAAAGAATATACAGCGCGAATCGTTTCCACCCCATAGCAATCTTCAGCGCTCCAAGGTTTGTGATCTTTGTGGCAGGTCCGGTGATCATGAAGGCTGCCGCGCTCCCCATGCTCATGCCATCCCACAGCCACTGCTGCAGCAGTGGTATGGTTCCTCCTCCGCAGGCATAGAGAGGCACGCCGATGGTCGCCGCCATCAGGATGCCCCAGGATTCATTTCCGCCAAACACCTTTGTCATCAGATCCTGCGGCACATACCGCTGGAACAGGGCCGACAGCAGGATGCCAAGAAGGAAATACAATCCGGTTGCCTTCACGTTTCTCCAGACATTCAGCAGGTACCTGATCATCAGGTTCGGATGTGTGTCATGGCTGGCTACCTGATCATCAGGTTCGGATGTGTGTCATGGCTGGCTTTTTCTTCAAAGCTGCCAAAATCAAAGAAATCCCGGTTCCGGTAAAACAGAAAAACCAGAAGGCCTGCGGCGCAGCCGCAGAAGAAACATGTAACGATACGCACGGTCAGTGCTGTCGTGCCCAGCGCCGCGCTGTAAATGATCAACTGAGGATTCAGCAGGATAGAGGACATCATGAAGGCGGCCAGCCAGTCTTCCCGCATGCCCTGTTTTCGGAATGAAGCCGCAATCGGAATCGTCCCGTACATGCAGAGCGGAGAGGCGATTCCCAGGATACAGGCAGGGATAATGCCAAACAGGCCCCATTTCTTATTACTCATCCCGGCAAAAATGCTGTGAATCTTATCCTTTGCAAAGACAGAAATGAGAGATCCGATCAGCATGCCGAGAATCCAGTACCGGCATATCTGCCGGAACTGAATCTCGAAATAGTACCAGATATAAATGATTTCTCTTCTGAGGACTGTTAATAGTTCAGTCATCGATGCTTACCAGTTCATAGGTTCGACTGCCGAGACCGATCTCCTCGGCATGCTCCAGAGTGTGAATAGCATGAAGAGACTCCATCCGCTCAACGAGAGATTCATTCCCTTCTGCCTGATAGATGAGATCCACGCAGGCCTGATCCAAAGCTACAGGGTCTGTGCCTGCCAGAATGCCGATATCATGGATATCGGGCTCCGCCGGATTTCCGTCACAGTCGCAGTCCACGGAGAGCCGGTTCATCACATTGATATAGATGATGTGCTCTTTTCCCACATGGCTGCTGAAGCCGGAGACCATTTCCGCCAGTGCTTCCAGCCAGGCATCCTGGTCGCTGTACCAGATGCTGCCGCTGGTCTTTGTTCCTGCTGTATGGACATACACCTTGCCGCTCGGGGAAGAGATGCCGATTCCGACATTTTTGATCGCGCCTCCGAAGCCCGCCATCGCATGTCCTTTGAAATGGGAGAGGATCACCCAGTCGCTGTAGTTCTCCGCATGGCTTCCGACGATGATTCTGTCGAGCCTTGTTCCGCCCGACATAGGCCACTCCACTTCGCCCTCCTCATCCATGAGGTCAAAATCAGCGATTGCCGTAAATCCATGATCTTCCGCGACCTGCTTGTGCATGGCAGAACTCGATCGTGATCCGCCGTAGGCTGTGTTGCACTCTACGATTGTACCATCTACTTTCTTTACCAGATCCCCGATCAGCTCCGGATGAAGATAATTGCTGGCCGGAGGTTCGCCGGTCGAGATTTTAACAGCTACACTGCCTTCCGGAGTCCACCCGAGCGCCTCATAGATCCTTACCAGACCTTCCGCGGAGATATCGGATGTGAAATATACGACCGGTGCCTGGGAAGCGTCAGCATCTGCAGCATCTTTTGTTTCCGCTGCAGCTGCAGTATCTGCAGTTTCCGCTGTATCCTCAGGTCCCTCTGTATCTGCAGTTTCCGCCTTATTTGCAAGTCCCTTTGTATCTGCAGTTTCCGCTTTATTTGCAGCTGCCTCAGATCCGGGGGCTTTTGTTTCTGCCCCCGATGAGGCGGCTGATTCTTTATCGGCCTGCTGCTCAGCGTGCTGCGTGCTGCTTCCTGTTCCTGCATGGCTTTCTGCGCACCCGGCAAGAAGGAGGCATATTGCCAGGCATGCTGCCATCGCGCTAAAATACTTTTTCATATCGTATAAACTCCTTCCCAACAAATACGTTTCCTGCAGATCTCTGCTTCATTCGGACGATCAGATATGGGCACAAGCCTCTGATGATTCCCTCAGAGGCTTGCGTAAAATCAGTTCATTTTTGCGCAGTTTCCGACCTTATCGCCGGTTACGAAATACTCATAAGTCGGGAACTCGAAGAGTACCGGGCAGGGATACAGAGCGAGGGTCGCTCCAATATTTTTCTTGCTCATCTTATTTCATCTCCTTTTCCCAGAAACGAATCACATTCAGTTCCAGACTGTCTGCCACTTTTCCAAGTCTCATAAGCCAGGTCTCATAATGCCCCTTCTTTAAACCGGGCGATCATCTCAAAAGTCAGGGAAACGCCGTTGTCATGGACCCGGATCTCCTCCCTGGGAATCCAGACCGCTTCTGCCACTTCATTGGTATCGTGTACGGCAATCTCATCACTTCCGTCGAGGTCGCAGATGACTCCGATCATCAGATTGGAGGCAAAACCCCAGGGCTGGGACTTGTAATAACGGATATTGGTGACCTTGATTCCAGCCTCTTCCATGACCTCCCGGCGCACAGCATCTTCAATTGTCTCACCGACCTCGATAAATCCCGCGATCAGGGAAGTCCCGGCATAACCGTCCTCTTCACGCGGTTTATAGCGGATCATCAGCAGCCTGTCCTCATGCTCTACCGCAATGGTTACCGCCGGCATAACGCGGGGGAAATCCATATTCCCGCAGGAGGTACACCGGACGCAGCGCATCCGGGGATGCACGCTCATATGACCGCCGCAGCGGCCGCAGAAGCGGTTTCCGTTGTACCAGGAGGAGAGCTGGAAAGCTGTCTCCGCGCCGAAATAGATATTCTTTGGAAGGGGTTCATTGTGAAGCCTCACACGACTTAAGTCGCGTGCTTCCTACTGCCAGCCTTGCGGCTGGTTCCCCTTTCGGGGTTCGGACTGCCTCTCCACCATACAGCCT
>CACYTU010000138.1:2780-3678 GCA_902777355.1 uncultured Lachnospiraceae bacterium | reverse complement strand
GCTTGAACGGAAGTCCACCCCGTTCATTGACAGGAATGCTTCCAGCGCCTTTTCGCTGAAGCTGGTCAGATCCTGCGCATCGCTTGCGACCAGACCGATCACATGCCCGTTGTCATCATAGACAGGCGCTCCGATCGGCGCTCCTCCCTGCGTGTCCATCTGGAAAGCAAAGCCCGCAGCCTGCTCCTCGTCGATGTACACCGTCCCGTCAAATGTGCGTACTGAGAACTTCTCCCCGGTGTCGGCAGCTGTCTTTGCATGGATCACGGTCCCTTCGGCAAGGTCGTCCACGCTTACCTTTGAAAACACGCAGGCGGGGATGTCCATCGCCTTTTTCGTCACCAGAAGCCCGAGCCCGCTCTTCATGGAAGAGTCAGAGATTTCAATGCGATTTCCCGCCCTGTCGCTCACATAGTACGTGACATGCTTTGCCGCGTCCTCCCCGGTCAGGAGGTTGATGCCGACTCTTTTATATGCCTCCCCCCTCTCCTTGACGATCCTTGCAAACAGCGCGCTGTCAGATGCTGTGTCGATCAGGGACTGCCTTGTGAGGATATACCTCGGCCCCACAATGAACCCGGTCCCCCTCATCCACTCATCAAACGACCCGTCGTCAAACTCATACCCGATCCGGATCAGGAGGATGTCGTCATCGGCGACCATGGCACGCTCATTTTCGAGTGCCTCGCGGACGGAAGACTCCGGATGCGCCGGATCTTCCTTCTGAGATTCTTCAGATTCCGGCGATCCCGGCTCTTCTACTCCCGCAGCCTCCGTGCTCTCCTGGGTGCTCCCTTCTTCTGATTCCTTCCCGGCATCATCCCTGTCCTTTTTCTGTTCTTTCTCCTCTTCCGCACGCTCCTCCGCATATACCTGCATTCCTGCTGCTGCGGGGGAT
>CACYTU010000138.1:0-2751 GCA_902777355.1 uncultured Lachnospiraceae bacterium | reverse complement strand
CAGCCGCATACCGGCCCTACTATATATATCTAAGATTTTCTCGGAAAACGTGTATTTTTGCGCTGGTTGCGTGACCAGACATAAATAGGTTTGTCTTTAGCTGAAATCACAGGAATTAACTGTCCACCGCAAAACCTCTATGGCGCGAATTCTTGAATTTCCTGCGGTGGATGTTATAATGTCAGCGTAGTTAGCTAAATCTAATCCGCTGTGTTGCATAAGGAAATCGAGGAATGAACTATATCGGAATGCCAATGGGGATGTGGGCGCTGTTTACAGGGTCCTTCCGGAACAAGCTTGTGTCTGTTCTTGGATACAGCGAGAACGAGGCTGATCAGATCACCGCATCTGCAAAGCCGAAATACAGGAAGATCATAAAAAAACTGCCGGCATTTGAAAAAGAGGACCGATTCAAAATGAACATCGTGAACTGCGCCATGCTGTCGGCGTTTCTGCTGAGCATGGAGAAAAAGCCGGATCTTGACCGGCTTACGGAATACTATGCGCAGGCCATGATGACCAGGCCGATGAAACGTTTCTGCAGGATGGCTGGGAAAGACAAATTCAGCCAGAATGACATAAAGGCGATGAAGGCAACCGCCGCGCTGAATGCGGCAGACCGCAATCCTTACTCCTGGAACATGGAGTTCCTGCCTTATCCCGATGGCAGCGGCTATGAAGCGAGGTTTTCAAAGTGCGGAATCTGTGTGATGATGAAAGAACTGGGGCTTTTTGAATTTGTTCCGGCCATGTGCCATCTGGACTACACCATGAGCGAGGCCGGTGGCGCAAGTAATTTCATCCGGAAATACACGCTGGCCTCTGGCGGCCCTTACTGCGACTGCGGGTATAAAAAAAAGGATCGGCCTTAAGATAACAAAAACAGTCAGCCGGGCTTTTCGTGCCCGCAGGCTGACGTTACATCAGAATCCGGCCCCTAAATTCCTGCCAACATTATTCAGCAAGGCAAAATTATGAGCAAAATGACAACTGACGAACTGAAAAAGACAGCCCGGCGGATGCTCTGGATCATCCCCGGGATGCTGTTATGCATGATCGGCGACTACTGCATGGGGATCGAACCCAAAGACAGTTATGCCATTTCCGGGATGATCTCCTCGGGATGGCTTACGATCGCCGACTGGAGAATCGCAGTGTCCAACATAGGCGGCCTGATCGGCACAGCCTGTTACACCATTGCAGCGCTTCCTTTTGCGGCATTTCTGCGGACCCTGTTCCCCGTGTGCAAAGGCAAGTGGGATCGGAGGTTCCTAAAGCTCTATATCACCGGACTGATCCTGGGCGTTATGTGCTTTTTATACTTCCACCTCGAATGCGGGACGCTGATCCACAACTTCAATGTGCTCTATGAAGCTGCCGGCGGCAATACGGAGCTCGCAGTTGAGATGTGGAACCGTTCCTACATGGTGCAGGCAGTCCCGTACTGGGTAACTTTCTTTTCTTTCGAGCTCGCTGTGCTGGTCGGCTGGACCGCATTGATCCTGAGAGGTACGTTCTCCCTTAAGAAGACGTGGGTTCTGGCATCTCCTCTGATCATCGCCGGGATCGGCTACCTGATGGAGATCCTGATCCCCTGGCCGTTTAACGGTTTTGTTTCCGGATTTGAGAGCTTTGGATGGATTGTCATGTTCCTCGGCGGAAGAAAGCTTGTTTTGCAGGCCGTACAGGACTGCATGGAAGGAGCCATTTGAATTTTCCGGTTGATCTTCTTGACACAATGAGGCCCCTGTATCTCAAACAGGGGCCTCTAATAATTCGTATCCTTCTTTAGTGTATCTTCCGTCTGACAGTGGGATTAGTCTTTATAATCGTAATCCCATATAAAAACCAGATATAAAAATACCACAACACAAGTGTAACAGCAGGATATTCCAAACCGGCTATCTTCATGACTATTGCTATTATGAGAATAACCAGTGAGAAATAATGCACACTGATACGCTTTTCTTTTCTATCCGCTATTAGATGGATGATCGTTGCAAGCAGGAACGTATAGTCCATGCAAACAACAAATATACCTACAGGGCCATACCATTTCAGCGTCATCCCCTCGTAGAACACGCCTGCAATCGCAAGCGTAGTGGCTGCAAAGACTATCGCGTCGATGATTCTGGAGATTTTTTGTAATCTTTCCTCATTGGCAATGATCATTATATCACTCCGTTTCTGCTGCTCATCGCCTGTCAGTACATGTAAGGTGCTTCCGCCCCGTCATACCATTCGTAATGGCAGTAGTGTACGTCATCCATGTTTTCCAGTGTAAAATCAGGGAACAGTTTCCGGTACAGGGGCAGGTATTGTACCTTTTCCTCCTGTGTCAGCAGTCTGACGCAATCATTCTCATGGTACGTGTTCTCCTCGAACGGAAGGGGCACCATCTCATCCAGGTAAAAATCAAGAAACGGCCCCGGAACGGATTTTACAATGTCAGGGTACAGGTTCAGGCTCAGCATCTTCCTGCGTTCGTATCCTTCTTTCCCCGAAAGCCATTTCGAGTACTCATCGTACTCATAGCTGTCGCACATTGCTTCTGCAAAGAACCCCGGCTCCCAGTTGAAATCCTCTTCATGCTTCTCAAGGAACTGCTCCCACTCCCGGGAGTATACGAACCCGAGAGCGATAGCCGGGATTCTGAGTACTGTGGTTCTTCTCCAGCAAGACATCTGTTCTTCCTCTCCTGTCTTTGTATGCCGCACTGCTTTCTGCCCTGCGCTTATTTCCAGTCCGCTT
>CACYTU010000137.1 GCA_902777355.1 uncultured Lachnospiraceae bacterium | reverse complement strand
GTAATCCCTGCATTCACGGTGTTGTGATATTCACTATGAATTGTAAAGGTAAATCCACGATGCTGCAAACTTGGAGGTCACTTCATATTATCTGTTCAGGCCTTACTGAAAAATCAAAATAGAAATCCGCAACCTCCCCTGTGGGCAGCAGCGGCTAAATCGCCCCTGCTGCCCTGAAGGCGTAAACCTGCGTCAGTTCCTATAGTTGACTTTATGGTTTTCTTTTGCCGACTGGCTCGCCAGCCGGCAAAAGACTGATGTTACCTGCAGCCCAGCTATGCAGGCTTGTTTCTGTTAAATACTTCGGTGGCCGATTCAAACATATTTCCGGACTCCTTTGAATAGGTAAGGAGAATGCTGAGGCTGTCACAAAGCTCGGTCAGGGAACCCATGCTCCTGAATGAGATCACCTGGGCAGCCTTCCGTTTCACGATCCTGGCAAGCCTCTCCGCGAGATTATTATCATAGGGGATCCTGATATCGTGCAGAAAGAGCAGGTGGCTGTCTTTGTATTCGCGCATCCTTTTATAGAGGTTGTACCCGTCTCTGTAATACTTTGTCGGAGGGTAGTCTTTGTACTCGTTTTCCGCGAGATCAAGGATCTCCTGATACCTTCTCTCAAAATCAGCAACGGTATCAGGTCCAGGCTCTGTCCCCGGTTCGAGGCATTTCCTGTAGTGGATGGACTCGCGGAGAAGTTCCCGCATTTTTCCGGCCCAGGTGAGATCTGTCTCATTCTGGACGCTGGCCAGAAGGTAGCGGAGGACATGCGACAGGCATTCCTGATGACTGCTCCCATAGTTATAAAGGGTGCGGTCATGGTCGTGGACAAGGGTGTTCAGGAAGTGCTCGACCGGTGTTCCCCTGATCCCTTCGTGTCCTTTGTGCTCTCTGGCCTGGATGAGGATATCTCCGTCTTCATTCCCGCACAGGTGCACATGGACGTTGCTGCCGTTTACCTTTGCGGTAGTGAAATCCGTATGCAGCGCATAAGACTTCACGAGCCTGTCAAACAGTTCGTCTCTTTCCCCACTGGATCTGCTGGAGAATTCGCGGGCGAGGCTGTTGATCATCCCTTTGGAGATGGTGAGTTTCCCGCCGGTGATCTCCGACAGAAGATCCCTGGTCTTGTCGATGGAGACGTTGCAATAGTTGTTGAGGATGAAAGCAAGCGCCTTCACGGTGCCGTCGTAATTCACGTCATTGGCGGCCCATTCAGGGAAGGGGGCATGTACATACTGCCTTGTCTTCCTGTTGAGGAACAGATTGGCGCAGTACTGCTGTACTACGAGTTCCATCCGCAGACCGACGACCTGGTGATAAACATAGTCGCCCGTTGGCTTGTACTGGTCAGGATTTTGTGTAAATTCCTCCGGATCAGGGATCCAGATGTCTTCTTCTGTAGGCTCCTGGAGTTTCGCAGTGTGTCCCTTATGGCCGGGCTGGGCTCCCCTGGGTCTGTCAGACTTTTCGCGGCTGTTTTCGATCTTTTTGTGGTTCGGGTACTGGGAAGAAGGTTTGGACGAATTCTCATAGCTGCAGTTGACCTGGGCAGTAAGCTTCGTGATCTGCCCTTCAAGTTCTTCGATCCGTGCATATGCCTCATCCAGTTTCTCCTGCTTGCGGCTGAGCCGGTCCATGACTTCGTCGATCCTGGCCTCCGCCTTGTGTCTGTGTTCCTGTTCCTTTTTGAGTTTGCGTTCCATCTCAAGCCGGAGGTCTTCCTTTTCCTTCAGGACATCCTCCATGGCTTCCATGAAATGGTTACGGTTGGTGATGATGCGGGCATTTGCCGAAGCCAGTTCTTTTTTGAGGCGGCCGATCTCAGAGTCCTTTTTCCGGATCTCGGCCCCATGCAGCTTTTTAAGCTTTACGTACCGCTCTCCGGATTCAAACTCTCTGATCCTCAGTTTCTGCGCGCGGACCTTATATTCAAGATTTGTGACGTGATCGTAATCGAACCGCATGTATTTCCTCCACGCACAGCCCGAACCGGAATGTCCGTATGCATTATTCGAGATAACCTGCAGATGTACGCCTGTGGATGTCTGAAATGATGTTCCTGAGTGTGTTGCATTGTTTCAGCAGTCTGGCATTTTCCTTTTTGACTGCCTCGAGTTCTTCCCTGCAGCGGGCAAGTTCCGCTCTGCATGCCGCAAGTTCCGCGGCACTGCTGTCCTCAGCAGGCCCTTCAGCCGGAACATCCTGTTTTTTGGGGCGGCCCCGGCGGCCGTTGGTGGGGATGATCGATTGTGTCTCCTCATCCCATCTGCCCAGGTAAGTACGCGTGGGACGTGCCTGGCCTTTTTCCGGATCCCACTTTGGCGTTGACTCGTAACAGTAGATGATGCCGGTTTTTGGATTTTTGTATTTGACGATCCCCATAGTGGAACCTCCTTTCATTCATAGGCATATGATACCACATACACATGCCTATTTATAGGGTAAAACCTGGGGGTTTTATGCACTATGACGACGGCGATTCTTTGTTTTTGCTGTCCGGGAACAGGTCAGCAAAAACGGCAGAGCAGTATCTACAGTCCTGTTGCAACGTATGGCTCACGGAAAAATGCAGCAGGGGCGTATGCCGCTGCTGCATGGGTAAAAAAGCGTTTAATTTTTGTTGGGATTATTTTTATATATTTTCAGGTGGGTCTGAACAGATAATATGAAGTGACCTCCAAGTTTGCAGCATCGTGGATTTACCTTTACAATTCATAGTGAATATCACAACACCGTGAATGCAGGGATTAC
>CACYTU010000136.1 GCA_902777355.1 uncultured Lachnospiraceae bacterium | reverse complement strand
ACCGATCAGCATGGAGACGAATGCCATGAAGGGGAGCAGGGTGTTGATCGCGGTCTGGACGGCGTCGCGTGCCGCCTGGTTGAAGGTCGCGACGACCTTTCCTGCGCCAAGGCCGATCTTTGCCAGGGCGTTGCCCTTGCCGGACTCAGCCATCTGCTCGGACAGCTTCTTGGTCGTGTCGATGCCTCCCTTTTTCTCCTCAGTCTCTGCTTTGGCTTCAGCTGCGGGGGCAGCATCAGCGGCAGCTCCGTCAGCACTTCCTTGATGAACTGGGCCAGGGGGCCTGCCTTGCCGACGGGGTTGATGTTGATGGTGGGGATGCGCTTCTTGGGATAGAGGCCGCAGCGGAGGGTGCCGCCGCAGTCGATGATGACGAGGGCCAGCTCATCTTCGGGGGCACTGGTCTTGAAGCCGTTGACGGGCTCGAGGCCGGAGAGCTCCACGATCCTGGGAAGGATCTCGGGGGCGATGCCGCCGCCGGTGATATACATAACTTTATTCTTTTTCTCTGTGCCCTGGATTGTCAGGGGGCCGCCGAAGCCGCCGTTTCCTTTTTCTACGCGGATTGCTCTGTACTCTGCCATTTGATTTTCCTCCCTCTTGATTATTGTTTTTTTGATTATTGATTATTGATTTCTGACCGTATCAACATTTCTTACATTTCTGACTGCGCTTGAACCGATTGATTGCTTTTTGTCTGCCGCAGTGCTTTGTTCTTTTTGATGATTGAATGATATCGCAAAAAAGTCCATGTCTTAATTCCGCGATTTCCACAGGCGCGGAAATCCATTTGTTCAGCTTTTTTCCACGGGATGGAAAAAGGATGGCCTTATGCGGTATAATAAAATGCATCATTGCTATTCAGGTGAGGTCGGAAAGACGGATTATTCTTCATCGTGTAATGTCCGGGGCGCAGCTGTGGGACACGAGGTCCTGACTTGCGGGCCAGCCACGAACTGAGTCGGCGAGTCCTGATTTGCGGGCCGGTCATGAACTGAGTCAGCGAGTTCCGGCTTGCGGGCCAGTCATGAAATATGTCAGAGAGTCCTGGCTTGCGGAAGGAAGCTATGATTGAGTGAGGAGAAGCAGGGAAGATGTCATTGAATGATTCTGTTATTAAAAAAGCATCTTTTATTCCATATGACGGAGAGGAAGATTATATCTTTATCAGCTATGCGCACAAAGACAGTGAGTATGTCATTCCGGTTCTTGAACGCATGAACAGTGAGGGATATCGGATCTGGTATGATGACGGAATTATGCCGGGAAGTGAATGGCCGGAGTATATTGCGGAACATTTGAAAGACAGTGCGGCGGTCATTTCTTTTATATCTCCTGAATCCATAAATTCTCACAACTGCCGGCGGGAAATGACCTATGCCATGTCAAAAAAGAAGCCTTTTCTCGGGATTTTCCTGCGCGAAACCAGTTTGTCCCCCGGTGTTGAAATGCAGCTGTCCGCACAGCAGTGTATCCTGAAATACAGTTATGTGGACGACGAGCGCTTTTACAGGAAACTGTTTTCAAGTACAGTGCTGCATTCAAGCAAAAGACCAGAGGACATTTTTGAGCCGGAAAAAACATCAGGTGATGGATCTGTTCTGCAGACACGTAGCGAGATTCCTGCGACAGGAGACAGAGGGATAAAAGAGAATCCTGCCGCGGGAGACAAAGGTGCAGAAGAAATCCCTGTGACGGGAGACAAAGAGGTATTCGGGAAAAAGAATCAAGCAGACAGGATGGCAGTATCAGATTCATCCGGAATCCTTCGTCCGGACCCCGGGCCGGGAAAGGAAAAGAGAGTGAAAATACCGATTATCAAGATTATCATCGTGATAATCGGCCTTGTTATTGCTTCTGTCGCAATTTCAAGCCATATTAGCAGTCAAAGGAAAGCGGAAGAAGAGCGGAAAAGGATTGAGGAATATGAAAGAAATGCCCGGATTGCAGCGGCAGCTATCCCGTCGGAAGTGTTTTTCGGCAAGCGGATCATGACGGAGTCTTCTTTCAGCGATGTGCAGCGTGCTCTCAGCATGAGCCAGAAGTCTGGCGAAGATACTCTGGACCTGGTCGCGATTCCCTATTCCATGGAAGTGGATCCGGATACGCCTGATATCATGTATGTGGAGTTTCAGGATAAGTTTGAGCATGTCTTCCGTTTTGCCTCGCGATACGAACTCTCTGAGGGGGTATTGACTTTGACTCCTCCAGGAGAGATTGAGACGGAAGAGGGGATCAGCCCGCTTTCTGACAGTATGCAATATTCTGTTTCCGTCACTTCTGCAGGGGAGATCAAGCTGCAGTCGGAACTGGAGTCAGGAAAATCATACGGGAAATACACAAATACGGGAACAACCGATGATCTGATCACTCTTCAGGGCACAGCCTGTTCCCCGAAGGATATGTATAAAGAAATAGCCTCGTTTGACTATTCCGGTTCCAGGGATGAGGTGGAAAACGGGGAGATAAACAGTCCCTGCCGGCTGTTTTATGAAAATGGTGGATATTCTCTCAATGCATATGTTACGTCTTTGTCTACCGGCAGAATATGTATAAAGGTGCTAAATGAAATGGTCGCATATAACGGATATATGCAGGAGACTGAGTGCGAGAAGTCCCTGGTTTTTGCTTTTATCAATACATATCCCTACGGCTTTATTATCAAAGACGATAATGATTATTATCTGTACCAGGACCAGGTTATGTCAGTTCCGGCTGATCAGGAAGATCAGTAAGCAGGATAAATGATTCTTCGGGAAGGGCAGACTCAGTAAAAATCCGGGAAAGATGAAATGAGCCTGAGAAACCGGTCGGTTTCTCAGGCTCATTCTTTTGACACGATTCGTGTAATTTACTTCCGCTCTGCGGCAGACACGGTTCGGTCGGGGGGCAGAGGGCGGCGTGGCCGCCTTTACCATATTGAATAAGATATTTTGCTGATCTGACTGATCATGCAGCGTACATTCCGAAGGAGAAGACGACTGCCAGCAGTACGCGGACCCAGCTGGTGATGAAGCGGGAGTACATGACGGACATGACACCGACCTCAACG
>CACYTU010000135.1 GCA_902777355.1 uncultured Lachnospiraceae bacterium | reverse complement strand
GCTTGAACGGAAGTCCACCCCGTTCATTGACAGGAATGCTTCCAGCGCCTTTTCGCTGAAGCTGGTCAGATCCTGCGCATCGCTTGCGACCAGACCGATTACATGCCCGTTGTCATCATAGACCGGCGCTCCGATCGGCGCTCCTCCCTGCGTGTCCATCTGGAAAGCAAAGCCCGCAGCCTGCTCCTCGTCGATGTACACTGTCCCGTCAAATGTGCGTACTGAGAACTTCTCCCCGGTGTCGGCAGCCGTCTTTGCATGGATCACGGTCCCTTCAGCAAGGTCATCCACACTCACCTTTGCGAATACACAGGCGGGAATGTCCATTGCCTTTTTCGTCACCACGAGTCCGAGACCGCTTTTCATGGAAGAGTCGGAGACCTCAATGATGTTCCCCTTCCTGTCGCTCACATAGAACGTGACATGCTTTGCAGCGTCCTCTCCCGTCAGGAGGTTGATGCCGACCCTTTTATAGGCCTCCCCCCTCTCCTTGACGATCCTTGCGAACAACGCGCTGTCAGATGCTGTGTCGATCAGAGACTGCCTTGTGAGGATATACCTCGGCCCCACAATGAACCCGGTCCCCCTCATCCACTCATCGAACGACCCGTCGTCAAACTTATACCCGATCCGGATCAGGAGGATGTCGTCATCGGCGACCATGGCACGCTCATTATCGAGTGCCTCACGGACGGAGGATTCCGGATGCGCCGGATCTTCTGTCTTGGATTCTTCAGGCCCCGGTGATTCCGGCTCTTGTACGCCTGCAGCCTCCGTGCTCCCTTCTTCGGATTCCTCCCCGATATCATCGCCCTCGTCCTTTTTCTGTTCCTTCTCCTCTTCCGCACTCTCTTCCTCCGCATATACCTGCATGCCTGCTGCTGCGGGGGATGCGGTTATTATTGCCGCGATGATGCATGCGGCGATCCTGTATGCAGTTTTCTTTCTACTCTCGCAGGGCGTCCTTACTCCCTGATCCTCCTTCCTGGCAGCCGCATACCGGCCCTACTATATATATCTAAGATTTTCTCGGAAAACGTGTATTTTTCGGCTGATTGTGCGCCCGGACAGAAAAAGCACCTGCCGGAATCAATCCGGCAGGTGCGCTTACCTCTAAATATTACCCCTATTATTAGCTTTTAAACTTCACTGCTGTCCCATATGCCATCACTTCAGCTGCACTCTGCATGACAGAAGCCGAACTGTACCGGATGGCGACAACGGCATCTGCGCCCATGGCCTCTGCTTCTGCCACCATGCGCTTGGTCGCGAGTGCGCGTGCATCATTCATCATCTCGTTGTAGCGTGTTAGTTCGCCTCCGACAAGTGTCTTAAGCCCCGCGCCGATATCGCGTACAGCATTTACGGTCTGGATCGTGCTTCCTTTGACCAGTCCCAGTGTCTCATATTCTTTTCCCGAAATTGTCTCAGTAGTTGCTAAGATCATCTTCTTCTCCGCTCCTTATCTCCCGGATCCGGGTAAACAATGTGTAAACCATTCCTATTCCAAGCAGAACCAGCGGTATTCCCATAAGGATCACCTGTGGTTCAGCCATGGCTGCCTTTATCAGCAACGTGCCGTATACAGCCAGATACAGCAAAAACAATATCGTGATGATAATCGGTGCAATCATCTTTTTTTCCGTGGGAAGACATTCTCTAACCCCTCATTTCTCCAATATATTACCGGGCACAATGCATTCCCTGTTACACAGCCCACCAGAGGAACTCCGGCACTTTCATTTTAAGAAGTACCGCCACCGCTTCCACTGCAAGCGCATGATCTCTTCCTTCGTGAAGACCGCTGATGACAAGTGTTGCGGTCCGCTTACCATTCACCATGATCGGAACTGCGCCGCCTGTTGGAACGTATTTCTGAGCTTCCTCGTAAAGCCCTTCATACTCTCCGTAAAGCGCGTGGGCGACATGAACATACAGGCTGCTGTGGCCAGCCATCAGGGATACCTGCCGCTTACCCTCTATGTAGAATTCGTTTTTCGGCGTTTTGTCGTCCATTGCATAAGAGAACATCGTCATGCCATCAGACTCGCGGACGATCCTGATCGAAACGCCCCTGCTCTCTCTTTTGGCAAGTTCTGCCGCAATGTTTCCGAGACTAAGTGCATCACAGCTAGTGAACCGGTCAAAAGAAAGCTGCTTCTCCTGCTCATCCAGAAGTTCCAAGGATCTGTCTGTGTAGTGCAGCCCCGCTTTTATGATATCGGTCATGCGCGCGAAGCGGATCGATGCTGAAAGAGGCATCTTCTCCTCTTCCGTCCTGTTCTCCCGGACGCATTTGATGAAGGCGTCAATCTCGCCGTAAAAATCGTCTATGGGATGCGGGATTTCTATAACCTCTGAATCATCTTTGGTTTCTATAGTCATTTTCTGCGGGTGCGTAGGTTCTTCAACAATGATGCGCCCACGATCCCCTGTAAATGTGATCTTTCCGGGCGCAGCCCTGTCAAACGCGCACACCAGCCTGCCAGTTGTCCCGTCAGGAAAAGTAAACGCCGCGTCCGCATATACCTCGACTTCGCCCTGTTTTTTGGCAAAGAAAGCCGTCATTTTCGGGTCTCCGTGCAGGAAATCCTCCATGTAGGATATTTCGTAGATCCCCATATCCCACACACAGCCGCCCATGGCAGGATCCATATGATAAGTTCTGCAGTCATCGCCAAAATGAAAATCCCTGCAGAGCTGTGCCTCCACGGAAAGGATCTTTCCGATGCGGCCGGAAGCGACCTCTGCTTTGAGCGCCTCATACAGCGGTACAAAACGGGCTTTCAAGGCTTCCATAAAAAGCACGCCCTCTTCTGCCGCAGCGTCTGTGATCCTTTTCATTTCCGCCTCGGAAAGCGCTGCCGGCTTCTCACAAAGCACCGCCTTCCCCGCCCTTATGGCGCGTACGGACCATTCCGCATGAAGTCCGTGCGGCAGGGCAATGTAGACTGCGTCCACGTCCGCGTCCTCTAAAAGTGCCGCCCCGTCCGGATATACGGCCTGTACAGAAAATTCTTTCGCAAAGGCGCGGCCTTTCTCTTCATTTCTGGCGCTGATTGCCACGAGCTCCCCGTCCGGATGTGATGCCAGGCTTTTTGCAAATCTATGCGCTATATTTCCCGCGCCGATGATCCCGAACTTAACCATTTTTAACTTCTCCTTTGATGGAAACGACCTGTTTAGATGTTCTCGCTCCCCCGGCACTGTTCTAATACATGTAGGGTGCCTCCGCCCCGTCATACCACTCGTAATGGCAGTAGTGTACGTCATCCATTCTTTCCAGTGTAAAATCAGGGAACAGCTTCCGATACAGGGGCAGGTACCGTACCTTTTCCTCCTGTGTCAATGGCCTGAGGCTGTCATTCTCATGGTACGTGTTCTCCTCAGGCGAAAGGGGCACGATCTCATCCAGGTAAAAATCAAGAAACGGCCCCGGAACGGATTTTACAATGTCAGGGTACAGGTTCAGGCTCAGCATCTTCCTGTGTTCGTGTCCTTCTTTTCCCGAAAGCCATTTCGAGTACTCATCGTACTCATAGCTGTCGCACATTGCTTCTGCAAAACACCCCGGCTCCCAGTTGAAATCCTCTTCATGCTTCTCAAGGAACTGCTCCCACTCCCGGGAGTATACGAACCCGAGAGCGATAGCCGGGATCCTGAGTACTGTGGTTCTTCTCCAGCAAGACATCTGTTCTTCCTCTCCTGTCTTTGTATGCCGCACTGCTTTCTGCCCTGCGCTTATTTCCAGTCCGCTT
>CACYTU010000134.1 GCA_902777355.1 uncultured Lachnospiraceae bacterium | reverse complement strand
ATCAACGTAGAGTCTTTCGACCTCTCCGAACTGTTCTTCAAGGTACAGAACATGTCTGACGACGATCCCAGGGTCGTCGCCAAAAAAGAACACCTGATGAACTACACCGACTTCTCTCTGGTGCCTGAAACAAACAAGAATACATTGGCAAAAGTTTCTGTCGCTATCGACGGCTATATCGATGAATACCATCTGGACGCCCTGGCCCTGCGCTGCTGGAACGAGATGGAGCAGGTGCTGCGCATCTGTCCCTGCGTACTGCTGAGTGAGCTGAACGACCGCGGCATTGCTGCCTCCTGCGAGATTGATATGTGTTCCGCCATTACCATGCGGGCCATGAGCCTCGCCTCTGAACAGCCCACCGCTGTTCTTGACTGGAACAACAACTACGGTGAAGAGGAGAACAAGGTCATTCTTTTCCACTGCGGCCCCGTTGCCCAGAGCCTGATGACCGGCAAGGGCACAGTCACCAACCACAAGATGTTCGACAAGACCGATCCGGGTTCCGGCTGGGGCAGCAACGAGGGACGCATCAGGGCGTTCCCGACCACTCTTTCCAACTGCCAGACCAGAGACGGTAAGATTATTGTCTACGCTTCCGAGGCGGAGTTTACTGACGATCCCATCGAACAGGCCTTCTTCGGCTGTGCGGGAGTGTGCGAGATCCCGGATATGGAAGACAAGATGATCCGTCTCGCCCGGGGAGGCTTCAAGCATCACACCAGCGCAGGCGTAGGCCATATGAAAGACATTCTGAAGGAGGCTTTTACCACCTATCTTCACTATGACTGGGTGGATATTGATAAGGACTGACAGGATGCTTATATTTTGCAGCAAAGCCCGGGCTTTTCGAAGTCCGGGTTCTTGTTTTACAGGCTTTTTACAGGCTGAAAAGAAGAAGGGCAATCGTATTGTGATGCGCTGATTCAGTTTATATGTTATTATAAAAATGATGATCGGGATGGTGAAGCTTTAAAACAGAGATAGTCATTTGGAGCTGATACTGAGAGTTCTACCCGTGTAATCGAAAAGCAATAAGACACGAGTTCGTTTACAGAAAAAGGAGAAAGGCTTATGAAGATACTCGGTATTGTGGCAGGCCGTCACGGCGGCAACAGTGAAATTCTCGTCAAGGAAGCGCTTCTCGCCGCTCAGGCAAAAGGCGCGGAGTGTAAGATGATCAACCTCTTTGACTATCATATCGAACACTGCACCGGCTGTGAAAGCTGCACGATGCAGATGGGCGAAGTGGCGATGGATCCGACAAAGAAATATAAGGGCTGCGTTCTGAAGAATAAGGACGATATGGATAAGATCGTCAATGAGATGCAGACCTGCGCCGGGGTGATCATCGGCGTGCCGACCTATGATCTGACTCCAAGTTCCCTTTATCTGAAGTTCGCTCAGAGATTCCTTGCCTACGAGCTGTCCTTCCGCCTTGAGATCGGTGATGTACAGGAAGATCCGCATACAGTCGCGGGACTGATCGCGGTCGGCGGCTCCTGCCATGACTGGCAGACGCTCACTCTTGAAGCGATGGGCGCGACGATGTTCACGCAGTCTGTAATCGTCGTTGACCAGATGATGGCAACCAGAAACGGCCGTCCGGGCAATGTCCTGCTCCGTCCGGAACAGCTCGAGAGAGCCCATAAGATGGGTGAAAATGTCGTGGAGGCGGCTTCCACGCCTGTGGAAGAGCGCAGGTGGATGGGAGATCCCGACCAGGGACTCTGTCCGAACTGCCATTCCGGCCTCATTTTCCGCGGCGAGGAGCACTGGGACGGCCTGCAGTATCCATTTGAATGCGCAGTCTGCGGCGCAGGCGGAGACCTTGTCAAAGGGGAAGACGGGAAAATCCGCTTTGTGCTGGCGGAGAACGGCCTTGCCCGTGACAGAAACGTCAACGAATCCAGAGCGCTGCATCTGAAGGAGATCGTCGAAACAAGGATCGATTTTATGAAGCGCCAGGGAGAGATTCAGGGACTGAAGCAGCATTACAAAGAAGTGACATTCCCGGCGATCTGACTCAGGGAAAGCAGGAGGAAGGGATATGGAACTGATAAGACTGTCGGAACGGGTCTGGTATTCCATGTTTGAGGAAGAGCGTGACAGGCCGTGTCTCGGCTATATCAAAGGGGACAGATGGAGCCTTGCGGTGGATGCGGGGCACTCGGCGGCACATGTCAGGGAATTCTATGAGGCGCTGGAAAAGGAAGGCCTTCCGCTTCCCGCGCTGACAGCCATAACGCACTGGCACTGGGATCATGCTTTCGGCATGCACAGCATAGCCGGACTGTCTGCCGCGAATGTCAGGACAAATCAGTATCTTATGGACTTTGCGGATCTGGTCAGAACGGAAGGCGTACAGAAATTCTTTGATCTGGATCCGAGTATCCGGAAGGAGTATGCATCCGGTGAACCTGTAGTGATCGTTCCGGCGGATATCGTGTTTGATGACAGGCTTGACCTTGATCTGGGCGGCGTTACTGCGCAGCTGAGTACATGCATTTCCCCGCACACGGATGATTCCACGCTGGTCTTTGTTCCGGAAGAGAAAGTCCTGTTTGTGGGAGACAGTATCGGGGGCGTATTTCCCAGCTGGGAAAAGGATCCGGAAAAGGCGGAGGCGCTGCTCCGCACGCTCATGGCCTATGACGCGGAACAGATCCTGCACGGGCATGGCCTTGCCTTTTCCAGGGAAGAACTGCCCGGGATACTGGCAGATGAAGCTTAACGATACTTTTCAGATCGAGGATATGAACTCATCAATATACATGAGCGCGGCGCCTGTGGCGGCCGCCTCATTTTTATATTTGCAGAAAGACAGATAACTCACGTCATCGCTGAAAGG
>CACYTU010000133.1 GCA_902777355.1 uncultured Lachnospiraceae bacterium | reverse complement strand
AGATGTCGAAAACGTGCTTCTGAGGCTGATCCAGGCGACAAACTATGACATCAAGCGGGCTGAAAGAGGCATTATCTACATCGATGAGATCGACAAGATCGCCAGACAAGGTGAGAACAGGTCAATCACGAGGGATGTATCCGGTGAGGGTGTGCAGCACGCGCTGTTAAAGATCCTGGAAGGGACTGTGGCTTCTGTCCCCCCTCAGGGTGGCCGTAAGCATCCTCATCAGGAAATGCTGAAGATCGATACGACAAACATCCTCTTTATCTGCGGAGGCTCCTTTGCAGGTATTGAAAAAATTCTCGCAAAGAAAGAAAATAAAAACACCATCGGTTTCGGTCAGGCATTTGAAGACAAAAAAAACAAGCCCCTTTCTGAACAGCTCAGAGAGCTCATGCCTCAGGACCTCATGAAATTCGGCCTGACTCCGGAATTTGTCGGCAGACTGCCCATCTTCATCGCCCTGGATGAACTGGACGAAGATGCAATGGTGAGAATTCTGACCGAACCAAAGAACAGCCTGGTGAAACAGTACCAGAAGCTCCTGGATCTGGACGGCGTCGAGCTGGAATTTGAACCCGAAGCGCTCAGGGAGATCGCGCAGATCGCTCTGAAGAAGAAAACGGGTGCCAGAGAAATGTATCATCACAAAAGCCACAGTTGCCGGAGAGGAAAAACCTGTAATCATAAGAGGTGAAACGGACGAGGACGGGCTTGACTGAGACGTGTCCTGATTGAGGCAGGCTTTGCCAGGAACAGGGTCTGACAGGTCCTGCCTGAGACAGGGTTGAGGATTGTCTTACCTGAGGCATAGCCTGCCTGAGACATGGCTGAGGATTGTCTTGCCTGAGGCAGGGTATACGCTGGGCTTGTCTGAGACAGGCGGACATTCAGCCAGGCGCAATGGGAACGGGAACGGAGAGACATGGAAGAGAACAGACATAAATCATCCGGTTTCGGAGTCTTCAGGGATTCAAGACAGAAGTATCGCAGACCCCTGCGGTTACTGATCCGCTTATTCGGCAGTTCTGCCTGGGCGGCCTACAGAATCGCAGTTGCCAAAGATGCGGCAGCCGCGTCGGCTCTCTCAAGGGTCGGATCCGGTATACTGAATTTTACCCTCAACAGGAATTGGAGTTTTCAGAGCAAAGGACGCGTCGGAATCGAAGCGGTCCGCTATCTTGTCCTGTTCAGTGCCAATCTGTTTTGCAACGCCAGTGCTGTCGGATGGCTGACGCTTCAAGGCGTCCCCGCTGCACTGGGAAAGCTCATGGTGGATGTCCTTCTCTTCCTGATTAATTACCAGGTGCAGAAGCGTTGGGTTTTTAAGCGGACCAATTGAAGGAAGCCTGACGGGACCGATAAAATGCAGAGGGACACACAAGCAGATTTAAGCCAGTATCCGTCAGGCAGACAAAATAGAAAGCGGGCAGATAAAATAAAAGCAAAAAACCAATTAATAAAAGCAAAAAACCAACTGTCATCAGATCACACCATGGTCTGATGGCAGTTTTTTCAGCTGATGACCTGCTTCATATAATTTCATGATGTAAAGGTCAAAAGAACGTGATGGCTCTGAGTCTCATCAATGTGCCCAAAGCGTTTGTGAGCATTGACGAGACGGGCTGCACTTAGTTCTCTTTTGACTCTGACACGACTCTGACATCATATCATTCCGGCTCCTCCAGCCCGATACATATCATTCCGGCTCCATCAGTCCGGTCCATATCATTCGGGCTCCTCCAGTCCGGTAAAGGACTTTCTGTAGTCCCTCGGAGTACAATTATATATTTCGCGGAAAATCTTGCTGAAGTAGCTGTCAGACATAAAACCGCAGTTGGCCGCTATTTCGGACACACTCTGGCCGGTCCGTAGCAGAAGGACAGCCGCCATCTGGATCCGGTATTCAATCAGAAAGCGGACCGGAGTGAGGCTGACAGACCGTCTGAAGCACCGCGTGCATTCCCGGGGGCTTACCCCCGCTGCCTGAGCGATTTCAGGCACTCCGATCTGGTCTGCGTAATTGTCATATATATAGTTGAGCATAAGCTTCATGCGTTCCTGGTCACGATTGCTTCCGGCCCGATCCTTTGCAAGGATTTCCGCGGTTTCTTCAGAGAGCAGGAGAAGAAAACGCACGAGGCTTTCCCGCACAGCCAGCTCGTAGGCCCGGGATTCCTGTCGCATAGCATTCAGAAACTCCACGATGCAGTGGATCATCCGGATCCGTCTCTCCGTGTCGGGTTTTATATGAAGGACCGACAGGGATTTGGAGTGGAAGACCGGCGAAAAGAACTTCCTGTCCAGGTAGCTGCCGGGTTCTCCTCCTGGAAAGCGCGTATCACAGGACAGGGAGTAGTAGCCTACATCTTTTGGAAAATCGTAGGCGTGCATTGTGCTGCTGTTGATAAACACGGCTTCACCCTGATGTATTTCCATTGTTTTTTCTGCTGTCTGCAGCAGGAAAGACCCCTTGTCTGTATAATTGATCTCGAACCAGTCGTGCCAGTGCCATGGAATATGATGGCCTATAAACAAACGCCCCTCATTATAGTTGCAGACAAAGGGCAAGCCTGCTGATTCGTCTTTGATCAGTTCTTCCCCGTTATTGCCCAGAACCAGCCTGTTTTTCTGATATCGTATCATTTCTTCCCCTTCAAATCTTCTCCTTTAAATATTCCTCGGGGACGGCCAGCCTCCCGAAACCCGGCAGGCGGAGCTGTCCCGGGCACCCGTCCATGACCACAAGTGTAAATAAAGTAGATAAAAAAATCGTCAGAGTATGTCTTTAATCCGCACTTTTGGGCGGTTTTATTTTATTTTAGCGTCAATTTGTTACAGATTCAACCGGATTTTCCATGTAAATACGGATTTGATTTATAAATTTCTGCTTGTCTGACATGTCGTTTTCTTTATATTTTCGGGCTGTAAAGCCACTGATAATTATCCCTGAAGCCTCCTATAATCAAATCATCAAAAGGAAACAGCAGACTTCTGAAAGAACTCAGAAACCCACCGACAAAAATCCATCAAAACCATCAAACCCATAAAATCCATTAAATCCATCAAAGGATATTGCACAAATTTTAAAAAGGAGGACCACAATGATAAAGTTCAGAAAAGCATTTGCAGCAGGAATGATTGCCATGATGTGTCTCACCGCCTGCGGAAGCAGCACATCAAACACCGGAGCAGCGGATCAGGCGTCTGACGCGGCATCCGCCGCGGGGACGGCAGGAAGCGCATACAACATGTGCTATATCGCTACCGTAGAAGATGAGTGGCTCACAGAGCTGATGAACGACATGAGCGTCAGCGCAAAGAACAACGATGTGAATATGGAGATCATGCATGCAGGAAATGATTCGTCCAAAGTCATCCAGTGCATCGAACAGGCAAAGGCAGAAGGCAAGGACGCCGTGATCGTCAATGTCGCCTACTCAAACGACGCGCGTGCCTGTGTGGAAGCAGCCGGGGACATGAACCTGGTATTCGTCAACAGACTTCCCGAAGCTTCTGATTACGATCTTCTCGGAGAAAATATCGTAGGTATTGCTTCCGATGAAAAACTCGCCGGGACTTTCCAGGGCGAATATCTTGCAGAGTATTTCGGAAATAAGGGACAGACAGATGTCCGCTATCTGATGCTCCAGGGTCCCATGGACCTGTCCCACTCCGTGATCCGCTCTGAGACACCCCTTGAAATCATGAAGGAAGCAGGGCTGAATCCAGCTGAGGCTGCAACGGTCTCAGCCGAATACAACCGTGATAAAGCCCAGAGCGGTGTCGAGGCCGTCCTCAAAAAAGGCACCGAATTCGACTGCATCATCTCCAATAATGACGCTATGGCAATCGGTGCGATCCTGGCTCTGGAAAATGAGGGCATCGATCCCGCATCCATC
>CACYTU010000132.1 GCA_902777355.1 uncultured Lachnospiraceae bacterium | reverse complement strand
CAAAGAACTGCTGGACTCCTGTTACAGCAAAGAATGGATTCCTTACTGCAAGAAACCGTTTGATGGCGCGGAGTCCGTTATCAAATATCTCGGGAAGTATACACACCGGATCGCGATCAGTAACTACCGCATTAAAAGCATGACGGACAGCACTGTTACCTTTACTGCCAAGGATTACAAAAACCAGGGACAATGGAAAGAGGTCACCATCACCGGTGAAGAATTCATCCGCCGGTTCCTGATGCATGTCCCGCCCAAAAGGTTCGTCCGAATCCGTCACTATGGCCTACTGTCTTCGCGTAATAAGAATCGCAAGATCACTCTGTGCCGGAATCTCCTTGGCTGCAAAAAATATCTGTCCCGGCTGAAGGATCTGGATGCCCCGGCGATCATCCGGCTTCTCTATAATAAGGATGTCTGTAAATGCTCATCCTGTGGCGGAAGGATTATTCCGGTAGGTGCTGATCCATCTTTGTTCCGGCCAGAGCCGCATATGCTATGCTGATACCTTGAAACTGAATACGGATCCCTGTGAAGCCTTTTAAAGGCTTATTTCTGATGCAGTCATCGTGGTTTTCTTGTATAAAACAGTACAGTTATCGGAGGATCCATGCTAAACTCTGGACAGAAGCGGTCTGATTGAAATCCCATATATATCTGCAGCCCGGACGCGCTTTGTTCAACCAGGAAAAATCGAAATTGATGCAAACGAAAGAAAAATCGAAATTGATGCAAACGAAAGGGCAGTTATCGGAAAGCGCAATGCTGCTTTTTCGTTTGCACCATCTTCGATTCTTTCCTTAACGATTTGTCTCGATGCTGCGAAATCTGGATTTGCCGGGCAGAGTCATTTGGCAGGAGTTACAGATAGTTTTATAAAAACTGAAGCAAATTATATGGAGTTGCTTTGGGATATGCTTCCGGATACATTATCCAATAGACAGAAGAACGGCAGAATTAATACAATTTTGACTTATATGCGCAGGAAGAATATCATTAAGACAGATTCGGATAACCATCAGTTATCAAATTGGATTCTTGTTTGAGAAATGAAACAAAAGGAACTTGGCAAGAAGTTGTTGGAAGAACTGAGAATAGTAGGTGTTCGTGGCTATGCCGTTCATGCTGAAGGGCTCCTTGTTGATTATGAGTGATATAAAGGGGCTTGCCACAAAGCATTGGGAGGTTATAAAGGATGAGACTGAAAGACGCGATCGCATCCCTGCAGCTTGGCAGGAAAAAGGAAGCCGAGATCCGGCAGCTGTGTACAGTGTGGAGCGAACAGGCAGACGACGGCCCCGGTGCCGTTCCGCTGCCGGAATATCCCAGACCGCAGATGCGGCGCGCGGACTGGACTTGCCTGAATGGCTGGTGGGAATACGGATTCTTTACAGGACATCTATCTGATGCAGGGGCAGATCTTTCAGCCGACGGGCAGATCCTGGTGCCCTTTTCCCCTGAGACGGCGCGCTCGGGTGTAAACCGCATCCTGCAGCCCGGAGAGACTCTCTGGTACAGAAGAACAATTGAAGATCTTCATCTGCCGGAGGGCAGGCGCCTTATTCTGCACTTCGGCGCGGTGGACGAGCGCTGCGCTGTTTACTGGAATGGCCGGAAAGTGGGAAGCCATCGGAACGGATACCTGTCCTTCAGCTTCGACGTGACGGATTATGTGAAGCCCGGCGACAATGAGCTCAAAGTGTTCGTGTGGGATGATACCGACGAAGGCAATGAGTGCCGCGGCAAGCAGACTCTCAATCCCGGAGGCATGTTCTATCACGCCCAGAGCGGGATCTGGCAGACGGTTTGGATGGAGACAGTTCCGGAGATCTACATCCGGCATATGAGAATCACACCTCTTCCAGAAGAGGAAGCGGTTGAAGTGGCGCTGTGGATGTCGAAAGATGCGGAGGTCCGGATCACTGCTGAGGATTGCGAGGAGGCCTTTGCTTATCCCAAGTCTTCCCGCCTCAAAGCGCGGATTCCCGTTAAGAACCCCCGCCTCTGGAGCCCGGAGAATCCGGAACTCTACGACCTGCGGATCGAAGCGGGAGAAGATGTGGTCGAGAGCTATTTTGCCATGCGATCTTTTGGAGTGGGGACGGATGAGACAGGAAAGGCCCGGCTGCTGCTGAACGGCAAGCCGTATTTCTTCAACGGAATCCTGGATCAGGGATATTGGCCCGAGAGCCTTATGACGCCGCCTGCAGACGAGGCCATGGTCTACGACATCGAGCAGATGAAGCAGCTCGGCTTCAACATGCTCCGCAAGCATGTCAAAATAGAGCCCGCCCGCTGGTACTATCACTGCGACCGCCTGGGAATGGTGGTCTGGCAGGACATGGTCAACGGCGGAGGCCCGGTGCAGTCGCTTCTGGAGACCTATCTGCCGACGGTCATTCCCGCAGCAGGGAGAATCGTGCGCGACAATCATTACAAGCTCTTTGTCAGGGAAGATGAGAAGGCCAGGCAGCGGTTCGAGAGAGACATTGTCCGCATGATCAGGCAGCTGTATAACTACCCCTGTGTGGGCTTGTGGGTTCCCTTCAATGAGGGGTGGGGCCAGTTTGACGCGCTCCGAATTACAGAAATCGTCAAGAAAGCGGATCCCACAAGGCCTGTGGACCATGCCAGCGGCTGGTTCGACCAGGGAGGCGGCGACGTGCGAAGCGTGCACAATTATTTCCGCCCGCTGAAAGTGGAGAAAGACAGCAGAGCCTTTGTGATTTCTGAATACGGTGGTATTAACTGTCAGATTCCGGAGCACTCCATGAGCTCTGAGGTCTACGGATATCACCAGACTTCGGCGGAGGAGTTTCCCGGCACCTTTGAGGAGATGATGAAGACTGTTAAGGGACTTGTCTGCGATGGACTTTGCGCTGCCGTGTACACACAAGTCTCGGATATTGAGGAGGAGACCAACGGGCTTCTTACCTATGACAGGAAAGTCAGGAAGGACTGCGTTTAGTCATCCAATACCATTTTCCAAAAGCTGTCCCGATGATGATCGCGTATCCCAGAAAGCTCCAGGCATCCGGGACTTCGCCCCATAACAGGAGGCCGAAGATCGCCGCGTATACGACCTGTGAGTAGTCGAAAACGGAGATATCTCTGGCCGGAGCGTTCTGGTAAGCGGCAGTGACAGAGAGCTGCGCGATCGCTGCAGAACATCCTGCCAGTACCAGGAAGATAAACTGCTTTACAGACATCGGATGATAGTTAAGAAAAATGTTAGGCAGCAGGATTAAGGTTGAGAACACGGAGAAGGAGAACACGATCACCGGTCCCTTCACGCCGCCAAGGCCGAGTTTGCGCACATAGGTGTAGGCAGTTCCTGCAGTGAAGCCGCCTAGGATAGCGACCAGCGCCGGGAAGGATGCGATGCCCGCGCCGGGCTTGGCTACAAAAGCCGCGCCGGTGAAGGCAAGCAGGACGCTGAGCCACTCGACCCTGTTTGGTTTCTCCTTCAGGATGAAGATGGACATCAGAATGGCAAAAAAGGGAGAGAGCTTGTTCAGGATATTGGCATCCGCGATCTGCATGTGGTCTACAGCCCAGAAATTGCAGAGGATGCCCATTGTGCCGATGCTGCAGCGCAGGAACATATCCATCAGACTTGTCCGGGGAATATAGAACTTTTCTCCCGAGCGCATAAGGATGAAGGCCGCGAGGAAAG
>CACYTU010000131.1 GCA_902777355.1 uncultured Lachnospiraceae bacterium | reverse complement strand
CCACAATGACGGAAGGGGATACAGCACGCTCACGAGCATCAAAGGGGTGCTGAGACCGGCTTTCCGGATGGCATATCAAGAGGATGTGGTCAGGAAAAATCCCTTCGACTTTGCGATCACTTCTGTCGTTCCAAATGATTCGAAGAAACGGGAAGCCTTAACGCCGGTGGAAACAGCGCTTTGGATGAGCTTTATCTGGAACGACAAAACCTACAGCAAGTATTACGACGAATTTGTCGTGCTCATTGGAACAGGGATGCGCGTGAGCGAGTTCTGCGGCCTTACAAAGAAGGATCTGGATTTTAAGAACAGGAAGATCCGGATTGACCACCAGCTTGAACGGGACAGGCATGGCAAATACTACATCGTGATGACAAAGACGTCAGCCGGCAGGCGTTTTATCCCCATGACGAACGAGGTATATGATGCGCTGGAGAATATCCTGAAAAAGAGACCGAAGCTGAAGACGGAAATGCTGATCGACGGATACAGCGGATTTATCCTATTCGACAAGAAACTGCAACCGAAGCATATCGAAAACGAATGCAGGTTGGCAATGAAGAAGTATAATAAACTATATCCGGATAAGCCGATCAACAAGGTAACGCCTCATGTCTACCGACATTACGTTCTGTACGAACATGGTGAATGCAGGGATTGATCTGAAATCACTGCAGTACCTGATGGGCCACTCGGACGTGAAAGTCACGCTGGATGTCTATACGCATATTGATTACGAAAGAGCGGCTGCTGAAATGATACGATTGACCGACGGAAAGGAACAGGCAGCAGCAGAGAACGGAAAATCCATGGCAGAAAAGAGGATTTGTGAGGCATAGAAAGAATCGGGAGGCAAGAGTTATGAGCACATATAAAGGAGTCATGTATCACGGGACCGATAAGAATGTCTTGAGAATGGGAGAGCAGGAAAGAAAAAGGAGGCTGAAGCTGTGTAACGAAATGGCAGACTATGCATATGGGTTTTTGAAATCAAAAAATCTATGCGTAGTTTTGAAGTCTCAATTAAGTGAGCCTGATAAAGAAAAGCTTGGAGATATTTGGAACGATCTTAGGAATTTTGGAATGACAAAATATGAAGGGGCGAAAAGGGACAATTCTCTGTATCAGTATGGTTCATTATATGTGACAAACGGTTTTGACAGGGCTGCCCGCTATGCAAAAGCCAGCTTTATTTGCGGGGAAAGCGGAGACGTGGCTTACTGGCTGTATCTGGGAGCTAAACGATATGATGAGTTCTACTGCGTTGATTCGGAGAAGAAAAGAGCAATGATAAATGCGTTTGAAGAAGCGCTCAAAATTAATCCTGAACCGATCGTAGTTTTTCTGGAAAACTTAGAAAAGAACAATATTAAGCATGAAAACGGAAATGACATTGACTGGGATAAAATGGAGGAAGACTTTATCAAAGAAGACATTATAACATCGTTTCGGATCGTCAATCCGGAGGACTATGATCTGGCGTCCATGAGATACATTGATATTACCTGATATGATTACAGGGCACAAAAAGGAAGTGCTGGCCTCTTTTTGCTTTGACCATATGTTTTGAACATGCCCGCAAAATAGGTCTGTCAGGACAAAGTTTTTTGGTAGAAGGGAATCAGAAGTAATTTATCGGAAAGGGAAAGAAATGAGTGGTATCCACGACGCAAGGGAGTATCTGAAATCGAAAATCAATGATTATAAATACGGGATCATCAGCGGAGACGAATTCTGCCGGACTGTGCAGGAATATATCCGTACTGATCCCTTTCTGCCGAACGAGGATCTCCAGCGGGTCGTCTGCACCCTGCTCCCGGAGATCTGCAAAGCATATGCGGATGAAAACGTGTCTGAAAAGGAACGTGATCTGAAATTCTGGATCGGGCTGAAGGATTGTTACAGCCTGATAGAGCGTGGCTGGACGTTTTCGGAGGAACGGGAGGAATACTACAAGACCGGACTTGATAGAAAAAATCCCGTTGAATATACGGATGAGTATCTTGCGATCGAGCCGGAGATGGAGAGGCTTGTCAGGGCGGAGGTCGGCGAAGGCGGATACCTTGGGTTTGTCCATGAGTATGACAGTGTAAAGAAGAGGGTTCTAAAAGAACGTTACGGAATCGACTGGAAAACCACACGTGAACGGTATCCCGGTCTGCTGATTGACTGAACGGATTCGTCAATTGATAAAAGCGATAAAAGCAGCAGGGTACAACGCATACGCGGGCGCAAAGCGATTTGATACAGAGAGGTATGGCCTAAATAGAAATTATGGGACAAAACGGCACTGAGGGCATGTTACTGCCGATTTGACCGATGGATTATCTCTCAAAAAAGGAGGCGGCCGCCTCCTTTTACTTTGACCATATGTTTTGACCATGCTGGCTGAAGGGCAGTTATGACTGGTCTTCTTTTTCTTTCTCGGGCAGATGGATCAGCCTGCCTTCCGCGTCCGCCCTGACCAGCTCGATCACGTACCGGTTGACGGACATGCCGCTCTTCTCAGCCTGCTCCTGGAACATTTCCTTGATCCCCTGCCCGGTCTGGAAGCTGATGTTGATCTGCTCAGTATTCTTTTTTTTGTACCTCAATGAGGCTTTGTTCATTGTTTCCTTGTAATACTTCGCCATGACCGACTACCTTCTGTGCGGACAGAGTGCCCGAATCTGTATATGCATATGCATAGATTTGTAACTTTAATCTTAACATGGAGAGAGCATATTGTTCAATCCGCTTGTATGTTCGCTTTTCTCGGTATTATTTCTGATAAATTTCAGTATTTCTATTGTAAATATATGCATATGCATATATAATATACTTAAATTATCTGATATAGAAATTGAATGTAACAGCAATTAAAGAAGGATTGGAGAAGAGTATGAACAAAGTTATTCTGATGGGCAGGCTGACAAGGGATCCGGAGATCAGGTACAGTGCGGGCGACAACTCCACCTGCATCGCCAGGTACACGTTGGCCGTGGACAGGAGGTTCAGCAAGGGCAGCGATAATGATGGAAACAACGCCGACTTCATCCCCTGCGTCGCTTTCGGGAAGAGCGGAGAATTCGCGGAAAAGTACCTGAAGAAAGGTACGAAGATCGCCGTTACCGGCAGGATCCAGACCGGCAGCTATGTCAACAAAGAGGGTACCAAGGTCTACACGACCGAGGTGGTGGTCGAGGACCAGGAATTTGCCGAGAGCAAGAACGCGCAGGGTGGCGGGAACAGTCAGGCCGGAGGTTACGGCAATGGCGGCTATTCCCAGAATGGCGATTATGGCCAGGGCAGTAACGGATACGGACAGAACAATGGTTATGGGCAAAACGGCGGCCAAGGCGGCAGCCAGCAGCAGAACCGGAACAGCGGTGCTCCCGCACAGGGCCAGAATGAATGGATACCGGAATGGCGGTGGACAGCAATACGGCGGTCCGCAGCAGGGATCGTATCAGAACGGCGGCCAGTATGGTAGTGCCCCTCAGGGCCAGTACCAGCAGGGCAGCATGAGCAGCGACCTTGAAGGCTTTATGAATATCCCGGATGGGATCGAAGAAGAGCTGCCGTTCTCGTGATCTGAAAGGGCGGTGAGCCATGGCAGAAGAGAAGATGTATGTGGATGCGGATGAGGTCGCGAGGGACTGGGGAATATCGAAGTCCCAGGCTTACAAGATCATTCAGAAGCTGAACCGTCAGATCCGGGAGCAGTTCCCTGACGCGATCATCGTAAGCGGCAAGGTGAGCAGGGGTTACTACAACAGATGCTGCCTTGCTGATGCGGGCCGGAAGACGGGGTCAGCGTGACAGACAGCGTAATGACAATTTTTGTTTCCTTCTTTCCCGGGGATCACACCGCCCCGGGTTTTTAATGCGAAACGGGATCCGTATTCGTGAACTGGAGAAGGACAGACTTTCGAAAAAAGCGCGTTTTGGCGGCGGGAACATGTAAGATGCTCCCGCTGTTTCTTTGCGCGAAGGTTTTTGCGAGTGGCTGCTCTTTGGCGGTGGGACTTTCGGATATTTGAGAATAAGAAGATATATGTAGATGCGGATGAGGACGCTGGGGACTGGGGTATATCAAAATTACAGGCCTACAAGATTATTTAGAAGCTGAACCGCCAGATCAGGGAGCAGTTTCCTGACGCGATAATCGTAAGCGACAAGGTGAGCAGGGCGTATTCTGACTGCTCTGCATGATCAAGCTCAAGCAGGTTCCCAGAGCGTGGGCAGCATCACTTGGGGCTTGCATGCCGTACGAAAGCTTTCTGTACGAAAAACCTCCATGTTTCCGCATGCTCCTCCGGCTGTTATAGCTGGCGCCCTTATATGGGAATTTTACCGCAAACGCCACAGCGGCGCTTAACGCGGACGGATCCAGTCGAACCCGGTTGCTGGTGTTTATACTGCGCGGCTTATGCCGAATGATGAAAGTATCTGTGCGCCGCTGCTGATGATCTCATTTATACAGCGGTCATGGTCTTCAAGGAATTTATCATACGTCATTATGCAGGCATCCCTGTCCGCATGTTCCAGGAACGCGTCGCTGTTCATGAGCAGGAAGGCGGAATACAGGTCCCTCTGCACCCATCTGCCGTTAATGGTGTTGTGCCTTCTGCTCAGCCGCTTTTTGACGTATTCATCTGTTACGTGGTTGTACTGGCTTGCCCGGAAGGTCCTTGTGTTCACCTTGTGGAGCGCCTTTCCTTCGTACCTGAGCTTCCGCTCTATGATGAAGAGCAGCATCGCCGGCGCGCCGTTCTCAAGTGACTTCCCGAAGCGGCCCTTTCGGTCATATCGCCCACGGCGGTTGATTGTGGTCTCCTTCTTCCTGCGCTGCAGGGACTTGTAGGACATCGTCTCGGTATAGACATCGTCCCCCAGGGCAAGGATCCGGTTCGCCAGGGCCTCGTGGTGGTTTTTCCTGCAGGCGGCCTGCCTCTGCTCCAGCGAGCGCTTCCGCATGGCGAGGATCCTGTAGGACCGGCTCTCCTTCCAGCGGCCGCGCTTTTTCTTCACGGTGCCGTCCCCGTTGAAGCGGTCCGGGTTCGTCGCTCTGCGGGAACGGTCCATGGCTCTCTGGATGCGGCGGACCTCCTTCTCCCTGCTGCGGACGCCTTCTGTAAGGGACGTGAGGATGCACCCGTTTTCTGAGGCGACGGCGACGCTCATCGTCCCGGGATCGATCCCGACGCGCCCCTCTCCCAGGACATGCTTCTTCGGAGGGTACCCTTCCAGGACGAACTGTACGTAATAGTGCCACCGCTTACCCATGGGTTTCCGGACGATGCGGCAGTACTTGACGCGGTGTTTCAGCGCCTCATTCTCATAGGCGTTGTTCCTGTCCCTGGAGACCTGCATCTCAAGGCCGTTCCACCTGATGCGCCCGCTGCGGTATTTTATCCCCGTCGCGTTGTCGTTGCTCTCAATGGAACGGACCTCGTGCCATTTCGGGAGATGGAGCTTCTTACCGTCCCCGAACAGGACCTCCTCCGCCGCCTTCCACACGTCGTCGGCGATGGACTGGGCACTGCGGGAATCGATATGTTTTCTGTACCGGTGCTGCAGCGGCTTCACCCACTGCTTGAACTGGTACTGGGACAGGCCGTGGGAAAGCCGCTTTTCCCCGAGTTTCCGGCTCAGGGCCGCGCGTCCCTTACTGTCTTTGGGGATGGAAGCCCTGGCAGCGAGGAGGGCGCGGTATTCGCCGTCTTCCCGCAGCTTCTGTATCTGCTTCCGGGCGTGCTTTACGAGCTGGCACTGTATCCTCAAGGCATAGGAAAAGCGCAGGCCGAGCGCCTCCTCATCCTTTTTGGATGTGAGGAGCTTCTTCTCCAGTATGAAGCTAGGTGTTTTGCATTTCTTCAAGATATTAAAAGCCTTTCCACTTGTGATAGATGCTCTTTTGCTAATTACTTTTGATAATATACAACTAACTGATTTATAATTCGAACAGATTTCATGAAAAGAATGAACAGAAAGCCAAATCATAAACGCTATGTTTAATAATATTATATATGCATATGCATATATAATCAACATAAATATGCGGCCTAAGCATGCTACTTGACATATATATGTTTCTCTTCCTCCTGTAACTTATAAAAAATGTTTTCCGCTATATCAGTTCTGAAAACAGAAAACAGGAGTCATACAAATGGCTTCATGCCAAAAAAGGAGGAAACACATGAGAACCGCAACATGGGAAAACATCGGAACAAGTGTAAGAGGAGAGA
>CACYTU010000130.1 GCA_902777355.1 uncultured Lachnospiraceae bacterium | reverse complement strand
GGCATTTGTCGACGCAGTCCTCAACGACAAGGAAGTCCCTGTAGGCGGCAAGGATGGTCTTGAGCCCGTCCGCATCGCGATCGCAGCCAAGAAGTCCCTCAAGGAAGGCAGACCCGTCAAGCTTTCCGAGATCGAGGCATAATAAAGGACTGACATAATAAAGATCTGTTTCCGTAAACAAAACCTTTTTATAGATTGACCAGACATCAAACGGAAGACCTGACGGACTGCGAGATCAGAAAGAAGATCAGAAAGAAATGAAAGATTTCCGAAAGACTTCCAAAAGAAGACTTCCGAAAGGCTTCCAAAAGAACAGGACTTGAATAAAAAGAAATCTGTAAAAAAGATTTGCCGGGAATAAATCTGTAATAATTTTTGGTTACATCCGCTGCTGCATTTGCATAAGCTTTTTCAGACTTAAACTATATTGCAGCAGTCCCGTTACCCTTCCTTGCACCGCACAGGCCTACCACCTGTGCGGTGCTGTTTTTATGACACGGCACGCGTACTGTATTTTCCGCCTTACGGCGGAGGCGGGCCGGTCGGGGGGGGGCGGAGGGCGGCGTGGCTGCCTCTGCCCCGTTATTTCTTGTTGTTTCTTGCTTATGCCAGCTTTGGCATATTATTGCCTGTATTTGCGTGCCTCATTTTTGCAAAACGCGTGCTTGTTTACTGCGTGCATATCCTGTATAATACAGTTAAAGAGGTTGAATGCACGCACAATAACACACCGTGGCTGCTTTTCGGAAATTGTGCGTGATGCTGGCTGAAAATTCCAATTCCCAAATCCGTATCCTGAATCCGGATTTCAGGATCCGAATACGGTCAGATCGGACAGCAAGAGATGCACATAAGGAGAGAAGAACAGTGGCAGTGACAATACAGCAGATTGCAGATGCCGCAGGTGTATCCAGGGGAACGGTGGACCGCGCGTTGAATAACCGCGGGAGAGTGGATCCCGATGTGGCGGAGAATATCAGGAAGATCGCGGAGGAACTGGGCTATATCAGGAAACCCAGAAAAACCGGCGCGGGAAAAAAGAAGATATGCAGAATCGGCATCGTGACACAGCTTGCCGGTGCCTCTTTCATGATCAAGATCAATCAGGGGATCCATGAGGCGGCAGAGGAACTGAGGGACCGCGGAGTGGAGGTGATCCTGAAGGAGAGCATGTCTGTGGATGAAAAAGAGCAGATCCATATGATCCGTGAACTGGTGGCAGAGGGAATCGATGGTCTTGCCCTGATGCCTGTGGATAGTGAAGATGTCAGAGTGGAGATCAACAGAGTCATTGAGCAGGAGGAGATTCCGGTCGTGACCTTCAACTCTGATATTGTCGGCACCAAACGCATCTGCTTCGTCGGGATGGACAACAAGAAGAGCGGCCGCACGGCGGCTGGCCTGATGAAACTGATGACCGGAGGAACCGGTAAAGTCCTGGTTATCACCGGATATTTTACCAACCATTCCAACAATTCCCGCGTGGCGGGCTTTATCGAGGAAATGAAGGCTTCCTGCCCCGGAATAGAAGTCGTGGGTGTTCAGGGAAGTTTTGATGACGCGGACGAAGTGGAAAAGATCATCGTCAACACCATGCATACGATTCCGGACCTGAACGGGATTCTGACGGTTTCCGGCGGACAGGCGGGCATCAAAAAGGCCTTCCAGGATCTGAAGCTGACCAAACGGCCCTATGTCGTGATTTATGACCAGACACCCAGAAACGAGAGAGCGCTGCGGGAGAATTTCGCGGATTTTCTGATCGACCAGAACGGCTATGTGCAGGGATACCGTCCGCCTCATATTCTGGCTGACCTGTTACAGAAAAAGATCCAGCCTCCGGAGGAAATGATCCTCACGGATATTATCATCCGGACAAAAGACAATCTGTGAGCATCATCCGGACAGAAGACAACCTGTGAGCACTATCCGGACAAAAGAAAACCTGTAAGCATCATCCAGACAAAAGAAAATCTGTGACTTAGAGGCAGACTGAATCAAATATGCGGGTCATCCGATGCGAAAGGATACCCCGCATATTTTGTGTTTTGCAAAGGCAAATAATAGTATTGGTTTGGCCGCGGTGCAGGCAAACAATGGTGGTGTTGGATTTGGCCGCGGTGCAGGCAAACTATGATGTGCATAAATAGTTGAACACAACACTCATTTCTTGACACTATTCTGTTACTTTTATATAATTTGTATAAATTCTTTAGAAAAAGAATGCCATATTTGATGAAAAAGATAAGAAAAACCGGTCGCTGACGGGATAATCAGAGCAGGACAGAGCAGTTCCGGACAGGCTCTGCCGCGACGGGGGTAAGCTGCGCCGATGGCGGCAGGATACCATGGAGTTTGTTGATTTTCATTTAAGGATTTTGGCATTTGCAAGGATTTTTCAACATTTGAAGGATGTTACAGGGCGCTTTGTCCTGCGGCAGATATGCCGGAACTGACCGGCTTAAAGCAGTCCGTAAATTGTGTTCTTTATTTCTGAGTTGTTTAAAAAAGGAGAAAAAGCATGGCAAAGAAACTTAGAATCGGCCTTCTTGGCGCAGGACGTATCGGCAACCTGCATGGCACAAATATCCAGAACTTCATTCCGGATGCAGAGGTCGTGATCGTAGCGGATCCTTTCATGAATGAGAAGATGGAAGCGTGGGCAAAGAGCATCGGCATCTCCCGCTGCTCCAAGGATCCCGAGGATGTCTTTTCCGCAGCTGACGTGGACGCAGTCTTTATCTGCTCCTCCACCAATACACACGCTGAGTTCATGATTCGTGCTGCAAGGGCAGGCAAACACATCTTCTGCGAGAAGCCCATCGACACAGAAGTTGCCAAGATCAACGAGGCTCTGGCGGAAGTCAAGAAAGCAGGCGTCAAGCTCCAGGTCGGTTTTGTCCGCCGCTTCGACAGAAGCCACAAGGCAGTCCGTGACGTAGTCGCTTCCGGCAAGCTGGGCAAGCCCTATGTCGTCAAAGTCTGCTCCCGCGATCCC
>CACYTU010000129.1 GCA_902777355.1 uncultured Lachnospiraceae bacterium | reverse complement strand
CCTTGCGTTGCTCTGTGCGAATGTGTGGGCGCTCGCAAATGTCCGCAAGACCGGATATGCAGGCATATCCGTCTCTGCGGCCGCTTGCTCGCTGTTTATTCACATTGTTTTTTACATACAGGCATACCATTTAGAGATGTTTTGTGTTAAAGTATAAGCAGGATTTTCTGACCGGTTCCGGAAGTGTATTTTTTAATTACACTTTGGGATGCCCGGATTTGTTTTCATAAGCCGAATGGCTGGGGAAAGGGCGTGCTAAATGACTGAGTATAAGGAAAAAGTACTTGATCTCTCCAGATACGGGTACGTACCGGGTGACAAATTTGTCGCCTATGTCTCTTCCTACACAAGGGCCGGCAAGAAGAAAGTCGGCATCCGCGTGTACGATGTCGATGTGGAGAAAGGAACCCTGTCCGAGAAGAGTGAGGTATCCATCACCAACTCCTCTTATGTGACCATCTCTCATAACGGCAAATTTCTGTATTCCATCACAGACTTCGGTGTTGAATCTTTCAAAATCGTCAGCGGCGGCAATCTGGAAAAACTGAACCGCGCCTCGATCAACGGCATGCGCGGCTCTCATCTGTCGACGGATTACACAGATCATTACCTCTTCGTGTGCAGCTACCATGACGGCAAGATCACCGTCCTGCGCATCAATGAAGACGGCAGTGTGGGCGAGATCACCGACGAGCTGTTCCTGAAAGGCCTCGGAAGCATTGCGGAGCGCAATTTCCGCCCCCATGTACAGTGTGTCAAGATGACCAGGGACAACAAATATCTCTGTGTCGCCGACCTGGGCATGGACCACGTCAATGTATATACATTCAATCCGATCACCGGCAAGATCAGACAGTGCGCGGTCCTGCACTCCGAGATGGAGTCGGCTCCCAGGCATCTCAAGTTTTCCAACGACGGACACTTCCTCTATGTCGTCCATGAGCTCAAGAACCTGATCGATGTCTACTTCTATCAGGAAATCAACGGAGTTCCGGATTTCGAAAAAATCCAGACCGTCCCGACGCTCAACGACTATCACGCAACCGGTTCTGCCGCCAGCGCGCTCAACTTCTCTTCGGACTTCAAATATCTGATCAGTTCAAACGCCGGTGACAATTCCGTTGTTATTTTCAGCATAGATCCGGACAACGGATATCTGACAAAGGTACTGTGCCTGCCGATCAGCGGCGAATATCCCAAGGATGCAGCCCTGTTCCCCGATGACAAGCATCTGGTCAGCCTCAACCATGAGTCGGATACCATGACATTCTTCGCTGTGGATATTGAGAAAAAGACCATTATCATGTCTGCCAAGGAAATCAAGGTGGACAAGCCGAACTGCATCATTTTCCACAAGCTGCTTCCGGATCAGCTCTGATCCGTTCGCTATATGCTCCCGGTCACGAACAGGGCATATATATCAAGTGATGACATGAATCCGCAGGAGGGATCCGGTGACAGATCCCTCCTGTTTTTTATGACACGGCCCGCGTAATGCATTTTCCGACTTTCGGCGGACACGGGCCGGTCGGGGACACAGGCCGGCGTGGCCGCCTCTGCCCTATTGACACGGCCGGGGACACAGGCCGGCGGGAGAGCAGCAGAGATCTGCCAGGCCGCCGCTGCTTCATTCATCCGAAATATTTTTCAGGAGATTCAAATGTACGAAGTCTTAAAACAGGAAGGACGAGCCAAACGTGCCCGTCTGAATACCGTCCACGGCATGATCGAGACCCCGGTATTCATGAATGTGGCTACAGCCGCCGCCATAAAAGGCGGTCTCTCCTCCGATGATCTCAGAAGCATACGCACACAGGTCGCTCTCTGCAACACATACCACCTGCATGTGCGTCCCGGCGACGGACTGGTGCGGAAAATGGGAGGCCTCCATCATTTCATGAAATGGGACCGGCCCATCCTGACGGATTCGGGTGGATTCCAGGTCTTCTCCCTGGCCGACCTGCGCAGCATCAAGGAAGAGGGGGTCACCTTCCGGTCCCATATCGACGGACACAAGATTTTCATGGGACCTGAAGAGAGCATGCAGATCCAGTCCAATCTGGGCTCTACGATCGCCATGGCCTTCGACGAATGCGCCCCGGCCCTGGCCGACCGCGACTATGTCACAAGATCCGTGGACAGAACCACCAGATGGCTGGAGCGCTGCAGGGTCGAGATGAAGCGCCTGAACGGACTCGAGGACACAGTGAACAGGCAACAGCTGCTTTTCGGGATCAATCAGGGCGCGGTCTACAATGATGTGCGCACAGATCACGCGAAGAGGATCACAGAGATGGAACTGGACGGCTACGCCATCGGCGGGCTGGCCGTTGGAGAAGCTCATGAGCAGATGTATGATGTCCTGGACCACACAGTCCCGCATCTCCCTGTCGATAAGCCGACTTATCTGATGGGCGTCGGAACTCCGGAGAACATTCTGGAGGCCGTGGACCGCGGGATCGATTTCTTTGACTGTGTCTATCCCAGCCGCAACGGCCGTCATGGCAACCTCTATACAAAATCCGGAACCCTTCATATCAAGAGCGCCCGCTATGCGGAGGACGACCGCCCGATCGAAGAGGACTGCGGATGCCCCGTCTGCAGGGGAGGCTACTCAAGAGCCTATCTCCGCCACCTCTACAAAGCTCAGGAAATGCTGGGCATGCGCATGGGTGTGCTGCATAATCTCTATTATTATAACCATCTGATGGAGCAGATCCGCGATTCCCTGGACAAGGGAGAGTTCGCACAATTCAAGAAGGACGCGATTGAAAAGATGCACATGGGAGAGGGCTGAAGCATCTTACAGGCTATGGCTGCTACAAGGGAAATTGTCAATGCAGGTCAGTCTGATCGCCGTACGCAATATTACATTGCTTCGCCCTCGATGAGGAGTGGGCAGTAAGGCGTGATATTCCCTTGAAAGTTACAGTTCAGGCCATGCTGAAAACAATACGCCTTTTGTGCATCACAGTTTCGGCGGGACGCTCCCGCTCCGTGAAAAACGCAGCGGATACTAAGCTT
>CACYTU010000128.1 GCA_902777355.1 uncultured Lachnospiraceae bacterium | reverse complement strand
AACAGCGGCCAAGTACCGGCCGCTCGCCAAGGCCCTTCGGCTGTTTGTGCAGCTTGACGAGACTCAGAGCCATTGGATACCTTTTGACCTTTACATCATATTTATATCTTCATACGTAAAGGAAGATTTCAGGCATAGAGACCAATGCTGAAGATAACAGCGATCAGGATCCGGATCCACCCGGTCGCGAAGCGGGAGAGAGTGACAGCGGGGATGCCCAGCTGCATGGTCTCGGGTTTTGCCTCCATCATGCCCAGTCCCACGGGAATAAAGTCACAGGCACACTGGCAGTTGATGGCAAACAGGGCAGGGAGCGCCGCCGCAGGTGCGATCCCGCCCGACTGGATCAGGTCGCCGATCACAGTGGCAAACATCTGGGCAGCGACAGCGCCGGCTCCGAGGATGGCGCTTAGTCCGGGAATGGAGCAGATGATGCCGGTAATGAAAAGGCCGGGGAGGCTTCCGCCCATAGGTTTTATGAGACCTGCGATAAATTCCGTCAGCCCCGAACCGCGGCAGATTCCGATAAAGAGGGCGGCAAAGCCCATAAAGGGAAGGATGATTTCCAGACAGGTTTTGACAGCGTCACGGGCAGACTGATGGAAAATACTGACCACTTTGCTGATGGCGGCCACGGGGATCAGCCATTTCTGCCCCCTTTGCCAGGAGAAAGGATTCTTTTCAGAGGAAATATCTTGCTCCTGCTGTGAGCCGGGCTGCATGGCGGGCACATTCGATTCCTTTGGCAGGGCCTCTGCAATCGCTTTATCAGTCAGGGAATGACAGGAATCGTCTCTTGTGAGATCGGCAGAGACGGTTTGCCGGGAAGGTGCTGCCGCTGTCCCGGCCTGCGCCGGGTTTTCCGGACAAGCAATCTGGGCAGAAGTGACTGCAGAGACATAGAGGTCCTTTGTCATATATTTGGCCAGGGGACCGCTCTTTCCCGTTGCGAGCAGGTTGGCAGTCGGTATGCCCTTGCTGGGATAAATCCCGCAGCGAAGGGTTCCGCCGCAGTCGATGATGGCGAGGGCCACCTCTTCATCCGGGCATGTCTCCAGGTTTCCGTTGACTGCTTTCATGCCTGAAAGGGCAAGTATTTTTGCAAGAGGTTCGGGTTCCATGCCGCCCCCGGTCATATAGAGGACGGTGTGCCTTTCCTCTGTCGGCGTGATGGTCAGGGGGCCGCCGTAGCCGCCATCTCCCCGTGTGATGGTAATGGTGCGGTAGGAACTGCCGGAGAATTCTGTTCCCTCGGAAAAAGAGGAATCCGCTGCAGGGCTGGAATCGGCAGGCTTTTCCGGGACAGGGATGCTGCCCGTATTTTCAGTTTCTTCTGAGACAGTGGGGATGTCCATGTTCGCATTTTCTGATTTCGGGGAATCCTTGGGAATACTCCCGGAAACAGGTTCTGATTCCGGGAGATGCACATGAGTAGAGAGATGAACATTGCCCTTTTTTTCCAGTTTCCGGGTCAGGATCTCTGTGACGTAGCCGGATATAAAATTGGCGAGCAGTCCTGCACTCATGTAGCGGAAAGCAAGGGGAAAGACATTCAGTCCGCGGGCCAGGACACCGTTGGCGATTCCGAGCCAGAGGAAAAGCTCCGCGGGATTGATATGCTGAAAAATGCCGCTGTTGGTGTGGCAGTGGTAACTCACGGAGGCAAAAAAGGCAGGTTTATATTCTTCGGGAAGGTATCGGCCCATGGAGACGGCCATGGGATTGCCCAGGACGACTGCGGACAGAAAAGGAAGGACCAGATAACGCAGGAAGGCATTGGAACCGCACCGGAGAGCCAGCCGCTCGACCCGCGCCTGTCCGATCATGCGGGTGATCGCATTGAGAAGGATCAGAAAAAGGAATACCTGCGGCAGAACCTGTGTGATCCACAGGACGAGCTGCTGCGTTCCTGCACTGATGATATTCTGGATTCCGTCGGCGATAAACATGGAGGACCTCCTTAATGAGAGCCTGACGTCAGGGTTTATGTATGTATTCGGCCAGGGATCTTGCCACATTCTGCTTTGTTTAGTATACCATGAACACCGAAGTCTGAAATTCTTAAAATAGGCTGTGATGGCAGCACGTAAGAGCATTGGAATCGCCAAACGCAACATTACTTGTTCGCACTCTCATGGGGGCGTGAACAAGTCTCAGAGCTTTGTGCCGCGGGACGGCCCAAAGCTCCGCTGATCGCATCGGAGAAACCTATTCCGGCTTTTTCTCCTCGCGCTGCCGCTCTTACAAGCGGCATAGTCGGAAAGCGTGTAAAATGCCGTGGAAAAGAACCATACAAGTCATTAGGCTGTGTTATAATATATTGCAGGAAAGAGCAGCAGCTTTCTGAAGCGGAACGCGTCTTTCAGGAACCGGCTAAAACCGGCGGCGATTGCAGCATCTTTTTTTCCACTGTATATGATTATGATTACGTCGACAAGCAAAACCGGGTTTAACGAAGAAGGTTTCCATTACAGTGATGAATCATTAAGAAAAGGAGGTGGCGTAGAATGAAGACATTGAGAAAAACACATGTGGCAAGAATTCTTACATATCTGCTTTTATTGACCCTCACCTTTACAATGCTCCCGCCGGTGCATGTCGAAGCAGCGTCTCCAAAGCGGCAGGCGATCAGGGCGTACAGGAAAATGCTTGGAAAGGAAAAAGTGTACGTCATGCCGGAGGGGAAAAAGATTGGCTCCAGGAGTAAGAACCATACTTTTGCTTATTATAAATACAGCAAGAAATCGGATGTCAAATTTGCGCTGATATATCTGGATAACGACAGCATCCCGGAGATTCTTCTGTACGACTGGAATTACGGATATGGAATCTGGACCTATAAAAACAAACACATCACCTGTATATACTCTGCTGACTTCTACAGCAAACCTTACGGATATTACCGAAAAAAGGGAGTGTATGTAGAGAATTATCTTACTGAAGAAAACCCGTCTTACAGAAACTATTTCAGACTCCCTTCCAGACCCAGAGAAGTCTGGCTGGAAAAGGAATATTACAAGGGGAAAAACAAGCACACAGAATACTGGAAGGGAGGAGATTCTGTTTCGAGAAGCAGATTTTACTCGATACTGAAGAAGAAAGTCGGAAGCAGGGGAATGACCAAAATCCATCTCCACAGCAATAAACACGCCAACAGGAAAAAATACCTGCCAAGATAATATAACCTGAATTATTCACGAGTTAACTTGTTGAATGCCCCCCTCCCCGTAAACAGTCGGGGCACACCTTTGCCCCTGAATTATTCACGAGTTAACTTGTTGAATGCCCCCCTCCCCGTAAACAGTCGGGGCACACCTTTGCCTCGAAACAGCCGGTAAGGAATTCTAAAAATGGGCGCACTTACCCTGCTCTGTGAAAACCAAACTGCTGTTTCTGAGATTTTCAATGTATCTTTGTACGTCATATCAGGGACGCGGCAATGGCGGGCATTACGCAGGCAAAGGCCTGAGGTTCCTGATGTTTTCAAGGGTATCGTAGTATTCCTGCTTGTAAGGGCAGCTGCTGCAAAGCTTGAATACTGTGTATCTCGCCGAATGCACAATTTTGGCAGCAACCTTCAACATTTTTAGGCGAATGGTGTCAATTGTCTGTTTTCTCATATTTGCAGACAATGCCAGTCGCCTGAACCAATTGAACAGGTTATACGCCAGGGCATGTACCCGAAGCCGGTTTGCGTTGACCACTTTTGAGTGGCTGCTGACAGAGGAAAAGTCAAATCCGCTTTTCCCTTCCTTGATGAAATTCTCCATCTTGCCGCGGCCACAGTAAAAACGGATCACCTGATAAGGTTCGCTTTCCATCGTTGTGACAATGAAAGTGAACATGTGGATGAACTGGTTTGTAGGTTTTTCAACCTTGAAGACAACCCTTCTCGGATGGGACCAGCTTCCAGCCTGATACATGAACTCGCCATATTCAACGGCATAATCGACCTGGTTATCCCTTGTTGCGCGAGACAGAGCTTCATCTGCATCAGCCGCGAGCCTGCGTAATGTGGCATTGTCCTTAAGCCGGATAGCGTATTTGCAGTCGTTTTCCTCGCATGCTTCATAGAGAGCAGGTGAAGCAAATCCGCTGTCGCCGCGAAGATAGAGTGGCAATGACGGATATTTGGCGCGGTATTCCTGCATCAACGGTATCATGAACTGATCCGCTTCTTTGCTGCAGTACTGAGTACCATCCCTCAGCTCGACCTTCAGGAGATCTCCCGTAAGACCATCAAAACAGAGAAGGGGATGATATCCATGGGCCTGATAATGGTAATTGAAGCCCTCGCCTTCCTGTTTCCCATAGGTGTTCAAAAGGGTGGAATCCAGATCAAACAGCATATGTTCAGGATGCTTGATGGAATATACGATCTCCCTCATTTTCGAATCGATCTCGTCAAACTGGGAAAGGGTGTCTTCGTCCATGCGGTTCCAGAATCTTGATAACGTAGGCTGTGAAGCTAAAGCACCCTTATCGAGGATCGCAGTCAGCACAGGGTCATTTGTCAATTCATCGGCACAGTCATCTTCAAAATATGCCGCGATGATCTGGTAAATAATCTGCAAAAGGTTATCAGCATCTGTATGCAGTCTGAATGACGCGGAATCATTCGTGTGGAACAGTTTTTTTACAAGTTTTACCAGACCGACTTTTGCTGCAAATTCTTTGATGAGCAGAAGACCTGCGTCTGAGGAAAGATCGCCGCCATTGAAATTGATTTTGATTTGTTTATTGCTTTCGAGAGAAATGGTGTTAGAATAAGTCATAGGAACCTCCTTCTTGGTTTTTATTGGCTTAGGACACCTTTATTTTACCAAGATTCAGGTTCCTTTTCTATTCACTTTTCAGATGAAAGCAAAAACATTAAAAATTGCAGTAACTATGCGGTTTCAAGTCTGTTTATAGACTTGTCCGTGAATAATTCAGG
>CACYTU010000127.1 GCA_902777355.1 uncultured Lachnospiraceae bacterium | reverse complement strand
AGGCAATGGGAAAAAGTATCCGGGAGTTCAAGGAAGAGGTGAACGCGGACGATCCTGCCGCAAAGAAGGAAGAGGACGGCAGGTCCGATGAAAAAGCGTAATCTTGAACGAAAAGACAGGAAAGAGGACGCTTCCGCCCTGGCAGAAAGGAAAGCCGGGACAGCCATGACAGCTCCTTCAGAAACGGAGACGCTGGAGGCAATGCCTCTGCTGGAACATCTGCAGGCTCTGCGCAAAGTCCTGCTCGCGAGTATGGCAGCCATCCTGAATACAGCTGATTTATACAGAGGTCGCCGAGGCCTTCAGTGCCCAGACCAGGATGTCCCTGATCGCGGGCACGGTGCTGGGAAGCCCGGTGGTATTCGGCTCAATCTGGTGGTTTGTGCGCCCGGCTCTGCACAGGCGGGAACGCAGAGCTGCGCTGGTCTATCTGTCTGCGGCACTGATCCTGTTCATTCTGGGAGTCATGTTCGCCTACAGGTTTGTCTTTTTTCTTGCAGTGAACTTTTTTGTCACCATGGGGGATAACATGGCGACACCCATGTTTTCACTCGGAAAATATGTGAGCTTTCTGTTTGCATTTCTGGTTCCCTTCGGGATCATGTTCGAGCTGCCGGTTCTGGTGATCTGGCTTTCGAGACTGGGCCTGGTGACGGCGCAGCAGCTGGTCCGGGCAAGGAAATTTATAATTCTGGCAGTTTTTACTGTGGCGGCGGTTCTCACACCTCCGGATGTCGTCTCCCAGTGCATGCTGGCTGTTCCGCTTCTGGTATTGTTTGAAGTCAGCGTGCTCTGCGCAAGATTTTTGGGAAAAAACTGAGCGTGAGAAAGGCGATATAGATACAGTTCAGACCCGCCTGAAACGCGAGGTGTTTTGCGCGTGGTTTTCGCGCAAAACCCGAGTTGTACGGCGCGAACACACTCGCAGAGTGTGTTGCGCACAGCAAAGCGTATAGACATTGCGAAGCAATGTTATCGCCGCAAGCAACATTACATGTACACGCCCTTCGAGGGGCGTGTACAGCGATATATTTACAGATGCAATACAGTTACTGATCAACACAGCACAGGATGATGAGAAAGGACAGGGGGAACATATGGCAGAAGAAAAATTTGATGTCATAATCGTAGGCGGAGGCATTACGGGATGTGTAGCTGCTTACCTTCTGGCGCAGGCAGAGATGGAAGTACTTGTTGTTGAGCGCGCCGAGGAAGCTGGACAGAAGGCCGTGACCGGCGGACGCATGTACGGACATGCGATGGAGAAGATCTTCCCCGGCTTCGGCGAAGAGGCTCCCGTAGAGAGAAAGATCGTGCGTGAGAGAATCTCTTTCCTGGCAGAGGAAACTGCTACAACCCTCGAGTATGACGATGAAGAGATGCGCAAACCGGAGAAGGCAAGCTATTCCATTCTGCGCGGCAATCTGGATCCCTGGCTCACAGAGAAGGCCGAGGAGGCGGGCGCCATGTTCATTCATGGGATCCGTGTAGACAAGGTCCTGACGGATGACAATGGAAAAGCGATCGGTGTTCTGGCCGGTGAGGAAGAAATGTATGCGGACTGTGTCCTTCTGGCGGACGGCGTCAACTCTCTGCTCGCCCAGCAGCTGGGACTGAAAAAGGAGCTGGAGCCCAAACAGGTCGCAGTCGGCGTCAAGGAAGTCATCCAGTTCAGTGAAGAAGAGATCAACAGGCGTTTCGGCGTCAAGGACGGAGAGGGCCTGGCATGGCTGTTTGCCGGTGACGTCACAAACGGAGCAGTCGGCGGCGGTTTCCTCTATACAGACAAGGACTGTGTCTCCATCGGTATTGTCGAGACGATCGAAGAGATCGGCTACGGCGGTGTCGCTCCCAGAGATATGGTAGAGCGCCTGAAGAATCACCCTTCTGTCAGAGATTATCTGACGGGCGGCGAACTGGTGGAATATTCCGCACATCTGGTCACAGAGGGCGGTTATGATATGATTCCTCAGCTGTACGGCGACGGTGTTATCGTCGCCGGTGATGCGGCGGCTCTGGTCATGAACCTTGGATTTACTATCCGCGGCATGGATCTGTGCGCGGAATCCGCTCGTCTTGCGGCAGAGACCATAATTGCCGCCAAGGAGAAAGGTGACTACAGCAAAGCTTCTCTCTCCCTGTACGAGAAGAAACTCAATGACAGCTTTATCGTTAAGGACATGAAACACTACCGCAAGATGCCTGCATTTATTGACAATCACCGCATCTTTGAACAGTATCCCGGCATGATGGAAGAGATCATGAAGGGGCTGTGGCTGGTAGACGGCGAGGAGAAGGAGAAGTTCTTCAAGACAGCTATGGGCGCAGTGAAGAAGGTCGGCATCTTCAAACTCTTCGGAGATGTCAGAAAGGCGATGGGTGCACTGTAATGGCAATGACAATTGAAGATAAGCTTGGACATAACCGGTTTAACGTTGACAGCAGCTATGCGCATATCCATGTAAAAGATCCCCGCAAAACTCTACAGCCAGCGGGAGGACGGAAGCATTGATTTCAACTATGAAGGATGTCTGGAATGCGGCACCTGCCGCGTCCTCACACACGGACGCATTGTTGAGTCCTGGGACCACCCCATGGGCGGTATGGGTGTAGCTTTCCGCAAAGGATAAGTTAAAAGCAGAATGCTGTCCCAAGCTATGCCCGTTTGTCCCATATAGCTGCTATAAAATGCCTGATTTGACACTATGTACGTATGGTTTTCAACGCAAGGGACAGCATTGGCTGAAACATTTCCGGCAAGGGCCTGTTTCGTTTTATACAGCATTGGCTGAAACGTTTCCGGCAAAGGCCTGTTTCGTTTTATTCTTCATCGCGCAAGACGCGCGAGCGAGTCTTGAAATGTAATAAATAATCCGCATGCGAGGTTTGGTTGTATGCAGGTAAAGAGCGCGCAGCCTGTGCGGCGGATCACCTGGAAAGTATTTGTCGATATGATCACTCCCGGAGCAGTTCTTCTCTCTGCCATCAATCCTGCTCTGCTGGGAGTGATTATCTCCCTCCTCCTGCTGATTCCGGCTCTGGCAAATTGTTCGGTGAATCTGCTCAACGATTATTATGACTTTATCAGCGGTAATGATACGGCTGAAAACATTGTGGCAGAGGCAGAGGGCCCTCTTGTCTATCATCAGGTGGAAAACCCGCGCCCGGCTCTTATTTACGGGCTTCTTTTTTTTGCCGCTGCCTGTCTGATGGGCATATATGTGGTGATAAAATGCGGACCGGTGCCGGCTGCAATCGGAGCCTTCGGTGCATTGGTCACAGCAACTTATTCCGGCAGATGGGTTTCCACGTCCCACATGCCGATTGGAGAAGTACTCTCGGGGATTACAATGGGCGGGCTGATCCCGCTGGCCGTCTATGTGTCCCTGACAGGACGTCTTCAGGATACGCCCCTTATTCTGCTGCGCTCTCTTCCGATGATTCTCGTGGTATCTCAGTTCATGCTGGAGAACAACACCTGCGACATGGATCGGGACTATGCGGCCGGCCGCCGTACACTCCCCATGTTTCTGGGTCGTGCGCGGGCAAAGAAGCTTGCAGATTTTCTTAATATTGTCTGGCTGACGTCGCTTGTCCTGAATGTGGCGGTGTTTTTTTCCTTCGGACTGCCTGTTCTGGCAGCATCGCTTTATATGGGCAGAAAGGGGATCGCGGGGACATTCCGCGAGGATCGGACGCGTGACAACAAGCTTCCTGCAACCGGTGCGCTTGCGTCAATGGCTTTCTGGATCTCTGAAGGCTATCTGGCGTCTTCGGCTGTGCATCTCGCGGTGCAGTGGTTGATGATAAAACTCTTTTAATGTAAATAATCTATATACATTTTTGTGATCACAAGATTATTTGCGTTACTTTTCAGACCGGCACTGTACAGACAGACCGGAAGGCAGGGAAACCGATGGATCGTTACGAAGAAAAAGAGCTGCAGCAGGAAATGGAGCAAGTAGAAAAATATCTGTCAGACTGCCTTCGCGACCCCGGATACGGGGGTGCTGTGGGAAACATTCTCCGCGATATGCAGATGTCAAAAGGAAAGCGGCTTCGTCCGCGGCTGTTACTGATGGCCAGCCGGTACGGAGACGGGCAGGAGCCCGGCAGGAGAGAGAAACTCTGCCGCCTGGGAGCCCTGGTGGAGCTTGTCCACATGGCATCGCTTATTCATGACGATATTGTCGACGATGCGCCTCTTCGCCGCGGACTTCCGACAACACAGTCCAAATACGGCAAGGATATGGCTGTCTATGCGGGCGACCTGATCCTCAGCAGGATTGTCCAGAGCCTGTTCCGGGACGGCTTTTATCGTGTAGGCGCTCTTTTCGGCCAGGCTGTTGAGTCCATGTGTCTGGGAGAACTGGGACAGATGGAGTGCCGCGGCAGAGAAGACATCACGGTAGAGCAGTATATGCACAATATTTACGGCAAGACAGCTGCCCTGTGCAGGCTGGCATGTCTGGCGGGCGCAGTGGAAAGCGGATGCAGTGAAGACGTGCAGGCACAGCTCGAACAGCTGGGGATCAATTTTGGCTATATGTTCCAGATCCGCGATGACCTGCTGGATTTTGTTTCCGACACGGAGGAGGAAGGCAAGCTCACGCAGATGGATTTCAGGGAAGGAATCCTGACGCTCCCTGTACTCTATGCCATGCAGGATCCGCAGGCAAAGGATCGGATCATCGATCTTCTGCGGGAGGCAAAGGAAGGAACTTTTACAGGAGAGCATGCCAGAACTCTCAAGACAATCGTCACAGCTTCCGGCGGTCTTGCCCGTGCAGCAGCGGATATGGAAATGTATGCGGAGCGTGCTCTGCAGGCAGTTGAAACACTGCCTGACCACGGTGTCAGCGCCGTTTTCCGGGAACTGCTGCAGACCAAATGTAAAGTGTCTGCGGCAGGATAGTGTGCCGTCTTCGTCGCGCAGCAAGCACCGGCGGGCTTTAAAATGATCCACATACACATAAACAAATACAGGCGGGACAGACCGGTACGGGTATTACTCCGTGAAGGTTTGTCCCGCCTGTTTGTGAAAGACGGAAACTGATCCGGTATATTCAGGAGGCCTTATGAGAAAAGAGGATGCAATGGAAAAGGCAGGCGTTTTCAAGAATGAGAAAGCAGATCAACCTGTAGATGCTTTTAGAAGAGAGGATGCAATACAGCCTTCAGGAGCTTTCAGAAGAGAGGATGCAATACAGCCTGTCGGAGCTTTCAGAAGAGAAAAAGCATTGCAGCCTGTCGGAGCTTTCAGAAAAAAGGAAGCATTTCAGCCTGCAGATGCATGGAAGACCTTGGGAAAATTGACTTATCTGCCCCGGTGGTTTTTTCGCAGCCGCATCCTGAATCAGAAGAGGCCGCTCCAGACAGTGCTCTTTGTGACGGACTACTGTAATCTGAAGTGCAGGCACTGCATGGAAGAAGGCCATCAGGGCTCCAGAATGAAGCTTTATGAGGAGATCAGAAAAGAGCTGGAATATTCCTATCAGAGAGGATCCCGTTTCATCGATTTTGAGGGCGGGGAGCCGACCCTCTGGCGCGACAGCGAAGGCAGAACGCTCAACGACCTGTACAGGCTGGCTAAAGAGGTGGGATTCTGGTCCTGTACCCTGACCACAAACGGCCAGCGCCCCTTTTCGGACACACTCGCGGATACCGTCTGGGTGAGTGTAGACGGCTACGGCAAATATCACGACCGCGTTCGCGGTAAGGGGACTTTTGCCAGGCTTGACCGGCATATCAGGGAAGCAGGGCACCCGGAGGTCAGCATTGCCATGGCAGTAAACAGGATCAACAAGGACTCAGTGGGCAGGCTGATCCGCTACGCGCACGAAAACCCCGCTATCCGCCAGATTGCTTTCAACTTCCATACCCCCTTTCCCGGCACCGAAGCCCTGATGATGGACTGGGAGGAAAGAAACCGTGTCATAGACAAAATCATTGCCTATAAAAAGCGGGGGTATCCTATCATGAATTCTGTCTCCGGCCTGAAGATCATGAAAAAACGAGGCTTTCCTAAGGACTGCTGGATCGCCAACTATATTCTGATCGATGGCCGCAGACTTCCCAACTGCCCGGGCAGCATCATGGGAGCCTGTGATGACTGCGGGTTTTCCATGGCCGGTGAGATGTACAGCGTTCTGAATATAATTATAGAACAAAAGGCCATGGACATTTAGTCTATAGCCTTTTTGTATATAGTTGATAGAGATAATTTCTTTGTGAATAGAGAATATAAAGATCCGTAATGAAGTGATCAACAATATTGATGCCCGTATCCCCTGACTTTGCTTGAATGCATATGGAGTATGCTGCGAGTGTAAAATCCGGCTTATCGACATGTTCCCGCAACAGGGGCGAGGCAGGTTGGGAAGTCAACGCTTGTGAAGCACGTTTTTCCTGAATTTCACAGGGCTAATTTCGACGACAGGCTGACACGGCTTCAAGCCAGGGAAGAACCTAAATTGTTTTTCCTGAACAATCCCAGGCCTCTTTTTATAGATGAAGTACAGAAAGAAAAAAGCATTCTCGAAGAGATCAAACAGATTGTCGATGATTCTGACCAGAGGGGGGAGTTTATACTGTCGGACTCGCAAAAACTGGAGCTGATGAAAGGTGTCAGTGAGTCTCTTGCGGGCAGGGTCTCCGTCATGGAACTCACCGGACTTTCTTTGAGGGAGATCAAGGGCATTTCTTTCAATCACCATTTTATTCCCTCTGAAGAATATCTGAGGGAAAGAGAGAAAGAACTCAGACCCTATTCCAATATCTGGAAAATCATTCACAAAGGCTC
>CACYTU010000126.1 GCA_902777355.1 uncultured Lachnospiraceae bacterium | reverse complement strand
GGTGACCAGGGGATAAAGTGTACAGGAAGGTTCTATTCTTCTCTTAAACACATCGGGGCATCTCAGCCCAAGTATTCCTACAAACACCTTACGCTATCCATCCCGTTGGCGGTGTTTACATTTTTTATCAGTGTAACTATAATAAAACCAGGCAGTTAATTAACTATCAAATTATTCTGCAGGCAAATATTTTTTACAAGACAACAGGAGGGGAATATGCTTGTTACACTGAAAGAACTGTTGGAAATTGCAGAGGCGGAGAACAAGGCAATCGGCTCTTTTACCTGCCCCAATATGGAAATCGCCATGGGAACCATCAAGGCGGCAGAAGAGATGCAGTCACCTATCATCATTCAGATCGCAGAGGGACGTCTGAAACATACACCTCTTGATATGATCGGACCTCTGATGGTACAGGCAGCAAAGGATGCCAGCGTGAAGATCGCTGTTCACCTGGATCACGGCCTCACCCTGGCAAAGGCTCAGGAAGCTCTGGGATATGGCTACACATCCGTCATGTTTGACGGATCCCACTATTCCCTGCAGGAAAACATTGACAAGACCAATGAGGTTGCGCGCGTGGCAAGAAAATATGGTGCTTCCGTTGAGGCAGAGCTGGGCACCATCGGCGGCAAGGAAGCTACCGAGCGCGAAGAGGTCTCCAAGTATACGGACGTCGAAGAGGCCAGAACATTTGCGGCCAATGCCGACATCGATGCCCTTGCAGTGGCGATCGGCAACGCGCACGGCCATTACAAAGGAATCCCCAAGCTGAATTTTGAGCGCCTTACTGAACTCAAAGAGGCAGTGGGCCTTCCCCTTGTCCTTCACGGCGGCTCCGGAATCTCCGACGAAGACTTCCGCCATGCCATCACCCTGGGAGTCCGCAAGATCAACATCGCGACAGCCAGCATGGATGCATGCATCAACTGCGCAGGCGCCTACATGGCTCAGCCCGGCGAGCACGACTACTACGGCTTCAACGAAGCTATTGTCCAGGGCGTATACGAGAACGTCAAACACTGCATCAAGGTCTTCAACAACAAGGAGCCCTTATAAGTACTGCTATTTACAAGTCCTGTAATTTGAAAGTACTGATATTAACAAGTCCTGTAGTTTACAAGTCCTGTAGTTTACAAGTCCTGTAGTTTACAAGCCCTGTTTATAGGTGCTGTAAATAAGTACTGTTCCGTTTACCGGGGACTGTACCGGGTCCGGGGAAGCAGGCTTAGTTTTAAAACAGAATATCCCCGGATCAGGATTTTTGAAAAAAACCGGCAGGTTGGGAAACCGACCTGCCGTTTTTTTCGACATAAGCAGTAAGGAGGAATGGAGGGACCTCCGGGTGTACGGCTGCAGATTGACTGCAGGAAAAAGCACTGTGGACTCAATGCGGAGCTGTATTTTTCGATTTTCGGAGAAATAAGGGGTGCTATTTCGCTGCTGTTTGAGTTTATCCACTTCATTGGATGGTATACTATATGTATGGCAATTAGAGCCAAAATCAGTTTTTTGAATTTTCCGTGGATGAGTTTACTGTGGAAGGCGGATCAGAGGAGGGTCCATGTGTCATGAATGTCTTTAAGCAGAATCAAAATCGGATTTATATAGGCGTAACGATAGCAGCCATAGTCCTTGCCGCCATCCTGGCTGTGAATTACGGTGTAAACAGGAAAGCGGAAGAGGAGGAATCCACGAGGACTGTGACGACCATAGAGGAAAAAGAAAAAAGAGATAAGGTCCTCATATCTACAAATACCGCGGTCATCAAGGACGGCCTGTCCAACATGGGAGTCCTGATCACGCAGGAGTACTATTTTACACAGGTGGAGACATATTCAAAGGAAAAGAATATCTTCATTGTCATCCCCACAAGATCAGGGTTCACCTACAGCTATGACGGAAATGTCGTCGCAGGGGTGGATTTCGGCGGAATCAATGTAAAAACGGATGAAGACAGGAAAATCATCACCGTGGATCTCCCGTCTTCTGAGATACAGTCGGTCAATATCGACAGGGATACTTTCAAGATCTATTCGGAAAAAGAATCCCTGTGGAACCCTTTGAAACTGGAAGATTACAATATCTCGCTTGTCGACTTTGAGGATTCGGCAAAAGCAAAGGCACTCGAGAACGGTATCCTGGAGAGGTCAGACGCTCAGGCACAGAAACTGGTGCGCGAGTTTATCGGCAGTTTTCCGAACGCATCCGGCTATACAGTGGTGTTTGAGTAAGAGATCTGAGAGAAAAATCCCGGTGAGAAAACGAAGAGATTTGAAAGAGATATGAAAGAGAAATCTGACTGAGAGAGGGGAATCCTATGAATTTACAAAAGACAATGATCATTGCCCTGCTGATCCTGCTGGCTGTCGGATCCTTCACAGTGATAGCTCCGAAAGCAGCAGATCCGGGCAATCACAGGCATTCAATTGAAATGACAGAAGACAAGATCGAGTCGGTCATGAAGCTCTCGGGAGGCGCTGCGGCCACCTCTGCAACACTCTCCCTGCTGCCCGGTGATATCTGTACGCCTCTGGCGGATCAGCTTGCTGATCTTGCAAAATATTTTCTTCTGATACTGAGCGCCCTGTATCTTGAGAAGTTTCTCATCACCCTTTCAGGCTATATATCCTTTATGATCCTGATACCGCTCGCCGCCTTTTTCCTGGGGATGGCTGTGGTGACCGACAAAAAGGAACATTCCAGGACAGCGGCAAAGATGGTGCTGATCGGACTGATCATCTTCCTCATCGTTCCTGCCAGTGTGCTACTGTCGGATATGGTCTATAAGACCCAGGAATACAAGGTGAATGAAGCCATCGAGGAATACAACGAACTGGAAATCGAAGGGGATTCTGACACTGGTTTTTTCAATGAGCTGTCTTCAATCACAACGGATACAATTGACAGGATTACCTCTTTCATCGACAACCTGCTCGAGTCACTGGCCGTGATGATTGTGACCGCCTGCATAATCCCCCTGCTTGTCTTCGCCTTCCTGATCTGGCTCATAAAGGTGATCTTCCCAGCCAACACCCTGGTCCTCGACAGATCATCCATTGAAGCATTGAAACAACTCGGGAAAAGCTCATAAATACATTGTCTTGAGGGACGGAAGTGAGAAAAGAAAGCCTTGGGGGCCTGACATAAGGGGAGATAGATGGAAAGCCGTAAATGCCCTGCATAAAGGGTGAATGACGGAAAATCCCCTTAGCGTTCGAACTTCTTTAACTATAACTTGCCCAACCAGTGAGACTATATAAAAGCCTATATTGTCTCCGATTAAGACGATTCCAAGGTCGGAATAAGGAAAGATTTTCCGCAAAAGTAG
>CACYTU010000125.1 GCA_902777355.1 uncultured Lachnospiraceae bacterium | reverse complement strand
GCTCTCTTTGCTTGTGACGTCGCACTTGGTGCAGAAGATGCCGTCTCTCTCTTCGCCGGTCTCGACGGAGATGTCCGCGATGACGGGGGTCGCGCCCGCATCCTTCAGGGTGGTGACTACGTGATTTCCGATTCCGGAAGCGCCGCCCGTTACGATCACTACTTTGCCATCAAGATTTAACCAATTTGCCATTTTTGCTCCTCCTTTTTAATGCTTTTAAACGCTTTAGATTCCTGATTTCTTTTCCTGTCTGAGATGTTTTTGTGTGCTGTTTTATTTGATGATTGAATGATAATAAAAAGAGGAGCCGGCTTTAATTCCGCGATTTCCGCAGGCGCGGAAATCCATTTGTCCAGTGTTTTTCCGGAGGATGGAAAAATGCAGATGTTAGATGTTAAGGGAAGGAGACAGAAAAGGAGACAGATAGTGTGTCAGGTGCCTGAAAGCCTTATATATCAAGGCTCTGGAGCTTGACATAGTAGGAAGGGGAAGTGCCTCTGGAGAGAATATTCAAACATATAGGAAGTACGGTCCTGTATTGGTATAATTGTAAATAGGAACGAGCAGGTCATTTGTTTCAGGACCGATACAAAAGTGAGGTCGTTCTTACAAGGAGACAAAGAACCGGCCCCTTCCTTTTCAGCTATGTATGTACAGAACAAAAAGACAGGGAGAAAAAAGGGACTGCTCTCCGTTTCTTTGTTTTCTGCAAGAAGACAAAGAAACGTTTCCTTCTCCTCTGCCTTTTTCGAGTTTCAATAGTAAGAGTTAAGGAGGGAAAAAGAACATGAAACTGTGCATTGATGACGCAAACGTAGCAAAGATCCGCAAGATCTACGAATACTATCCTGTGGACGGGGTATCCACCAACCCTTCCATTCTGGCAAAGACCGGACGTTCTCCCTATGAGGTGCTTAAAGAGATCCGCTCCATCGTGGGTGACGGCGAGCTGTTCGTTCAGGCGGTCTCCCCAGATGCAGAAGGGATTGTGAGGGAAGCTCACCGCATCATTAGGGAGACGGGAGACCGGACCCTGGTCAAGATTCCCTGTGTTCCGGAAGGCTTCAAGGCTATGAAAGTGCTCAAGGCCGAGGGCATCCGCTTTATCGGCACTGCCATCTATACCCCCATGCAGGGGATTCTGGCGGCCAAGTGCGGCGCGGAATATGTGGCTCCCTATGTCAACCGCATCGACAACATGGGCTTTGACGGCATTAAGGTTTCCAAGGAGATCCACGACGCCATTACCGCGAACGGACTGGATCACAGCGGTCTGCTGGCGGCAAGCTTCAAGAACAGCCAACAGGTGCTGGATCTGGTCAGGTACGGCGTAAAAGCTGTGACCGTGGCGCCGGATGTGATCGAAGGCCTGGTGAAAAATGCCGCCATCGATGCTGCCATCGCACAGTTTAACAGCGATTTCGCAGGCCTTGTCGGGGAAGGCAGGACCATGGAGGACTGCTGATTCAAGACGCGCTCACAAGTCCTGCGCACCGGGTGCAGCCTCACGGAGCGTTTATTCTTCATCGCGGGATTGTACCCACGATGAAGCCGGTTTCCTTTTTGCGCACGTATCCCACGACGGAAGTCACGGGCATTGCGTGATGAAGAATAAAAATACTGAGTCCGTCGGCTTATGACTGCAGACCCGTGTCCGCTGAGATGACGAAAAGCGGAAAAGGCTTTACACAGGTGATTTCAATATCATAAAAACGAAAAGCCATCACACAGGCGATTTCAATATCATAAAAACAAAAACAGGTCCCTCTGCACAACCAAGAAGTGCGGACGGACCTGTTTTTATTCATCGCTTCAGGGTCTTGTGGCTCTTGCGGTACTGGCCAGGCGAGGAGCCGACTTTTTTGACAAAAAGATTGATGAGGCTTCCGCTGGAGGAATAGCCGACTTCCTCCGCAATCTCGGAAATAGACATGCTTGTCGTGAGCAGGAGGGTCTTGGCGTGCTCGATGCGGGTGTTGATCACATATTCCATGGGAGCGAAGCCGGTCTCCCGCTTGAACATATGGGAAAAATAGTAGGGGCTGAGTTTTGCGATGTCCGCCAGTTCTTCCAGTGTGATGGGCTTGCCGACATTGGCGCGGATGTATTCCACGGCTGCAGTGATGGGCAGCTCCTCCTTCTGTTCCTGGGTGGAGGGAGAGAGAAGGATCTCGAACAGTTTGTAGATACGCGCGGAGCTTTCAAACATGGTCTCCGCGTGGTTGTGCTCGTACAGATAGACCATGTCCTGCAGCAGGATGTTGACGCGTTCGTTGCGGCTGTCCCTGACCAGGTTCCCCTCTTCGTCCAGGTCCTCCCGGCGGAAGAGCCATCCGTGGAGATTGATGATGTGCCGGGTGATTTCGTGCGCGTTGGATCCATCGTAATGCATATAGAGGAATTCCAGATTGTTCTCCGCATGGTAGTAGTGAGGTTCTGTGCAGTCCAGGAGAACGACGTCGCCCTCCCGGGCCTGCCGTTTCTCCCCTCGGTACTCCACATTGAGGATACCTCTGCGCACATAGATGACCAGGAGGGGCGGGTAGGAATTCCTTTTCATATAGTAGCGCGATGAGCAGAAATAGTGTCCGCACCAGGTCGGGTAGAAATAGAGCTGTCTGGCAATATCCGGGGGTGTAAACGAAAAACAGATCGAGTTTGGCAGAACGCCGATATCAACACTTTTCACAAAATAACCACCTTTCCATTTATGGATAATAGACAATAAATTACCTTTTATGCACTGATTTTTGCGAAATGAACAGCAGGATTGATGAACTCTGGAGCAAGGTTAATGACAAGCAAGATTGATGAACTTTTTGGCAAGACCGTCTATTTCGCATCTATTGTCTCAAGTATATACTAAGCGTAGCAAAAAAACAAATCGGCAAGTAAAAAAAGGGAAATAAATGGTAAAAACAGATTCCAGGAAGGCCGGTCTTGTATATTTTTGCGGCGATAAAGCTCCATTTTCCGGAAAAAAGAGCAGTGTTACTTCAAAGAGCAGGAATTGACAATTTTATCAAACCAAAAATGAGTACCGGGTCTTTCGTGACCGATGACAAGAAAGAAACATAATAAGTGTGATAAAACAGAACCGGATCGGAGTAGTCCGGCGCAAAAATCATATTAATTAAAAGGAGATCAGATATGTATATCGGACAGAAAATCATCAAAAGGGCACCTTTCCGCTGGGGCATCGTGGGCGGCGGCTCCATCCTGACCGCAGCGGCATTCGATGTTGATTTCGAGCGCGGCAGACAGTTCGGCATCGACCTCTGCATGGATCCCGACCGTCTGTATCCCGATTACAAGACCATGTTCGAGGAAGAGGCAAAGCGCCCCGACGGAATCGAGGCAGTCGACATCGCGACTCCCAACTTCCTTCACTACGAAGCAACCAAGGCAGCCCTGGAAGCCGGCCTCCACGTCATCTGCGAGAAACCCCTCTTCTTCGAAGTCGAGCAGGGCCTTGAGATCAAGAAGCTGGCCGAGGAAAAAGGCAAAGTTGTCTGCGTGACCTACGGCTTCTCCGGATTCGATCTTCTGCTGCAGATGCGCGCCATGATCGAGCGCGGCGACATCGGCAAGGTCAACATGATCGACCTGCGCTACGCACACGGCTTCGGCTGCGATCCCGAAGGCGACGTCAAGGCGGAAGGCCAGAAGTGGCGCGTGGATCCCAAGAAGGTCGGCCGTGCCTTCGTCCTGGGCGATCTGTCCACACACACCTACTACATGTCCCAGCTGATCTGCCCTAATGAGAAGCTCAAACAGGTCCTCTGCGACCGCCAGGCTTTCGTCGGCTCCCGCTATCCCCTCGAGGACAACGCATACTGCCTGATGCGCTATGAGAGCGGCGCGGTCGGACGTATGTGGGCATCCGCAGTCAACGCCGGCGACCACTCCTCCCAGACCATCCGCATCGTCGGCTCCAAGGCTTCCCTGGAGTGGAACGACATGCATCCCGATGAGCTGCGCTACCAGGTACAGGGCAAGCCCGAGCAGATCCTGATCCGCTCCATGGATTACCTCTATCCCGAAGCTCTGGAAGATGAGAGACTGGGCGCCCTCCACTACACCGGCCTC
>CACYTU010000124.1 GCA_902777355.1 uncultured Lachnospiraceae bacterium | reverse complement strand
GATCTCATCGATCTGGTATCGGTACTCGTCGTAACCCGGGTTGTCCTGTTCCATCCGCATGATCTCCGTATTCAGCCCGTCCTCAAGGGCAGAATATGCTGCCTCAGCCAGATATATGTCCGTATCCGTACTCGGGTAGGTTGAACCTGTAAAAGTTGCCCCGATCCCCTGGATAAAAGATGCACAGGATGAAATAGACGCCGCAATAAGCAGTGTTATCACGCCTATAACAGCTACCGTCATGAGAAAATGACTGTTTCCTCCGCCTCCAACCATCCTGCGGATACGGCGCAGCGTCCTGGAAAAAAGGCCGCCTGATTCATATGCCTTTCCACCTGCACCCGTAAGAGTGCCGCCGGCTCCCCTTGCCTTTTTATAGGCGTCCTTGTACCTCTTGCGCTGCCAGAAACGGTTGATTTCCGCCGAGGATTTCTTCTTGTTTCCAGCGATACTTTTTCCGACGTCGGCTGAACCATCTGATACCAAATCCTTCTGTCTGGAAGCTGCTGTTATAAGCCTTTGCTTCTCCTTCATTCCTCTGCGGACAGATTTACTGCCATTCGGACTTCTGGCAGAAGCCATCCGGACTGCACCTTTGCCACCTCTTTCTGCCTGGTGGATTGCATCAATGGCTGTGCTGTCACCGATTGCTTCAGCCTCTTGCTCAGTGTCCTCCCTGAGCCTGCGGTAAGCATTCCTGCCTGCTCCGTAGGCCAGTTTTCCTGCCGCATGACCAGCCATGGCCATGCCTGCGCCGCGTACCATGCCGGAAGCTTCGTCGCCGAACATCAGCTTTGATCTCTGTAAAGAGGCAGACAGTGCTTCCGTACCATTTTCTGCACCGGGAGCTGAATATCCTGTCGAATTGCCGGTTCCCGCCCTGACTGTCTCTCCTGATGATGAAAATCCTTGTCCCTGTGCAGCCTGCGCCTTTTGGAATCCTTGCCGCACCTGGTCTTTACGGATCTTTCGATGAAGGTCTTCTGATGAGATTCCGGGCAAACGGCCATCTGGCGTAGTTGAGCTTATTCCTGCGCCGGATTTATCTGGGAATCCATCCGGTCTTTCCCTTGAAGCGGAATCCTGTCCCCAGTATTTTTCTGCCGCTTTCTGCCGGTTCCGTGTTCGCTCTTTACTATCGGAGTTCTCACTATGGCCACGGTTGTTGGAAGTTTCACTGGGTTCAGCATTCTCAGCGCGGTAATTCCGAATATGTGAATAATCTTCCTGGTTGGAGCCATTCTCTTTCTGGTCTCCCAAATAGTGGGATTTTCTGGTGTCTTCCTTTTCTGGAAAAGTTTCATTGCTATAGGACTTGAATGGCTCCTGTTTTCCGGAGCCGTCTGCTTCCCGCTCTCTGAGATCCCGGCTTCGATGAAAATGTCTTCTCCCCGTATTCCGACTGTTTGATCGTGAGCTGGAGACAAATGTATTCTGTACTGCCGAATCTTCCCGCCTGCCGGAATCGGATCTGCCTTCAAAGGTGATCTCCCTTGTGCTTTCTTTTGAAGTTCTGGTTTTTTCACCGGTACGGACATTTTCCTCCACAAGGCCCGTCCGCTCCATCTTTGCTACTTTCCGGTCCTTTGCCTGATACCGCTTTCCTGCCATCGGCTTGATCACCTCCTTAAAATTTCAGAAAAAAAGACCGCCTGCATAATATGCAAAGCGGTCTTTTTCTATGCTATGTAGTTATTAATGCTGGTTCGTCTCCTCGAAATATAGGCAAACAAAGCCGGAATTGTCGTCCTGTATTACCACATTCCCTGCGGGTCCTCCTTATTCACAGGAATTGTCACTTCGCAGGCAAAGTCTTTGGGTGAGGCGTCACGCGTCCCTCTTAAACGCCAGTAGTCTTTCCAGTATTCCCACCACTTTCTTGACAGCGGCTCTATTTCTTCTTCCGTATATTTTCCCTTTTTTCCTACGATCTCTATTTCATCGCCGCCAACGATGAAGCCAACTTCATCACATCGGGCACAGAGAATGTGTTTTGCGGTTACCAGAGTTTCTGCTCCTTTGAAGTCTTTGACGGGGACCCGGTTTCTGTAATCATTCAGTAACGACTCAGCCTTTTTATGATCGTCGAATGCCATGTCATATGTATCGACAGGATAAAGAATCGAATCGTCATCACGGAAACGACCATGCCATTCTTTATCATTCAGATTATCCAGAAAGACCGCAAAGACATGACCGCAGAAGCGCACAGGCTGCACATCACAGAACTCCAGCTGAAGCATATCGTCACCCACATGCCAGCACCACCACGATCCTACATCAGATATGGCGTCCGCCAGTATGTTGAGCGTATCTCTGCTTGTTATCGTTTCCTTCATAGATCCTCCCAAACTGGAATTGTCAAACTGATCCGCCGGTGCCACTCTGATTGCTCATCTGCAATTTCTCATCAAGACTGTAGTCCCTATCACCGTTCAGACATTCCAGAAAGTATTTCCATTCTGCATCAGTGACCGTTTCTTCTCCAGTTGCAAAATGCAAAAGAGAAAAATAAGCATCCGTAACCAGCATATCATCTGATTCGTATATTTCCGCCGGACTAATATTTGCTGTTAAAACTGCCGTCAAGGCCTTACCGCGTAAGTCTTGTTCCATAACGGATTTTATGATTTGCTTCAGCTCTTCATAAAACATATCTGTAGCTCCTGCTAAAAAACATCTGTGCGACAAACTTCAACATGCCATACTAAAAGCAGATGCATAGCCTTCTCATAATCATCCTCGATAACTATGACCGGTTCGCCAGCACACTGAAATCCGTTAATGATACGCTGGTTGTCGGCCTGCATATTTTCAAGAGTACAGTCTTCATCCGCTTTTCTGGATTCAATCTCCGAAGCATGTCCTGTGACATCGTTGAAATGGCTCTTTACATACTCACCGCTCATCGCAAGGCAGATAAACCGAATATCTTTCAGATAATGATCGTCAAAATCTCTCCGCCAGTCAAACGGGACATAACAGCCCTTCTCCTCCACAAATGATTATTGTAAATCAGACACTTTTGTTGTCATCAGAGCATATAGTTTGGTGTTCCTGTCGAACCGGTCTTTGAAGGGAATGATGATATTCCCGTAGAAGAGGAGGCCTTCGCCTTCCCCGGAATTCGTGACATAGGAGAGCTGATACGGCGAAATATTCAGCTGTTTTGCGAGAATCTGGCGGTCGCCTGCCGCCTGGTTCAGCATGTACAGAAAATCCGAGTTCTCAAAGATGTTTTCGATCTCCCGGGAGGCCAGGAGATCCTTCACGTTCTGTGTTATGCCAGTCGGGATCCCGCCCCATTTTCGGAACCTCTTCCAGATCTCTACCGAGTAAGCCGCCGTCTGTTCCTCCTTCAGCAGGAGATGAAATTCATCAATATAGTAACGTGTTGATTTATGCGCTTCCCTGTTAATGGTCACACGGTTCCAGACCTGGTCCTGGATGATCAGCATCCCGATCTTTTTCAGCTGTTTTCCAAGTTCCTTGATGTCAAAACAGACGATCCGGTTGTCCAGTTCGACATTGGTCTGGTGGTTGAAGACACGGAGGGAGCCGTTGACATAAATTTCCAGGGCAGTTGCTATGCGCTGTGCTTGTTCCTCTTTCTGGGCACGGAGAGTAGTATACAGATCCCCCAGTGTTGGCATGTTTTCCGGCACCGGATCCAGAAGATACTTCTGATAGACAATCGGCAGGCACCGGTCGATAACGGATTTTTCCTCCGCTTCAATGCCGTTGCGGGAGCCCATGATCAGCTCGCACAGGGAGAGGATGAAATCGGACTTGAAGCCAAGGGGATTATCATCATCGGAATAGTCCAGGTTGATGTCCATGGGATTAATATAGTCGTGGCTGGTCGGTGAGATATGGATGACCTGCCCGCCCAGGGCATGGACCAGAGGATAGTACTCGCCTTCCGGGTCTCCGATAATAATATCATCTTCCGTGACAAAAAAGGCATTTGTGATCTCTCTTTTTGCGGAAAATGATTTGCCGGCGCCGGGCGTGCCCAAGATCAGGCCGTTGGGGTTCTTGAGCTTCTTGCGGTCCACCATGATCATATTGTTGGACAGGGCATTGAGGCCATAGTACAGTGACTCGCCAGGCATGAATAATTCCTGGGTAGTAAAGGGGACAAAGATTGCCGTGGCAGTCGTTGTCAGGGCTCTGGTGATCGGAACAAGGTTGAGCCCCAACGGCACGCTGCTCATGAGTCCTTCTTCCTGCAGGTAATCGAGTCTGCGCAGGACGCAGTTGAATTTCTGCGCGATGCCCGCTGTCTGGAAGACGGCATTTTCAAGATCCTGCCGTGTCTTTGCCATATTGAGGAAGAGGACCGTAACCAGGAACATTCTCTCATTGCGAGACTGCAGATCCTCCAGGAGCCGATGGGCATCATTTCCATAGGTGGACAGGTCGGAAGGGATGATGTCCATGTCATATCCGGAGCGGACTGCCTTTTTCTGCTCCTCGATCTTCATCCGGTTGATGTCCGTGACCTTTCCTTTTACCAGCTTGATGGCTTTCGCCTGATCCAGGGACTGGATATGAATGTTGACGATCAGGCTCTTATCCATGTCCAGGAAATCCGCTAGCATCTTGTCCGTCAGCTCCGGAGCCAGGATCTGCAGGTAGGACGCGGCACCCACGGTCTTTCCCATGGTGAACATCTTGCCGCTCTTAAAAACGAAGCTGGTCGGGGCTACATAATCCTTGGTGGACAGGCCGGTCTGCATCAGCTGATTGTAAGAGAACCTGAAGGGGTTCTCTGTCTCAGGATTGAATGTCTCGTAGAGAATCTTCAGCCGTTCCTCGCCGTTCAGTGGATAGGCCGTGACCCCCAGGACCTTGAAGTTATTCAAAATATCGGTCTCAATTCTCTCCAGGCGCGGCTTCGCTTCCTGATATGTGTTTGCCTCGATGGAAAAGGTTATGTACTTGGACCGTACAAGACCGTTGTTTCCTTTGGCCAGCTGGGCCTGTAACATCTGGGCGTACTCGGCGCGGACATCATCAAAGGCATCATTCTTGGGCTTGATCCTGATAACTTTCTCATACTCTGACATACTGCTCTTGTGGTTGATAAAAGAGAGCTGTACATGGATGCTGCTGTCGAAGTAATTGAGGAAATCGCACCAACTCTCGAAAATTGCGCTCTTGTCCTCGTTCTGTGCCAGCTGGTAATTGATGTCATAGAAACGGATCGTCCGGGAATAAGTGTGTTCCTTCACCCTGCAGGTCCCGTCCTTTGCCATCTCCCTGTATGGGATGGTATTCTGGGCGGAAATCTTTTTTTCCTTCGTCTTCTTTTCTTCTTTTTCCTTCTTTTTTCTCCTTCTCCGTTCTTTCTCTTCCTCCAGCTTCTCCTTTCTGTCGGCTCTGGCCTGATAGCTACGGCTCCCCAGGATACTTTTCTTATTTCCTGCCACCTCTTCGATGTTTTCTTTTTTCTTCTTAAACCACCACACTCCGGCGATCTCCTTTCCATTTCCATGCTTCTCTTATTCCTTTTTCTCTTTCTTTACTATGCGTTCTGCCTCTCAAACATCGCTTATTCCGTTTTAGCCAGGACAAAACCTGCTTTCCGCTTTAAGCAATCTGGTGATCGAGACATTATGCATTCCGTGAATGTCCGCCTTTATGCCTGGCTGACAATTTATTGGTGCCTTCCTCCTCCGTTTTTTCTTCCTGCATATATATGTTCTCCGTCTCATATCTGCGGACATGCGGCCTGCGGAAGCGGACCGTAATGATGTTCAGCAGGATCTTCTCGAGCGGCATCCCGTCCTTTTCATACATGCCGAATAAAAAAGCGGGTACCATCAGGAGCACCATCCCTGTTGCGGC
>CACYTU010000123.1 GCA_902777355.1 uncultured Lachnospiraceae bacterium | reverse complement strand
GCGGTCTGCAGGATGAAGCAGGCGGTCAGCCGGGTAGGAAAGAAAGCGAGGGGCAAATGTCCGAGGGAATGAAATGGTGGCAGAAAACGAATGTCTGCGAGATCTATATCAGAAGCTTCAACGATTCTGACGGAGACGGCATCGGAGATCTGAACGGAATCACTGAAAAGCTTGACTATTTGAAGGAGTTGGGAATCGGAGCCATCTGGCTTACTCCCTGTTACAAGTCCCCCCAGGCGGACAACGGCTATGACATAGCCGACTATTATGAGATCGATGAAACCTTCGGGACCATGGAGGACATGGATCATCTGATTGCCGAGGCAGGAAAGAGGGGCATCCGCATTGTCATGGATCTCGTCTTCAACCACACCTCCGACCAAAACAGCTGGTTTCTGGAATCCGCGTCCGGGAAAGACAATCCAAAGAGCGACTGGTATATCTGGCGCGACGCCAGGCCCGACGGGAGCGAGCCGACAAACTGGCGGAACATTTTCGGCGGTTCCGCCTGGACCTGGTCAGAGACACGCGGTCAGTATTATCTTCACACATTCCTCAGCGAGCAGCCGGACCTCAACTGGGAGAACCCCGAGGTGCGGGAGGCTCTTTACAACGTGGCAAACTTCTGGCTGGACAAGGGAGTCGGAGGCTTCAGGATGGACGCGGTCACTTATATCAAAAAACCCGCGTTGACAGACGGAGAACCCGATGGCCGCGACGGAAGGGCAGCGATCCACAAAATGACAGCCAATACAGAGGGCATCCTGGATTTCCTTCATGAATTCAAAGATCGGGTTCAGCGTGGAAGAGATATTTTCACCGTGGGTGAAGCAAACGGTGTCCGGGCGTCAGAGCTTTCCCAATGGGTCGGAGACGAGGGTGTTTTTGATATGGTCTTCGAATTCTCCCATATGCTGATCGACCTCAACAATGAGATCGACTGGTCCAGCCGCAGAAACTGGTCTCTTGCGGACCTGAAGAGGATTCTGGGTGACAGCCAGCGGAACACCGCTGAAAACGGCTGGTATCCGATTTTCTTTGAAAACCACGATCAGCCCCGGTGCATTGACCACTACTTTCCGTGGGTTTCCGACAGTGAAAACGGATCCGAAGAAAGTATGGCAGCAAAAGTGATCGGAACCCTCATGTTCACCCTGCGCGGGACCCCTTTTGTTTATCACCACTTCCTCATACACGAGGGCAGAACCGAGGAAGAGGCTCTGGAGGCAGTCCGTCATTTCAGCAGGGACAGTGCCAGAACCCCCATGCAGTGGACTGCGGAGGAAAACGCCGGTTTTACAACAGGAGAGCCCTGGCTTCCGGTAAACGATAATTACAGAACCTGCAACGCGGATTCGTGAGCTGACTGAGGGAAGTTACGAGGAGATTTTAAATGAGAACGAGCAGATCTATGCCTTTGTCCGCAGGGGCAAGTCTGCTGAGGCGATCGTCCTGACAAATTTCTCCAGGGAGAAAGCTGAATTTGATGCCTCTGTCCTGGAGGGAGCGGAGCTGGTGATTTCCTCCGCAGGAAAAAGCGGAAACGGCGGCGTAGAAGGTGTGCTGGCGCCCCTGGAAGCGGCTGTTTATGAGAGAAGCGCAAAATGAAGGGCTTTGAAGCCCTTTGTAATGTGTATGTAAGCCAAACAATGAAGCAAAAAAATGCCGTCCGACCGAATCCCGACAATGAAGCAGAGAGGCGAGTAAATCGATAGTAAATCTTTGCAAAAGTAGAGATTCGTTACAGCCATAAAGACTTATGTAGGGTTTATGCCATGGATTTTGTACAATCCATAAGGTAAAATTCCCCAATCGGGCCCAATTTTTCCCCAATCAGCAGTAGAAAAAAGGATGCAGGAGTAGACCTGCGGGGACTGTCGTGGGGAATACGGAAAACCGGGACATGAGCAAATCGAGGATCCTGATCATTATCTGACGGGATCCTTTCTTCTTTCTACATACAGCCAAGTGATTGCTACACCCCTGTTTCACCGGGCTGTATAATATCTTCAAGGAGGTATCTCATGAACGGTAAATATCAGCCGGGACAGAAAGTCTTTCTTACCGGAGGAAACAAGAACCTGATCAAGGAAGCGACCGTTCTGAAGTATACCGGAGGCTTCTATACGATCCACTTTGAAAACGGCGGTGGTGTTAAAGTAAGAGAGTCCAGGATCTACCCTACTCGCAAGGAAGCAGAGGAAGCGATCCTGAACAGGAAGAGATAAGCAAATCGTGATTTATTGAAGAAAATTGTCGATGCAGATCAAGCAGTACAGAATCAAATCAGTCTCCTCTGTTTTACTCTCATGCAAATGACAGAAGGAAACTTCTATTTCAATAGGGAGGTTAACGTTGTGTCTCAAATAACGAAAAGAGCGTTGGAGCAGTCGCTGAAAAATCTTCTTCTTCAAAAGCCGGTTACCAAGATCACGATCAGTGATATCACGGAGGATTGCGGGATCAATCGGATGACTTTCTACTATCATTTCAAGGATATTTATGATCTCATTGAGTGGTCATGCGAGGAGGATGCCCGCAAGGCCATCGAGGGAAACAAGACCTATGCTACATGGGAGCAGGGATTTCTGAATGTTTTTTATGCAGTCCGTGAAAACAAGCCCTTTATTCTGAATGTCTACCGGCATGTCAGCCGTGAGCAGATCGAGCAATATCTTTACCGTGTTGTGTACGATCTGCTGATAAATGTAATCGAAGAGTGTTCGCAGGGAATGACAGTCCGTGAAGAGGATAAAGCCTTCATCGCGGATTTCTATAAATATGGGTTTGTTGGTCTGATGCTTGAATGGATTCACCAGGATATGAAACCGGATCCGGAAGAGATTGTATCCAGGCTCAGCGAGTTGATCGAGGGAGATATAAAACGTGCATTGAAAAAGTACTGCATGGATAAATCTCCATCAACGAAGCAGATTTGATAAAAAACTCTTCAATTCCTCCTGAATGATGAATTCCTCATCACCTGTGCCTGTCTGATTATCGAAGCACTGTATTTCCGCGAGTATGATGAGAGCATAAAATCAAAAAGGAGGTAATCTCATGTACTATTCCAGCGGAAATTATGAAGCCTTTGCGCGGCCACTGAAGCCGGAAGGGATTGAGCACAAGCGCGCTTACTTTGTCGGAACCGGACTTGCCGCTCTCTCAGCCGGATGTTTCCTGGTGCGCGACGCGCAGATGCCCGGAAAAAACATACACTTCTTTGACCGCGACCCGATTGCCGGCGGCGCATGCGACGGTTGGAACTATCCTGAGATCGGCTACGTCATGCGCGGCGGCAGGGAGATGGATAACCATTTCGAAGTCATGTGGGATCTGTTTCGGTCGATCCCGTCGATTGAGACGGAGGGTGTCAGTGTACTCGATGAATATTACTGGCTGAACAAAGCCGACCCCAACTACTCGCTTTGCCGCGTGACAGAGAAGCAGGGTCAGAATGCTCATACGGACGGGAAGTTCTGCCTGAGTGACAAGGCTGCTCTTCAGCTGACACACCTGATCTTTACACCGGATGAGGCTCTGGAAGGAAAACGCATCACAGATGTACTGGACTCTGAGGTGCTGGACAGCAATTTCTGGACATACTGGCGGACTATGTTCGCCTTCTACGACTGCAACAGCGCATTGGAAATGAAACGCTATATGCAGCGCTTTATCCACCACATCGACGGTCTGCCTGACCTGCGGGCACTGCGCTTTACAAAGTACAACCAGTATGAGTCAATGATTCTCCCCATGGTCAGGTACCTGGAGAGCCACGGCGTAAATTTCCATTTCAACACACAGGTCATGGATGTGCGCTTTGAAATTCACGGCGAAAAAAAGATAGCAAAACGTGTGGAGCTTCTTGCGGACGGCCGCACGACATTCCTGGATCTGGGAGAGAACGATTATCTCTTCATTACCAACGGCAGCAATGTTGAGAACTCCTCTATCGGCGGGCAGGATAAGACCTGCGAATACATCACGGAGATCAGGCCGGGTGGATCTTTTGACCTGTGGCGTAAGATCGCTGCGCAGGATTCTGCTTTCGGGCACCCGGAAAAATTCTATGGCAATCCGGAAGAATGCAACTGGATGGGTGTAACTGTCAACACGCTCGATGACAAGATCCTGCCTTATATCAAGAACATCTGCCAGCGGGATCCGCTGTCAGGCAAGGTCGTCACAGGCGGTATTGTGACAGCCAGAGATTCCGGATGGCTCCTGAGCTGGACAATCAATCGCCAGCCTCAGTTCCATTCCCAGCCGAAAGACCAGTGTCTGGTATGGCTCTATGGACTGTTCACCGATCGCCCCGGTGATTACGTCAAGAAAAGTATGCGTGACTGCACCGGCAGGGAAATCTGTATGGAATGGCTGTATCATATCGGAGTCCCCGAGGATCAGATCGGGGAACTGGCTTCCAACAGTGCCAGAACAATCCCCGTCATGATGCCCTTTGCAAGTGCATATTTCATGCCGCGCGCTGCAGGCGACAGGCCGGACGTCATTCCTGAAGGTGCAGTGAACTTCGCCTTCATCGGCAATTTCGCTGAAGTCGAAAGAGATACCGTGTTCACTACGGAGTATTCAATGCGCACGGCCATGGTGGCAGTCTATACGCTTATGAACGTGGATCGCGGTGTTCCTGAGGTCTGGGGCAGTATCTATGATGTTCGTGATCTTCTGAAGGCAACGATCAGTATGCGGGATGGCAAGCCTATTACCGAAATGAAGCTTGGCCTGATCGAGAAGATCGCCATCGGCAAAGTGCTTGACTTAGTCAAAGGCACCGATGTGGAAAAACTGCTGAAGGAATACCGCGTGATCTGAACTTTTTCAACATGATCAAAACAGGGCTGCCCCAAAAGACAGCCCTTGTTGATTTCTTTACGTGGAAAAGTCGGAATCGACAGAATCTAAGTATTTGATTCTTTGATTCTGCCGAAAAAGAGGGATTTACTTGTTTTCCGCAAGACATTGTGTTCATGCATTACCGGATCATCAGATCGTCAAATTCCAGGTTTGCCGCTGACTCATACATTGAAACAATCTCCTTTTACATAGCCATACGGCCATGTGGAAAGCCTGCTAATAAAAAGTCAATAGTAAATTAACAGAAACTTTCAGGAAGGACGGTGATGTGGTAGGAGCCATGATGAAAAGACCGATTTAACGGCCTGATGGTAATAAGTAGGACATTCATTCATTTGCCC
>CACYTU010000122.1 GCA_902777355.1 uncultured Lachnospiraceae bacterium | reverse complement strand
GGAATTCTCGGCAATTCAATTGCCGAGATGAAAGCGAGTCCACTTCATCGACTGCAACGCATTGCTTCGATTAGTACAAGTTTTAGATATAGTTTATACACTTACAACACCCAATCTGGTATACTATGTGTATGAAAACAAACCTCGTTCATTACCGTACATGCGTGTGCAATATCAATTACCATGTGGTATGGTGCGTCAAGTACCGACAGAAGGTATTAACCCCAGAAATTGAGAAGAGCCTGAAAGCTATTCTGCTTTCCGTCGCCAAGGATAAGGGGTTCACCATCCACGAATGCGAAGTCGGCACTGCTGACCATGTACATTGCTTTGTGTCTGCACCCCCGAAGCTGTCGATCACAAATCTGGTCAAATACATGAAAGGCATTTCGGGCCGCATGCTATTTGAAAGACATCCAGAGCTAAGAAACCATTTGCGGAGAGGACAGCTTTGGAATCATTCGTACTACGTTGAAACCGTAGGCGATGTCTCTGAAGAAACTATCCGCAAATACATTGAGCGTCAGAGCAAGGCGTATTGATTATGGCTGTCAAAAAGAAGAACAAACCAAAATCATCAAATACAGACGTTTATTACATCTGTTATAAGGACGAGATTGTTCCTACTGCCGACCAGTGCAGCTTTATTCGTTTCAATTTTGGTGCCAAACGGTGGCTCAAGAATCGTATGCTGGAAGATGACCTGTTCATGTACAACGAAATGGGGATACATCTCCACAACACTCCTGCGGATTATAAAGACCAGGAAGAATGTCCGTGGCTTAAGCAGGCCGACTCGCTTGCACTTGCGAATGCCCAGCTGGAATACGAACAGTCATGGACCAATTTCTACGAAGGAAGAGCAAAAATGCCTCGCTTTCATAGCAAGCACGAAGCGCAGTCCTACACAACAAACGTTGTCAGCAATGGGGAGCACTCCAATCTTACTTATGATGAAAGCACCGGATTGCTGAAACTTCCAAAGCTGAAAACGCTCATCAAGCTGAAGCTGCACCGCAAAATCAAAAAAGGCGGCGTTCTCAAATCAGCTACCATTTCCATGGACCGCAATGGGAGATTTTTCGTATCACTTAAGTACGAATACAAGGAACCCAAAGCTGCTCCATCTGCAAACACGCATACTGATAACCAAGGTATCCGTGCCATCGGATTGGACATGTCATTGGAGCACTTGTATGTGGACAGCGATGGTGACACTGCAGAGTTTCCACGGTTTTATCGTCAGCAGGAAGAGAAACTTGCAAAACTTCAGCATGTGCTGTCAGGTATGAAACGCGGATCAAAGCGCTACGAGCGTCAGAAGCGCAAAATCGCAAAGCTGCACGAAAAAACAGCGGCACAAAGGCGGGATTTTCTGGACAAACTGTCCTATAACCTCGCATATCATTATGACGTGATCTGCATTGAAGACCTGAACATGCATGCCATGGCGCAAAGCCTTCATCTTGGCAAATCGGTTATGGATGTAGGCTGGGGCATGTTTACACGCATGCTGGAATACAAATGCAAGCGTTTCGGGCATACACTTGTCAAAATCGATCAATGGTATGCATCATCCAAAACATGCTGTCATTGTGGTTCCAAGAAAGATGATCTGACGCTAAGTGATCGATTGTATGTCTGCCCTGTCTGTGGCAATATCATCGATCGCGACCTTCAGGCAGCAATCAACATCAAAAAGGAAGGTCTGCGGCTTTATCATCAAGAGCAAGCCGCATAACCATATAGAAACATCAATAGCCGTGACTGCCCGCGAAAGCGGTGAATAGAGAAGCAACGGCGCACCAACCATCCGGTTCGGATGGGGCTAGGCCCGAGATTTCCGGCGCATCACAGCCCTCTGTGTATAAGACACCGTTGAAGGCAACTCAAATGAGGTGGAAAAACCACCGAAGCCCGCAGTTTTAACTGCGGGTAGTTCACTAATTGGCTTACATTTCTTTCTGCAGTCTTCCCGTTTGCAATTCCCTGCTGTCGGATCTCTTTCTTCCGCCTCACTCCGGCTCCGGGATCCCAAGCTCCTCCCGCACCGCGTGGACATACGTCTCCTCCACGCCGCAGAAATAGGCGATGTTCCCATCGTCGTAGCCGTCCCGCAGCATCGAGATGACATAGGTCCGCTGCTTTTCGTCCCCGTCGTCCTCTTTCTCCCGAAGGTCAAGGGCGTAAAGGTCCGCATCGAGGAAACCATCGTCTTTTCTTTCGTATCCGGGAATCGTTCCCCGCTTCTCAAAACCGCAGGCCTCGAGAGCGCGTGCGTACGCTCCCTCCCCCTCCGGGGCTGTGGCAAGAACCAGCGTAACCCCCTGCCCGAAAAGGCGCTGCAGAAGACTGCTCACAAGCGCTTCCAGCAGCTCCTCCGGCGTTCCCGGAAGGCTGATCAGAAAAAGCTGCGCCCTGTGCGGCGCCCTCCCGTCGATCAGGACAGAGCCCTCTGCCGCGGGTTCTGTCTCTGCAAGGGCAATCAGAACATCCCCCTCCGGGAGCAGTTCTCCCGCCCCGGTCAGGGCACTCTCAAAGGAAGAGAGCCTCCCTCCCGGCACCTGGTCCCGCGTTACAACAATCACATCCATCTGTTTTCTCCTTTGTCATCCGTCCTCTGGCGCCGGCTCCATGTCCAGGATGTCTGAGATCGGGATCCTGTCCTCGCCTTCCGTCAAAAGAATCCGCTTCTGCGGAAGGATTCCTGCTGCCGTCACGACTCTCTTTTCGATGCGGCCGCCCTCCTTTTTCTCATCCGGAACAAAGACGGTGAGAAGGGCTGTTCTGCTTTCCGACTGCAGGAGTTCCGCGAGCTTTCTGTCAAGCTCCTCCTTTTTGTCCTCCTCCAGCTCCGGGCGCGTTTCGGTCCTCCTTGCGGTCTCCCGGATCGCATCGCCGTAACCGGTGAGTGCCGCAAAGGGCGCAAACTGGGCGGCGCGAAGCGCCATGGGCTGGTGGGGCCTTGTCCTGGACTCGTGGTGCGGGAGGTCGATGATGTCGCCGTAGCGAAGAAGCGCCTCCCTCTCCCCCTCTTCCATCTCCTGGATCGAGGCGCCGCGCACGTTGTGCCAGCTGTTTTTGAGGCTCTCCTCCAGATCTCTCATGCCCGGTGTCCTCCAATCTGGCCATTTCTCTCCCGCATGGTGGCACCCTCCTCCAGGTCCATGCCCTTTAAGACCGCATTCTTTCCGAATTTCTTCTTGAGGTCCAGGACCGCGCTCTGGAGTCTCTCCTCCTTTCTGCGCTTTTCCTCTTCCTCCTGCTTCTTTCGCCCGGCCTCCCCATAGTCCGCAAAGAGGTCCATCTGGTGATACTCTCCCTCTTCTTCCTTCTGCCGCACATGGCCTGCCGTCAGGTAGAGCTTCCGCACAAGGAGGGCGGGATGGCAGATCCTGTCATAAAGGCGCACCGCCGCCTCGTCGAGAAGCCGGGTGGAGGCGGTGAAGCTGCCGAGGTTCTCCGTCCCGTGGGCATGACGGGGCACCACCCTTCCGTACCAGTCTGTCTCCAACTCTCCATGATAGGACGCAGCCGCGTCGGGATCGTCGAGACTCGTCCTGTCATAGGCGATATTCAGAACGAGCTGGTCCGTCACCTGATGCTTTGCGACAAGGTCCAGGGAGAGGGCATCCGCCATCTCCTTCAGGATGAGGCGTGCCTGTCCCGGTGCGGTCGCACAGTGCAGAACCTGCCCCTGGCCGGTGCTGGTGTCCTTGGGTTGATAGTTCTTGATCGCATCCATCGTGCAGGGCTCCCATCCCCAGGCGTGGTCGATGAGAAACTCCGCGTTGACGCCGAACAGGTGGTACAGAAGGTCCTCGTCCTCGATACTGGTTCTTGCGAGGTCCCCCATCGTGAAGATCCCGTACTTTTCCAGCCTGTCCGCAATGCCGCGGCCGACCCGCCAGAAGTCGGTCAGCGGCCGGCGGGTCCAGAGATACCGGCGGTAGGTTCTCTCGTCGAGGGCTGCCATCCGCACCCCGTTCTCATCCGCCGGCATGTGCTTGGCGATGATGTCCATCGCGATCTTCGCGAGGTAC
>CACYTU010000121.1 GCA_902777355.1 uncultured Lachnospiraceae bacterium | reverse complement strand
GCACAGCCAATGATGCAATCCACCAGGCAGAAAGAGCTGGCAAAGGTGCAGTCCGGATGGCTTCTGCCAGAAGTCCGAATGGCAGTAAATCTGTCCGCAAAGGAATGAACGAGAAGCAAAGGCTCATAACAGCAGCTTCCAGGAAGAAGGATTTGGTATCAGATGATCCAGCCGATGTCGGAAAAAGAATCGCGAGAGATAAGAAGAAATCCTCGGTGGAAATCAACCGTTTCTGGCAGCGCAAGAGGTACAAGGACGCCTATAAAAAAGCAAGGAGAGCCGGCGGCACCCTTACGGGTGCAGGTGGAAAGGCATATGAATCGGGCGGCATTTTTTCCAGGGCGCTGCGCCGTATCCGCAGGATGGTTGGAGGCGGGGGAAACAGTCATTTCCTCATGACGATAGCTGTTATAGGCGTGATAACCCTGCTTATTGCGGCGTCCATTTCATCCTGTGCATCCTTTATCCAGGGAATCGGGGCGACCCTTGAGGACGGGCTGAATACGGAGATCATGCGGATGGAACAGGACAACCCGGGTTACGACGAGTACCGATACCAGATCGATGAGATCTTCCATAATCCCTACCAGCTGATCTCCCTTCTGACAACCTTGTATGGGGAATTTACTTTCCCGCAGATCGAGCAGACAGGGATCCTGCAGAGACTTTTTGAGGCCCAATATGAAATCACCACCTCCGTCAGTACGGAGTCAGAAACAGTCGTTGTAGAGGAAATCGTTGATGCAGAGACCGGGACCATCACCCAGGTGGTGGAAGAACGGCAAAGGCAGATCCTGAATATTGTCCTGCGGAATAATGGATTTGATTCCGTTGCAAGACGGTATTTGACGGATGCGCAAACGCCTATGTACCTACTCTATAACGCCACAAATGGAAACCGCGATTACCTGTTTGATGTGACTGCAACCGGCGGATACCAAGGAAGGGGCCAGGACTTCGGTTACACAGTCCCCACGGAGGCTCTGTCGGATGAGCGATTTGCCAGAATGCTGCGCGAGGCGGAGCGCTATCTTGGTTATCCCTATGTCTGGGGAGGATCATCTCCCTCCACCAGTTTTGACTGCTCAGGCTTTGTATGCTGGGTGATCAATCATTGCGGAAATGGCTGGAGCGTCCCGCGGACAACGGCGGACGGTCTGCGCAGCTACTGCTCCTATGTTTCACCAGAGGAAGCCAGACCGGGAGATCTGGTATTTTTCCAGAATACCTATAATGCTCCAGGCGCAACACATGTCGGGATTTATGTCGGTGAAGGGATGATGATCCACTGCGGCGAGCCGATCCAATATACTTCGATTGAGTCTACGTACTGGCGCGCCCATTTTCTCGCATTCGGCAGGATACATTAAATGAAGATTTCCATGTTTAAACATATTTATATGCACGATTAAAGCCACGCGATGCCCTGCGCTTATGTGCTCTTGCATCGCTGCTTTAATCTTGTTTGCGGAAGACATAAGAGGTGAGACTGTGGAAGAAAACGTGATCACAAAACCAGATTTGATAAAAACGGGTCTATCTGAAGCGGAAGGGACAACAGTCACCAGACCTGTCAGGAGAAAATCAGAGAAGCTCAGAAGGCTCCTGGAAAAAAGAAAACATGTGCTCAGGAAATACGAGAGTATTAGTGAGAGGCTGAAAACTATTGATGAAAGCATTCATCAGGAAGAGGAACGGGAAATCCTTGAAACATTCCGAAACTATGGCATGGATGGTTCCAACCTCGCTGTCCTGTTGGACCAGGTACAGGATGGTTCAGATTTAGCGGAACGGCTGAATGCTGTTTTTCAGGAACTGAGGGTCTGTGCGGAAAAGGAAGACGTGGAAAACCGGGACAATCAGCGGAAACCGGAAATCGAAAACAACCTGCAGCATGCCGATCAGAATAATGGGAACTGACAGCCCTGTAAATTCCGATCATAGAATTTGATCGGACAGATTATTAGCGGAGGATCCAACATACAAACAGTGGAAAGGAACAATCATGGTAAATAAGAAGATAAGAATAGGTGCATTGAAGAAAGCAGTATTAAAAGTGTTTATTACAGCTGCTTTACTGGGGGCAATGTCGCACCCGGTATGTGCATATATGGATGCGGGCAGCACGGCCTGGGAATATATGGAGGAGACAGGAGGAAAGGGCACTGTAGACAGCCCGGAAAGCTCAGTGACTGTATGGATCAACCCGCAGGAAGGGAGCACAGCCCAGGGCACACAGCCGGTTGAAAGCACTTCCAATCGGGATACTTCTGAACCGGAAAAGCCTTTTTCCGAACCGGGAAACGGTGAAGTCCTTGATGAGATCAGATCTTCTTCTGACAAGGATTTTTACGCAATACAGACGCAGAACCACAATACCTTTTATCTGGTCGTGGACCACGCATCATCTTCCGATAATGTTTATATGCTGTCCACGATTGATGAAAATGATTTGGAAGAGTTTCTGAAGGAGAAGAAAGAACCGGAGCCGGAACCCGTGATCGTTGAAGAGCCAGTGGCAGAGCCGGAAGAGCCTGCGGAACCCGAACCGCAGAAAAATAGCGGAGGCCTGGGCTGGCTGCTCTTCCTCGTATTGGTGGCTGCAGGCGCCATAGGCGGCTATTACTATTTTCGATTCTACAGGCCCAGCCTGGAGGAAGATGATGTTGAAAGCGAAAACATGGAGTATTCTGACACCCGGTTCCCTACTGAGAATGAGGACGATGTGGAGGAATCATGAAGCAGAAACTTTGGACCACGGTGGTCCAAAGTTGAAAGCAGGTAGAGAATCAGGAACTTTAGACCACGGTGGTCCAAAGCTGAAAACATGGGAAGAAGCAGACATGGAAAATAAGGAAAAGCCGTTTGGCGCAGGAATTGAAAATAGGGTTACAGAAAAGGAGCAGCTGCCGAAAACAGGCAGCTGCTTTTTTGATAAAAAGGGAAAAAGAATGAATACAGACAAAATGTTTTTGGTAATAGCGGAAAAGCCCAGCGTATCATTGGCTATTGCACATGTGCTGGGGAAATATGAAAAGATGAACGGATATGTCCAGGGCAAGGGGTTTATCTGCAGCTGGTGCCTGGGACATCTGGCAGAGTATGCAGTCCCTGAAGCATATGATCCCAGATACAGGAACTGGAAACTGGAAGATTTGCCAATCTTCCCGCAGGAATGGAAGGTGGAAGTCATAAAGGAACGTATGAAACAGTTCCGGGTTCTTGAGGAACTTCTCAATCGGCGGGATGTAGATTATGTCGTTAATGCATGTGACGCTGGTAGAGAGGGCCAGATAATCTTCCACAGAGTATATGCCATCTCCAAATCCAGAATCCCAGTCAAAAGGCTCTGGATCAATTCCCTCGAGGACAAGGCCATCCGTGATGGACTGGAGAACATGAAGGATGACGCGGAGTACAAAAAACTCCTCGACGCAGCGGAATGCAGGGCGCAGGCAGACTGGCTGATCGGCATGAACGGGACCAGGGCTTTCACGGGAACCTACTTCAAGAAACTGAACATAGGCCGTGTCATGACGCCCACCTTGTCGATGATAGTAGAACGGCAGGAAGCCATTAACAGATTTCACAAAGAACCCTACTACAAAGTCATCCTTGAGGCGGACGGGCTCCGGGCTTTATCTGACAACTTTGCGGATGAGGAAGACGCCAGATCACTTGCCGAAAAGTGCTCCGGAAGTGATGCTATAGTAGTAGAGGTGAACCGCCAGGTGCGGACAACGCAGCCTCCCAGGCTCTATGATCTGACTTCACTCCAGAGGGACGCGAACCGGGTATTCGGTTATACTGCAAAGGCAACCCTGGATTATGCCCAGAAGCTGTATGAAGCTAAATATATCACCTATCCCCGGACAGACAGCAGGTTTATTCCTGCAGGAATGACAGATTCCGTAAAGGATCTGGCGTCAGTTGTCCATGGTACCATCCCGGGCATCAGCGGGCTCCCCATTGGAACGGGCTTCAACAGGCTTGTAAACGATGAAAAAGTATCTGATCACCATGCCATCCTTCCGACATCTGCCATTGAAGACCGTGAAGAGACTGCATCGATCCCGGAAGGTCCTTCCAATATCCTGCTCCTTATCTGTATGAGGCTGATGGAATCCATTGCAGATCCCTTTATATACGATGATATAAAGGTGGCGCTCTTATGCGGAGAGACCCTCTTCCATGCAGCCGGAAGAAGGACCAGACAGGAAGGATTTAAAGCTTTCAGCGGAAAAATTCCCGACTCTATGAAATACAGGCAGACAACCATTGCAGACTATCTGGATGAGGATGATCTGGAGGACGGGAATGCACAGGGTTTCTCAGGCCTCCTTGCCGACGGTCTGAGGGAGGGTGTGTCCATAGGCGGCATGCAGAGCCGCTATGAAAAAAGGTTTACAGAACCGCCGCGCCCCTACACAGAGGATACCCTGCTTTCCGCGATGGAAAACGCGGGAAAAGCGGATTTTGATGAAGCAACAGAGCGCAAGGGCCTTGGGACACCTGCTACCCGTGCGTCAGTCATTGAGCACCTTATAAGCTGCGGTTACGTTGAGCGAAAAGGACGGAAG
>CACYTU010000120.1 GCA_902777355.1 uncultured Lachnospiraceae bacterium | reverse complement strand
AAAGTACAGTAAGAAAAGACACCGCTGACGCGGCTATGAGGCGCTTGTATCCCGCGGACGACTATGGTCGGCCGGGGTTTTACGCGCCGTTTCGATAATATCTTTAATAGACAAGAAAAGGCTCTGTTACCAATACACAGCTTTGTTACTAAATATGCATGAATAAACAGCGGGCAAGCGGCCGCAAATACGGATATGCCCGCATTGGCAATTATATCGATTTCGGCGCTATGCAGGATGTAAGTACAGAGACTTTCCTCAGGCTCTTTGATGATCCGAAAATGGGAGAGGCGGACCACCGGACTTACCTTTCCTTTCTGGCAGCGGACAGACCAGCGTTATCCTGTTGAAGCAGATGGCAGTTTTCTTTCCCTTCAATAAACTCTGCCACATTTTCACCGGTATGATCTGTAGAGCCGTCATTGATGATCAGGACTTCAAACTCAAAATTTGTTTTCTGCCTCTCAATTTGCCGGAGAAGCGTTAAGATGCTCTTCTCCGCATTGAACGCCGGGATGCAGATAGACAGATCCACTTCTTTATCCCGCAAAGTATTTTGTGAAAATGAATCACTTACACAATGGGGATCATTATATGGCCACTTCTCTAACAAGGAATCAAAACTATAATCCGGAAGGGTATCTTTTTTATAGAGACCTGTTGTCAGTTTAAGGTATGACAACAAGCCGGCTCCAAGTCTATGAGCCTTTGACCTCCTTGCTGTGATTCGGGATTTCTTTCTATCATTACTCATCATTACATCATCCCACAAAAAAACACTCCCACAAAAAAACTCAAGTGCACAATAGATTATAAACAAAAGATAACCCTATAACAACCAAAGCATCTGCAACTATATATTGGAATTTTCCTGTATTTTCCGGGCGCGCTCACATGCGGAAGCAGTATTAAAGTCAATCGGACAGATCAACACATTCTCCATACCTGTAACGTATCTATTATAAAAAACGAGTATTGATTGAAAAGGAAGTTTAATAACAAGTGCAGCCCATCATCTTCACGGGTAAGAGGAGCTCTTCGGCGGCTTCAAAAGCAGCGGGCATACAGCGCCGCGTCCGCACAGGAATGTACAAGACCATTTATTACCATATTATTTGTGAAATATTGTGATGTATCCACGGACGACATTTCGTATCTGCCGGGGTTTTACCCACCGATTAGATAAAAACAATCTGCAAGCAAGCGAGGAGGAACAATGATGAAAAGAAACTGGAAAGCAGTCTGCGCGGGGCTGGCAGTGATCAGCCTGCTGGCTTCCTGCGCGGGAACATCTACAGCCGGACCTGCCAGTCAGAATACTGCTCAGGGCGTTTCTGTTGTGGGCAGCTCTGATGCCACTCAGGGAGTTTCTGTCAGCCCGGATGCTTCACAGGATGTTTCTGTCAGCTCTGATTCCACACATGGCGTATCTGTTATGAGCAGCGCGTTTTCGACAGAATCCCCTGCCGAGGAGATCCCTGCAGCGGAGGTCCCTGCAGGGCCTCAGGAGACACTGGAGGAGGTCTTTAAAAACCATGATGCCTATACCGATACCCTGAGCGAATGGAACGCGAAAGCGGAAAAAAGGAAGCGCAGCGCATGGGCATTGACCCTTACACCGGAACAGGAACAGTCACTCATCGACTCTATGAATGCCGACTTTAAGAAGGCCGTCCTGGAAAAAGCCTATGAAGACCTGAAGAATGCAGAACCCTGGGATGAAGAGAGCCTGTTCTTGAAAGCGCTCCTGGATCATGACCTGATCTCAAGTGACAAGGCGGAGGCTTTTCTTCTTGCACGGGCACTTTATGCAAAGAATCTAGAGCGAGCGCTCTGGGAAGACATCCAGAAGATCGTTGCAGCAGAAAAGGAAAAAAATCCGGATTATTTCCCTGTGCCGGAAAACCCTTACACAGTCGAGGAAGAAGACAGCATGCTTTACGAATCCGCTGTGAGTGATGAGGGTATAATGACAGGTGCTGCAGAAGCCTCCAGGAGCAGTATACCCGAACAAGCTGCTCAGACCCAAAATGCTGCCCAAGCCAAACAGGCTGCCCAGGCTCCAAATGCTGACCAGACCGGATACACCGCCCCGGATGAGCATGGGACACAGAATCAGGATGCAGCGCCTCCGTTTAACACGGCAGAATATAACGTGATCAATGAGAATCCCTTTAAATCCGTTTCTTCCTCTCCCCTCTCCACTTTTTCCATTGATGTGGATACAGCCGGGTATACCAAACTGAAATACGACATCCTGGACGGGTACGAGATTGAGAAGGACGAAGTAAAGATCGAGGAGATGATCAACTATTTCAATTATGATTACAGCGGAAGCCGTACAGAAAATGAACCTTTCACGATATCGACCGAATACACCCGCTGCCCGTGGAATGAAAAGCACGGCCTGATCCGTATCGGCGTCCTGGCGGATGACATGCAGGAAAAGCCTGCCACCAACTTCGTCATCGTAGTAGATGTTTCCGGTTCTATGATGATGGTCAATAAGCTGCCTCTGGCGCTGAGTGCTTATGCGGACATGCTGGAAGGCTTCGACGGAAATGACACGATCTCCCTCATGTATTACGCAAGCGGACAGGACGTGATCCTGAAGAATGTCAAATGTGATAAAAAAGAAGAGATCTTCAAGGGACTTGCCAATGTGCTGGGGAGCGCCGGCGGCGGAACGTACGGAGCTCTCGGCCTTCAGACCGCCTATGAAATGGCTGAAAAGAGCTATGCGGAGAACGGCGTGAACCGTGTCCTCATCGCGACGGACGGAGACTTTAATATCGGCGAGACCAGCGAGGGCGACCTGAAAGGGATCGTAGAAGAAGGAAGAAAAAAGGGTGTCTACCTGACTATACTCGGATATGGATCCGAAAATCTCAAGGACAATAAGATGGAAGTCATGGCGGAAAACGGGAATGGCAACTACCATTATATCGGTGACATGGCCGATGCCCGGAAAGCACTGGTGCAGGAAAGCTCTTCTACCCTGATTCCCATGGCGGACGATGTGAAGATCCAGGTGGAATTCAATCCCGCATTTGTGCAGGACTACCGCCTGATCGGATATGAGAGCAGGATCCTGAACGCGGAAGACTTTAATAACGACAAGGTTGATGCCGGCGACGTGGGCGCAGGGAAATCCGTAACTGCTCTCTATGAGATCGTCCCCACAGGAGAAGAAGGAGAAACAGATATCCCCGACCTCAAGTACAGCAGGACCGAAGCAACCGGTGATTCAAAAGATCTCTGCACAGTGGCTGTCCGCTACAAAGACATCAACAGCGGCAAGACCGGTTCCGGGAGCAGGCTGGTCGAGAAGGCAGTCCTTGCGGATGATTATCACGAAACTCCCGACGCCAATACTGCCCTCGCCATTTCCCTTGCGGAAGCAGGAATGGTGATCCGTGACAGTGAATTTAAGGGGACAGCGACTCTGACCAGCGCAGAGGCCATCGCGCGTGCAGCTGCCTCAGAAAGCGGGAACGAGCTTGCCTCGTCCTGGGCGGAACTGCTCCATACCCTGATCGAGCAGTCTGAGTGATGTACCCACAGTACCTGCGGACAACTTCGTCCGCAGGGGGCTTTACGCAATACTTTGATGTGATGTACCTGCGGACGACTTCGTCCGCAGGGGCTTCACGCAAGAGCTCGTAAGAGCGTAGCAGCGCGTGGCTTAAATCATATGAGTCTGTGAGCCATGCTCATAACCACAAGTATGTATCTATGACAAATGGAGGACTGAACTCAGCCCTCCATTTTTCTTGTAAAGATCGACGGCAGCATCTGCCTCAATCCCTCTTCCATCTTCAAAAAACTACGCGGCAGGTGCCAGTTCCTGCTCCTCTGTCTGCTCCTGGGGCTGCTCCTCTGACTGCTCCTCTGACTGCGCCTTTGGACGTCCCGCCACACGCTGTAAGAGACATAAACATAACCGCGAGTATCAATGCAACATATCTTTTCATAAGCATTCCTTTATATCCCATTTCGGCATCATACACCTACATCGGTCAGGCTTTCTCTCTTAAATAGTACTTTCCCAACCAGTTAGACTATACATCCGAATAGCCCTATGGTTGAATGATTATTTTCATGTCCATTGGCACAGGTTTCATGAACCTGCGC
>CACYTU010000119.1 GCA_902777355.1 uncultured Lachnospiraceae bacterium | reverse complement strand
CTGGGTCGCTGTCCTGCCACTACACAGGAGGAAACTCATGAATATTCGAGAAGAAGCCAGGAAAATGAAACTCGACGCCCCCGTGCTGGCCGCGTCATCAAACGAGGCCAGAAATGCCGCGCTCAGCGCCATCGCAGACGCGCTCATCTCCAAAAAGGATGAAATTTTTGCCGCCAATGCGGAAGACTGCAGGGCAGCGGAGGAAAACGGGATCGCCCCCGCAGTCATGAAGAGGCTTCTTTTCAACGAGGCCAAGCTCTCCGATGTCTGCAAGGGAATCCACCAGCTGATGTCTCTTCCCGACCCGATCGGCCGCAGGCTCCTGCGCAGAGAACTCGATTCGGATCTGGTTCTGGAGCGCGTCAGCGTTCCGATCGGAGTCATCGGCGTAATCTTCGAGGCGCGCCCTGACGCCATGGTCCAGATATCGACTCTCTGCCTCAAGAGCGGCAACTGCGCCATCCTCAAAGGCGGCAAAGAAACAGCCAGAACCAACAGGGTTCTTTTTTCCATCATTCATGACGCCGCTGTGAGCGCAGGTCTTCCCGCCACCTGCCTGCTGCAGGCTGAACTGCACAATGAGATCGATGAGCTTCTGCAGTGTGAAAAAGACGTAGATCTTCTGATTCCCAGAGGCTCCAACCAGTTTGTTCAGTACATCATGAACAACACCAAAATTCCTGTCATGGGCCACGCCGACGGTATCTGCCATATCTATGTGGACAAGGACGTTGATGAATCGATGGCCATCGATGTCATCATTGATGCCAAGACACAGTACACCGCTGCCTGCAACGCGGTCGAGACGATTCTGGTGCATCGGGACATCGCCCCTGTTTTCCTGCCCAAACTCGCCAAGGCACTGAACCGTGCCGGTGTGAAGCTTCGGGGCACTCAGGAGGCGGAGGATCTGATCGCCCGCAATTCCGATACAGCTGCCCTCGCCTCTATAGTAGAGATCATGGGGGAAGATGATTTCCGCACAGAATATCTGGATCTCATCATTTCCCTGAAGGTCGTCGGGGACATAGAAGAAGCGATCGAGCACATCAATCGCTTCGGCTCCCACCACACGGATTCCATCCTGACCCGGGACGACGCTGCGGCTGACCGCTTCCTGCAGATGGTGGACTCCGCAGGCGTCTACCGCAACTGTTCCACCCGCTTCGCGGACGGCTTCCGCTATGGCTTCGGGGCCGAAGTGGGCATCAGCACCAGCAAGCTGCATGCACGCGGTCCTGTAGGTCTGGAAGGCCTTGTGACTTACAAGTACCTCCTGCGCGGAAACGGCCAGATTGTCGGTGATTACGCCAGCGGCCGCAGTTCCTTCCACTTCAAGGATCTGGACTGATTCACACAGCACTCTCAGCTGAGACACACAGAAATCCCGGCTGGGCCCCGCTGCGATTCAGATTGAGCCTCACGGCAGTCCCGGCTGAGCCTGGCTGCGATTCAGATTGAGCCTCACGGCAATCCCGATTGGGTCATGCTGCGATTCAGATTGAGCCTCGCGGCAGTCCCGATTGAGGCAGGCTGCGATTCCTTTATATAATCAAAAACTGAGCAGAGGCGGCCTCGCTGTCCTCTGCTTAATTTATTTTTCAGCTTTCAGGACCCGCGAGCGAATCCCGCAAGCTCAGTTTGCCATATATTGCCTTATATTGTCATGTATTTTCTGATACTTGTATACAAGTCCATTGACAAAAACATAGTACAGCGCTATATTGTTTACTATTGATTCAAAAAGCAAATACTTATTTCTGTTTTCCTTTCAGTGACAATTCTTATCATCTATTTTGCGGAACAAAGGCGTTCGGATATTTCCCGGACGCATTTTTACGGCCTTTACTTTTTACTGCGTTGAAGCATTAAACGGGCAAAGCAGGAAGTCTTAAAAAATCAAGGCAAAGAGAATAATAATACGTCGCTGCGGATTTTCAGTACAGAACAGTAAGTATTTGGAAAAGGAGGAGGAAGGAGTATGTCAGGATTCATTACAGCAGGCAGCCACATGCCTGCACTCACCGCTGTTGAAAAGATCACCAGTGTCAACAGTGCCGTAAACGGGTTTGTGTGGGGACTTCCCATGCTGGTCCTTCTGGTGGGCACCGGCATTCTGATGACGTGTCTGACGAGGTTTTTCCAGATCACCCACGCCAAACACTGGTTTTCCAAGACGATCGGAGCGATCTTCACAGACCGCCACGTCACTGCGCACACAGGTAAAGAAGACAAGTCCATCAGCCAGTTCCAGAGTCTGTGCACTGCTCTGGCGGCGACCATCGGAACCGGTAATATCGCAGGTGTCGCTGCGGCTATCGTCTCAGGCGGACCCGGCGCGATTTTCTGGATGTGGCTGGTTTCTTTCTTCGGAATGATGACCAACTTCTCAGAAAATGTTCTGGGTATCTACTACCGCCGCAAAAATGAAGTAGGCGAGTGGTGCGGCGGAGCCATGTACTATCTGCACGACGGACTCGGTGCCAAAAAGGGCTGCGCCGGAATCGGTGCTTTTCTGGCCATACTCTTCAGCGTCTTCTGTACTCTTGCCTCCTTCGGCATCGGAAACATGAGCCAGGTCAACACCATCAGCGCCAACCTGAATCAGGTTTTCAGCATCCCGACCTGGATCTCCGGTATCATTCTGATGATCCTAGCTGCACTGGTCATTATCGGCGGTATCAAGAGAATCGCCGCGGTCACCGAGAAGCTCGTTCCCTTTATGGCCGTGGCTTATGTCATCGGCGCTCTCATCGTCGTGATCACCAATTTCGGACAGATGGGCGCAGTCATTGCCTCTATCTTCCGCGGCGCCTTCGCCCTGAAATCAGTCGGCGGCGGCATCACCGGCTACGGTGTCCGTCTGGCTGTGACCTGGGGTATGAAGCGAGGCGTATTCTCCAATGAGGCAGGTCTCGGTTCCTCCGTCATGGTCCATTCCGCCTCCAATATCCGCGAGCCTGTCATGCAGGGCATGTGGGGCATTTTTGAAGTTTTCGCGGATACCATCGTCGTATGTTCCCTCACCGCGTTCGCGATCCTGTCCAGCGGTGTCGTTGACCTCAACACAGGGGAAATGATCTCCGATTCCGCCAGCACGGCACTTGTCTCCGAGGCTTTCTCCACGGTGTTCGGTAAGGCAGGCAGTGGCTTTATAGCACTGGCAATTCTTCTCTTCGCCTTTTCGACCGTTCTGGGCTGGAGCCAGTACGGCATGCGTGGATTCGAGTACCTCTTCGGCACCAAGTCGACCATTATCTACCGCGCTGTCTTTGTGCTCTTTATTTTCATCGGTTCCACCATGAACCTGCAGCTGGCCTGGGATCTGTCGGATACCTTCAACGGCCTGATGGCTATTCCCAACCTGATCGGCGTCCTTGCCTGCAGCGGAACCGTCTTCGCCGTGACCAGAAACTACGTGGAACGCGCTATCCTCGGCAAGGACATTGCTCCTATGTACTCCGCACTGGACCACGTTCAGGAAATGCATGAGAGAGAGCTCAGCGGCGTAAAAGAAATCGTGACGGAATGATGATACTTTAAAGCGATAAACCATGAAACAGGATACTGTTTCATAAAAAACTGCTTCGTAAAAAGCCGTTTCATAAAAGGCTGTTTCGAAAAAAGCTGTTGCATAAAAGGCTGTTTCGAAAAAAGCTGTTGCATAAAATGTCTTTCAAAAAAACATCACCCTATAAAAAAGACATCATCCCATAAAAGCATTGTCTTATGCCGACGGAAGAGCGGCAGGTCTTTCAGGGCCTGCCCGCCACCCGGCAAAGACGTCATTTTTTAAGAGGCAGATCTTCTGTCTCTTTTTTTATACCACGGTCTGTGTGATGTATTTATCCTCTCCAAAAAATTCGAAGAAAGTATTCTGTAACACCTGCGGCAGGTGCGGCACGCGATAAAATATGGTCTTCGAATAATGGAGCAGCCGGATAAACATGCTCTTCGATAGAAAAAGCTCCTGGAAAACCCTCTCTTTGAAATAAAAAATAATTTAAATTCTATTTCTTTGAATGGAAAAAACGTCGTAGACAACAAAAAATGTGTTAAAATTCTTAAGTGAAGTATCATATTCAGAGCAAAAAAGAAGCAGGCCTTTAAGATAATGTAGACCTGCTCTGAATATGATTCTTCACAATTGTACCA
>CACYTU010000118.1 GCA_902777355.1 uncultured Lachnospiraceae bacterium | reverse complement strand
ATCGAAAGCACGATCCTGGTGAGTCCAATGTGACTCATCAGGATCTTTTTTATGACGCTGCCCGTGTAATGTAATTTTCCGCTTTACGGCTGACTCTGCCCTGTTTGGGGCTCCCAAAGGGATTCCGAAAGAACAAGACCCTCTCCGTAAGGCCTTGATTTTTTAAAAAGAAAGAGTATAATTAAAAATCAATTAATATGAAATATACCGAATATACATTATTTGCGGAGGGCAAAAATGGATTACAGAAAGTTACTGCATCATGAAGAGGACGATCTTAAGGCTTCTGCACATGAGTCGGCAGCAGAGCTTGAATATTGGAGCAAGCCGGATTTTGAGGGAGCCATGTATGACGACAGGATCTATACAATCGAGGACATCTATTCGCTTCCGGAAGGGGTGATTGCAGAGCTGATTGGGGGCAAGCTGTATTTTAAAGGGACTCCGAAGTCTATACATCAGGAAATCTCAGGGGAAGTATACTTTGACATAGTCAACCATATCCGTGGAAGAGGTGGGGACTGTAGAGTGTTTTTCCCGCCCTATGGAGTGTATCTGCACGGAGATGATTCCACCTATGTGATCCCGGATCTGACAATTGTCTGTGATCCGGATAAAAGGAAAGACGACGGATGCTTCGGCGCGCCGGACTGTTATGTTACGCGGCAAATTGAGGGAGGCATAAACATCGAATTGATTTCGGCAATAATCCCTGCCTGACTGCGCATGCCGTCACTAAACGGCACATAGAAGTAAGGACATACGGCAGGTTCATGCCACTCTTCCAGATGGAATGATAAAACCGGGGCTTACGCCCCGGCCGTGGTTCAGTGAACGGCTGCATCAAATACGCCGTTCAAAAGGTCCTCGTTCCAGTCTTTGCAGGAAGGAATGAGGGAAAAAACATCCCTGTTCATTTCCCTGCATCGTTCGCCTGCAGCATCGTTGTCAACCGCAATGACAGTGGGCATCCGCCGCTTCACGCGTTCGATCGCCTTCTGGTTGGATACGCCCCCGATACTGATATAGACGGAAGGCTCTGTGTCCCCTGCTTCCTTTCGGAGGAGCATGAGGCTGACAGCATCGATGGCGGCTTCGCAAATGAATGCTATTCTGGGTTGTTCGTCACTGCTGGTGACATACCAGAACCGGTCAGCAGAGGTTTTCCGGCAGCTGTGGAAATGGTTAGCGGAGCCGCCATATGTCCCGCGGATCTCGCAGTAGTCTTCCTGCGGTGTGATGAAGACGGCGTTTCCATGAATACGCTCCTGATAGAGGATGCCCTCATCCTCCATCCTGGAGATGATCCATAGCGGCAGTCCCCGCCCTTCCAGGTATTTATGGAGGGCGCTGAAGGGTTTAGGGGCGCAAGGAGGCGGGATGAAATGCCTGCAGCGGTCCGTGAAGCAGGCTGGAGCAGCTGCGGAAGGACCAGCTGCAGCATCGGACAGGGCGAGGACTGCGTCCACAAACCCGTAATGGAGATATCCCGTCAGGAAATCGATGGAGTTCCCATGGGTTCCGGACGAGAAATCCATGTATCCAGGAATCCCGTCCTTTATATAGACGCTGTCCTTGTCCTTCATATACAGTGAATGTCCAGTCCGCCTGAAAAGGGACGGATGGTGCGATTCCAGATATTCGCAGAGGCCGGCGGTCCTGGCCGCACGGATCTGGTCCCTGGTAACCCTGGACGGTCTGCGGTCCTGTTTCATAAACGTGGTCCCTCCTTAAATAAGAGAAGGGGCCGGAAGGGATCTCCTCCGGCCCGAAAGTATAGCTGCCCAGTCAGAAGGACTGGTTGTTGGTGGCGGCCATGATCACATCAGCGTCAATGGTATGCCTGTCCTGCTGCATGGCGATCATCATGGCATCGGTCATGATGTTGTCGATGACGCGCGGGTTGTGCTGGGACATACTGTTGAGGGCGGACATGGCTGCCTCGTCAATGATCTGTTCCGAGCCTCCGGCGCAGCGGATCTTATGCCGGACGTACTGAGGGACTTCTTCATCGGAGAGTCCCTGGAACTCGTAGTGGACGGTGACCCGCTGACGAAGGGCCTCGTGGACGGGCTTGCGCAGCGTGCTGTTCAGGTAAGACTCGCCGCAGAGGATCAGGGTGAAACAGTTGAGGGAGTCGTATTCGTAGTTCATCAGCATCTTCAGGTCGTTGAGGATGGCCGTATTTAAATACTGTGCCTCATCGACCGCGAGGATGAGCGGGGCGCCTTTTTCCTTGTAGAGGTACCAGATCTGTTCCTGGATCGCCTTGAACATCCTCGGTTTCCCTCCCCTGGCCGGGACGCCGAGGATGTCGCAGAGCTGTTTGTAGAACTCCGCGATACTTACAGTGGCGAGGCAGATGTAGGACATACTGTACAGGTTTTTATTGAGGCCCTGCGCAAAGGCGCGAAGGATGAAGGTCTTGCCATTCCCCGGCGGGGATGTGAAGACGCCGATCCCTCTTGCCTTCACAAGGTGCCCGAGGGCCCCGGCCATTTCTTTGAAGTCACGCGACTGGAAGCAGTCCTTTGTGGAGGCGCCCTGCTTCGAGAACGGGTTGTAGGTAAGCCCGAGGAATGCGGGAGGGGAGATCATGAGGCATCACCTCCCATCTCTGAATACCGGATGGCGGGCGGGTTATTGCGCTTAGTGCGGCAGTTCTCGTTTTTGTCTGTCCTGCGGATGGGGAAATGGCTTCCGTCATAGAGGATGAATGCCGAATCCATGTCGCTTGGGACAAAGCGGATCTCCACCTTCATGCCGATGAACTGCATCGGCGCGTCGTAGCAGACGGAATCGATGGATACTGTGGAATCCCTGCGCACCTTCCGCTCCACCCGGTTAAGGAAGCATTCTTCAAGCCATTCCATGGACCTGACGGGGAGCGACCTGCCCTCAGTGGCCTTATAACGGTCAAAGGGCGTTGATTGTATGCCGGTATGGAATGTCAGGTTGTATTTCCTGACGAAGTCACGGAAGATGCCGTTGAACTGCTCCAGCGAATGGATGGACTCCATGTCCAGCCCGTAGATGAGCTTTTCCTTAGCAGTCCTCCAGAAGCGTTCCTGCTTGCCCTTGCTGGCCCCGTCCCTTGGACGGTTATGGATCAGGGCAGTCCCGATGGAGCCGCAGATCAGGGAAAGCTGCTCATTGGAGTATGGCGCGCCATTGTCGACCATCAGCTTTACGGGAATGTTATAGGCGGAAACGGCATCTTTGAATACCTTTTGGAACCCCGCGGCGTTGTCGTTGTAGAAAAGTTCCGCGCCGACGATCATGCGGGAATGGTCATCAATGATGCAGACGGCATAGACCCTGCGGCTCTTCCCATTCTCCGTGATGTGGGGAAAATAGCATGTGTCCGCCTGCCACATGAGGCCGAAAGCTTCTTCCTCAAAGGCTTTCCGGTCCCGCATGTTCAGATCCCGTGCCCCTTTAAGGTCGTTGCGGCGGACAAACCGCTGGACCGCGCACACGCTGACGGTCACGGGGATGAGGCCCTCCTCAATGAGTTTTAAGTGTACCTGTGTCGCATTCAGCCTTGGAAAGTTCCGCTTAAGCTCATAGATACGCTCGACAGCCGCGTCGGAAAGCACCCTTGTAGTTCCCTTGTCGGACCGTTCTTTGGGCATCAGCGCGTCGAACCCTCCCCGGTTGTACAGGGAGACCCACTTCTCGATGGTCTTGGGCTTATACTCCACTGATGTCCCGTCCGGGAGAGTGAGCGGCTTTTCAGTGATGCGACGGTAGTATTCGGCCGCACTGGCATCAGGAAATAGCCCCTGGATGACCGGATGGATGAGGCCGAAGCGGAACTGGCCTATCTGGACGGCCCGGGAGAGTTCATGGTTGGCAGTGTTTGGATTATTCATGATGTTTTACCTCCTGGCTCCATCATAGGCGATGGAGAACGGGGGAGGAATTAAGAGGCTGTGTGCCTGGCCCCGGACTTTTTACCATCCCGGAGGCAGCCGGCAGCAATTCGCCGGATTGGCGTGGGTCTGTAGGAAGGAGAACAGGGTCTGCCGCCAGAAGCCGGAGGTGAAGTCGGAAAAAACGGGGCTGGAAAGAAGAAGGACGAGAGTGTCCAGGAAGCCCTTGTGCCCGGAACGGACAAACGCAGGCCACCAGGAACGATGCATGGCAAACGCATGCTTCCATTCATACAGGGTCGGCGGGGAGATCCAGAAGGAACCGCATAGTGCCTGGACCGTCATGGAACGGGAAAAGTACAGTTTCAGGATATGGAGGATAAAAGGAAGGGTATACTGCCTGTACGGGACAATGAAATCAGGAAGCAGGGCGTGGGTATGCCCACAGTCACATCGGACTCTGGCTACGATCATCGTCCGGCAGCAGGGCCTTCCATCCATGATGTCTACGATGCTGCGTCCATAAACGGCAAAGAAACGGCATTTCCCTCTTGTACCGCAGTGCGGGCATCGCTCCCTGAACGGGACAGCAGAATCCCTGAACCGTTCCAGTTCTGCATCGGAAACAAAAAAAGGCAGATTTAGCTTGAAATTCAGAAGTTTCTTTCTTATCATAGTCTTGGCCGCCATCCTTTGTGGTATGGCGTGTTGGGCAGAGAAAGAAACGGCTGTAGGAGGTTTGGGTTCTTTCTCTGTTTTTTAATGCAAAAATAAATGAAGACATGGCAAACGTCAATACGGAGTCGGGTATTCGCGTAAGATTCTCTTTGATACGGCATGTAAAAAACAGCACGTACGAATTGCCAGCAATTTGAATAGTGAGATTTTAATTTGACGCATATTTGCAGTCGGGAGAGACGGTAAAAAGCCGCGTAACACCGGACTGGGTGGTGGAAGTGATTTCCAAATCCACGCAGAAGATCGATTATGGCCTGAAGCTGTTTCTGTACAGGGAGGCGGGAGTGCGTGAATACTGGATCATCAATCCCGCCAACAGGACGGTCATGGTATATGTATTTGAAAGCGGGAGGGAAGACGCAGACCTGTATTCCTTTGATGATGCGGTGCCATGCCGCGTCTTTCCGGGCCTGGTCATCCGTCTTTCAGACAGATTGTAAGACTAAAACAGGTACTGGTTTTAGAGCAACAGCAGAAATCTAACCTGATTAAGATATCAGTGAATCTTAGAAACTGGTGAAAGACTAGCCTGCGCATTCTTGTGACTTCAGTCATGAGTTAGCTGGCTTTTATTTCCCCATATAAGGGAGTATTCGAACTGCCGTAACCGG
>CACYTU010000117.1 GCA_902777355.1 uncultured Lachnospiraceae bacterium | reverse complement strand
AATGATGTTCAGCAGGATCTTCTCGAGCGGCATCCCGTCCTTTTCATACATGCCGAATAAAAAAGCGGGTACCATCAGGAGCACCATCCCTGTTGCGGCGTTGGTGATCCCCAGGTAATCCCGCGTCAGAAAGAAGAAGGGAATCCCGAAGGCTGCGGCGATCGCCATGCAAACGATCTGCCGTTTCGTCAGGTTGAAGGCCACTTTGTTTTTAACTTTTGTCAGATCCTTAGGTACTGTCACATATGCCATCTTCCGAGTTTCCCCCTCATCATTCAAAATGCTGTGTTTCCATGCTGTCTGATCTGCCGGCTCAGGCTCCCTGTCCGCATGAGGGCAAAGCAGAGAAGCACTGTGTATGCCATGACCTCAAGCAGGGCTGTATGCAGGTTGCTGCCCACAACACCTACCGATGAAACAAGGGCTGCATAGATTCCCACGCAGACCATCATAAAAAAACCTTGGAAAGCCAGTGCGAAGAGGCCGCGCAGGTAATTGTTTCCAATCTGGCCCCACTCCCGGTTGGCAAGGGTCGCAAAGGGGATTGGAGATACAGAAACATACAGATAGATCTCGATCATGCGCGAATACAGGATCACTGTGATCAGGATCGAGATCAGCTGCAGGCAAAGGCGCGCTATAAACAGTTCAATCGCTAAAAGGACCAGTTCTCCAATCTCCATGGTTACCATAGCCGCGTCAATGGTCGCGGTCAGGGCAGTAATGTCTACAGCAGTAGAACCGCCGATCACACCGGACGCGCTGTTTACCACATGCTGGCCCACATCAAAAACAGCCATCGTAATCGTGAACGTGTGGCTCAGGATGTAGACGGCGATCCACATCTTTACAAAGTATTTAAAAAACATCCATGTATCTATGTCATGCATGTTATTGCGCTCTGTAAGCATCGAAATCAGCTCGTAACAGAGCACGTAGGTGATGATCAGACCGGCGATCGGCATGACCACCGAGTTGCTCAGGTTACGAATCATGCTGAAGATGCTGCCGTTCCACCCTTGCGGCGTACGTCCAACCTGGCTGGCAATATTCGCTGTCTTTGCGTTTACCTCCGTAAACATCGCAGCCAGGTTGGTGTCCACCATGCTTGTCAGCATCCCCCGCATCCATGTCTCAATCGCCAGGAATATGCTGTCGAACACAGGTCATCATCCTCCTTTCTTCGAGCATACAGGACTGCTTCCAAAAACAAAGGGGCAGGCTGGAGAAAAGACCTTTCTGTCATCCGCCTGCCCAGGTTTTCCTGTATGCTTTTTTCTGTGAAGGCTGTCAGTCTCACCTGCATTAAAACAGGCTTCCCAACTGAGGGACGAGCTGTGTGCCGATCAGGATGACGCCGCCGCCAGCCATGAGCTGCTTGATTCCCTGCGACTTGGCGCCGGGATTGTCGTTGCCATATCCTTCCATAAGGTTGATGACGCCCCATACTCCCAGGCCTGCGCCGATCGCGGTCACCAATGTCTGCAAGATACTTACTGCGCTTGAAAAGAACCCCATTCGTAATACCTCCATTTCGTATATATAATACCTCCATTTCGTATATATTCATTACCAAGATTTTTGCTTTTTCATCACCATCCCAAGGCTCATCACGAATTGGCGGCAACCTGTATTTTCTCATCCTTCAGCCTCCTCATTTCTGCAACAAAAAAACACGCATAAAGCGTGCGGGTTTAGCGATCCTATCATTCTGTATTTCTTATGCTGATTCTTCAGCTTCTTCCTGGTTCCCGTCATATTCAAAAGTCTCAAAGGGAGCGTCTACAGGAAGTGAAAGTTTCCTGTTCATATATTTCTCTATATCAAAGGTATTCTTCTTGTCAGAATCGGCGAGATATTTATAATTTTTGTGCTTTGTGATATCAAACTTGTCACTCAGAAATGGCCTCACTCCCCGCAGTTGCAGGATGCACTTCTCGCCGTCCATGACCGCCAGCTCGTCGCGACTCATGAGCTCCTTGCCTGTCTTCTGATAGTTCAGGCCATAGGACCGGCTCTGTCCGCGCGTATCGGATGTGTTGTAAAGGTCAATCGTTTCCTTACCGAGCGTCTCCGACAACTCCTTCAAGGTGCTGCCTTCTTTGCCTCCAAGGAAAAGCATGCTGTCACAATTCCCTATGATCGTCTCAGAGGCGTCCTTGTAAATCGTCTTCAACTGGCTCTGGGACTGCAGGATGATCGAAGCCGAGATCTCACGGCTTCGGATCGTCGCGATGAGTTTGTCGAATTTGGGGATCTGTCCGATATTCGCAAACTCATCCAGAAGAAGACGCACATGGCAGGGAAGTCTGCCGCCATACACATCGTCCGCTTTATCACACAGCAGGTTGAAAAGCTGCATATACATCATGGCCACGATGAAGTTGAAGGTATCATCTGTATCGGAAATAATCACAAAGAGGGCCGTTTTCCGGTCTCCGATGGTGTCCAGTTCCATCTCGTCATAGGACATCAGATCCCGGATCTCGGCGATATCAAAGGGTGCCAGCCTTGCACCGCAGGAAATCAGTATTGATTTTGCAGTCTTGCCTGCGGCCAATTTGAAGCGCTTATATTGGCGAACGGCAAAGTGTTCAGGCTCCTCGTCCTCCAGTTCTTCGAAGAGCAGGTCGACCGCATTTTTGAAGGTCTCGTCCTCTTCACGGGTCTCTGAAGCATTGATAAACTCCAGCAGCGTCGAAAAGTTCTGTTCCTCCTCCGGTGCCTCATACCAGATGTACCCGATCAGGGCACAGTAGAGCAGGCGTTCCGCTTTGGTCCAAAAATCCTCAGAAGACTTTTCTCCCTCTCCTTTGGTATTGACCATGATCGTATTTACCAGCTTCAGGATGTCTTTCTCAGAGCGAATGTAATGGAAGGGATTGTAGCGCATGCTTTTACGGAAATTGATAGTATTGAGCGTTTTGATAACATATTCCCCGCGCCTTACTAAAAGAGTGCCCACCTCGTCCAGGACTGTCCCTTTTGGATCTGTAACCACGAATGAAACCGGGTAAGTTGAGCTCTCGCACTGCATCAGATTCGGCTTAACATAACCTCTTGTTTTTCCGGATCCAGAACCGCCAATGACGATAACATTCTTATTCCTGGCGTATTTGGGATTCTTCGGACGGGAGCTCATGGTCAGCCGTTCAGTCTTTGTCAGCAGGATGTTGTTTTCAAATACCGGATCAATAAAAGGGGCTATGTCCTTTGGGGTCCCCCATCTGGCTGAACCATACTCCTCTCCCTGTCGGAACTTTTTCGCGTTATTCTTCCTGTAAAGGAGAAACGCATAGAGCGCAGCCGCACCTGCAAAGCCTGCAGCCATGTCGACCGGATGCAGGCTTGGTAGTGGACTCCTGAAAGCGTACTGGAAGTTCATCAGCATGGTTATGGCCTTCTCGACTGCCGTATTGCCCCGGCAGTGCCGATAAAGCCATGAGCCTTTTTCCACGAAATAAAAAAAGAGGACATAGGGTAGTGTCCTCAGGATCTTTACGCCCATGTCCTCTTTCATTCTTTCCCTGGCTGCTTCTTTGAACCGGCCAAAGATCTTATTGACTATATTTGCACGGTCATTGAGAGGCCTGCTTCCATCCGGCCTCTTATTATTTCCTTTTCTTTTCATTTTTTCCTTCACTTAGGCTCTGTTCGTAAATAACGATGTCTTATCCCTGCAGCTACCGACTCCGGCTTCCAAAACATCATTGCATTTTCAGAACGCTAACACGCATTGCAGCTGACTGCGGTCTTTTATCATGTTCCCATCTCGTTTATAAGGACGGTTCATGTGCCTTTTCGTGTGTCTTCTCACGCTCTCTGTGTTTTGCCTTGCGCTGCTGTGCAATGACATTCTGCAGTTTTTTCCGGATGGAAGGCCTGGCCTTTCGGTTCAGAGTGACCCCTGTATATTCCCGAAATGCAGCCTGCATGACACTGACATCTCTTGCTTTGAAAAAGACCAGATAGCGCGGCGGATCATGTGATTTATCCTTCATAAGGCTGAACTGTATGCTGTATTTGCGGGCAATTTTCTCAAAAGACTTGATATTTTCATCAGAGATTTCAATGTTGGACAGTTCGCTCCCTTCTTTCATCATTTTCCGCAGAGAAGTCTTCCCGGTTCCTGGCTGTGAAACCTGCTTCTGTTTCTCAGATGTTCCCTTGCCATCCCTGCCGTTTGATACCCTGTTCGAAGTCTGGCGCAGGAACATCTTCATGGCGTCTTTCAAGACCGCTGCGGTAACTTTCGTGCCGCGTATGATCAGTGAAACGGTCTTTTCATTCATTTCTTCCTGCATCTGTCATCCTCCCGTCCATACTGGTAGTAATCACACCGAGAGAAAGCAGATTTACATGGGGCTTTTGAAGGAAGGGCATTTTTCACCATCCGGATATCCTGCTTCGCATGGCCTGGACAGTTCTTCCTCCCACCAGTCCGGTTCTTCTTCCTCCTGGCTTTCCTTCGTATGGATCCGGGGAAAAGCGAGATCCGGAAACAGTTCCATTTCAACTGTTACTTCCAGATCCTCCATCCGTTTTGCCAGGCTCCTGTACTGCACGTAATTGATAAAGCCGATGACGCAGGTTGCGGCAATGCCGAAAGCAGCCAGTTTCTTATTTCCATTCATTTTCAATCCTCCACCGAGTATATTTCTTCTCATGTTCCTTATTTTCCTTCCCTTCTCTGACTATGTCAGGCCCAATCACCTGAGCAAGGCTGTGACAAATATGATGAACTCCACATAAACGGCACCTGCAGGTACACACTGCAGGTGCCGGGATTGTTGGGATGTATGCGCATCCCGTATTGATTTATTCAACTGCCATTGCCGGCGGATGATGCTGTCAGGTGAGCGGCATCAGACTGGCATTGCAGCTTTCAGACAGTTGATGTTATCAGTCCTGTTTCCGGATCTTATATATAGCCAGGGCACTGATCCCCGCAGCTGCAAGCAGCATAGGGAGCAGGATCAGGAACAGGTTTGTATCATCTCCGGTTTTGGGGCTGGAAGAAGACCTTCCTCCAGATGTCTCCCCTCCTCCGGAACCTGTTTTTTTGCTGTCTGTAGTTTTTTCCAGAGTGACTGTCTGAGCCTCATCCTTGATGTCGGTATGGCTGGCGACAAGTGTATTTCCCAAATAGAGTTCCTCAAAGGCTACAAGGTTCTTCCCGCCAAGCTCATCTGCCTTAAACGTGAATGTCAGTTCAATACTTCCGGATGCCTGATCCGGTGTAAACTTCGCCTGTGCAGTAAGTTCCTTCTTGTCAACAAGGGCAGCTTTCCCAGTCTTCTGGTCCATCAGTTTTCCGCTGATCGTATACTCCTTGCCGGGTACGAGGTTCTTGTAGGTTACCTTATCAACAACTTTCACTTCACCCTTGGCGGTCATTTTTTTAACATCGGATTTTGTATCCGCCGCTTTTTTATCCGCAGCACCCTTTGTTTTATCAGTCTCAAAGGAAGCATGGGTAGCGATTTCCGGGAAGTAAACTGTCTGGTCCTCATCCTCGATGTCAGCATGGCTGCAGACCTTGATTCCGTTGAAATAGAGGTCCTCAAAGACAACCGCTGTTTTTCCGGCGAGGATGGTGGAATCAACCTTGAAGGACAGTTCGACTGAGCCATTTGCTTTCTCCGGCACAAATTCAGCCTTCGCAGTGATGCTCTTGCCGTTCTTTCCTGCCAGTTCATTGCCGCTGGACTTGTCCATCAGAACACCGGAAACAGTATATTTCTTTCCAGGGACAAGGTTGGAGTACGTCACCCTGTCGACCACCACGGCCTGCTTGTTTTTCTCTCCGACATTGGTGGATGTCCTGGAATCAGCAGTATGGGTGCGGATCTTGGGATAATGGATGCTCTGGTCCTCATCATTGATGTCTGTGTGGACCGCGACCAGGATATCATTCTGGAACAGGTCTTCAAAAGC
>CACYTU010000116.1 GCA_902777355.1 uncultured Lachnospiraceae bacterium | reverse complement strand
TGCGGAAAAGATCTTGGCGCGGTGGGTCCTGTCCATCGGCGGATGTTTGCGCCAGAAGTCGTCAAACTTCTCATGCTTCGGTCTTCCGTGGAGGAAGAGCGAACGATATTCAAAATTTACCGGCATCGGCATGTAGCCGATCACTGCTGTGCTCAATTCTAAACTTCTCCTCTCCGGGACTGCTTATATTTCTGACGGTTCAAGCGCCCCTGTTTTTCCTGATTTATGTCCGCCGATCTGCATATTCCGTTCCATGGTGGTCGCCCCTTCCAGCATATTCAGCCCTTTCACCACGGCGTTCTTTCCATAACGCTGCCGGATTTCCAGCATCGCCCCTTGTATGGCTTTTTCGCGTTTCAGGGCTTCATAGTCCGTGAACAGATCCAGCTGATATATTCCGTCATCAGATGTCGTTTTGTCGGCATTCACACCCAGCCGCCGGATCAGGAGCCGGTGGTCTACCTTTTTATCAAAGGCTTCCGCCATGGACTGTGACACAGCCGCATAGGAATTCGTGGCGCTGGTGAACCGGACGGTTCCGTTTGTGTGTTTCGGATGAAGCCGGCCGTAGAAATCGATGGACAGCGGACCATCGTAATTCGGACATTCCTCCAGGCTTTTCCAGTCGAAGCTGACCCACCAGGTAAAGACCCGGGAGACCAGGTTCTTCCGGTACATATCAGCGCAGAGCACATCAATCATTTCCAGAAATACAATCCGTGCTTCCGTAAATTTATAGGGCCTCGGCAGCACCTGCCCGTTGGACAGGCTGTTCCGGGAAGGCCTGAAGCTCTTGATATCCCGCATGCGCACCGGTTCGATGCCCCAGGCGTGGTCAATCAGGATCTCTCCGTCGATACCGAACTCCTTATAGAACCATTCTTCGTTCTGTACGGAACGGAGCGCCACTTCACCCATCGTATACATGTAGTTCTTCTGCAGGCGGTTGGCCTTGCCGGGCCCGATCTGCCAGAAATCTGTAAGGGGCTTGTGGTTCCAGAGCCGGAAGCAGTAGGAGCTTTCGCTCAGTTCTGCGATACGGACGCCATCCTTGTCCGGCGGAGCCTTTTTTGCGACGATGTCCATGGCGACCTTGGAAAGATACAAGTTGGTGCCGATCCCGACAGTGGCGGTGATCCCGGTCGTTTTCAGTACGTCCCTGATCATGGCCATCGCCATGATATGAGCGGGATGCTGCCCGGTCTTTTCTGCCTCCGCTTCATAGAGATGCAGGTATGGTGTCGCATAGATGAATACCTCATCCACACTGTATACGTGGATGTCCTCTGCTGCGGCGTACCGCAGATAGATGGAATAAATCAGGGCGGAGACCCGTTCATATTCTGCCATACGTGGTGTTGCGATATAGTAGAGGATACGGGTGTGGTGAGCCCGCTCATATTGCCTGATTGCCTGCTTTGCTTCGAACAGTCTCGGCCGTGACGGAACACCGATGGCCTTCAGAGCCGGGCTGACCGCCAGACAGATTGTCTGGTCAGATCGGGAAGGATCTGCTACCAGCAGGTTGGCTTTCAGGGGATCCACGCCGCGGGCAACACATTCCACGCTGGCGTAAAATGACTTCATATCGATGGCGATAAAGCAATCGGGAAGGGAAAAATCCTGTTCCGTAGCCGCAGGACGTTTTAACGGATCACCTGCGGCGGGCGGGTTTTTGAATTGTCTGTCCTCCGTCTGCATAATGATCACCTCCTATACATCGAGGAACATTTGTTCGCCTGCATGGGTGAAATATAAGGCAGACAATCGCCTGCCAGTATAAACTTATCGTTTCAGCTATTACGGCATCTGATTTTGGGCCTTATCACAGCTCTCCTGCATTATCCCCGATGGTTCCGAGGAAATTCCGTTTTGGGAGATGAGGAAGAGCGTAAAGCAGCGCTTCGTTGTCTTTCATTTCATGCAGCTTGATCAGCAGCAGATTTACATTGAGATTCATGGCCCGGGCTGTCTGCACAATGTCATAGCCGTAGGACATGTATTCGTTCATTTCACGTTCATCGATCAGGAGATTCGCGGCAAAGATATTCGCCTCATACTCGGTACTGCTCCTGATATCGAAGATCTCATATTCATAGATGGTCTGATTCTTCCTCTGCCGGCAGAGTTTCCTGTGCAGCATGGCATGGCCAAGTTCGTGGGCACAGACGATCCGTTTCATCTCATCGGAAAGATTGTTGTTGATGAAGATGAAGGGAACATTCAGCATGAGGGAGAATGCACCTTTCTGGCCGGTAAAATCATCCCGGAACATGACTTCGATGCCTTTTTCGCGGCAGATCCGGAATGGATCACGGGTGCCGTATCTGCTGATCAGCTTCGAGGGAATCAGATTAGCTGCCGGATTCTTCATAAAACACCACTCCTTTCGGGAGGGTGGCTCCATATCGTATCGATCATTCCTCTTCTTCCCTGTACTTTTTCGGGACGAACGTGCGGTTGATCTCCTTGGCCCGCCAGTAAGCATCCTGGAGAGCCCGCATCATGGCATCCATGTCACGTTCTTCCAGCTCGCCGCCGGCGTACAGCGCTTCGACATCCTTTACCAGCTTTTCAGCCTGGCGTCTGCCGCGACTGCCGTACTTTTCGGAAGCCTGGATGGTGAATTCCGCATTTTCATCCATAAGAGAGGAAAGATCGATGTCCAGTACCTCGGCAAGCCGCACGTAGCTGTCCTTGCTTTTCGGCATACGGGAACCACTCTCATAGTTTATGATCGTCCGGACGGCGATGCCTGTTCTTGCAGCGAGTTCCTTCTGGGATAATCCCCGCTCCTTTCTTGCAGCGCGGACCTTTTCTCCGAATGTCATTGGATGACCTCCTTCTTTTGATTTCCCAAAGCCGGCTCATCTCAAAATACTGCGTATTTTTCGATGTTTGGCTCGCGCCAAATGGATCCCTTCCCAAATGAGCTCACGGATGCAAGCATCCTTCGCTCCTTTGTGAAGTACTCCGCCCGGCTTTGAGTTTTTCATGTTGCACTTGACAGATGTGAAACATGTGATTATAATGGGTCACATGAAATGCAACTTACATTTTTATAATAGTGCAACATATGGAAGATGTCAAGCGGTTTTTCAAGGAAAATCAAAAGATTTCTCCTACATTCCGAAGAATCGGGTGACAGTTCCGGTGAGCAAATTGCAGATATTGCATTTCAGAGAAAATGCCGCCTCCGAACGTATTGTAAATGTAACAGAGGAGTTGTCCATGTATGAGGACAATGCCAAAAATAATTTCGGAAGCCGGTAGGAACAGGGAGGATCAGTTGAAAAAAAGAACAGGTACAAAATGCCGGGAAGAACCGGCGGTTTGAATGAAATTGTTTGTAATCAGACAACCGAGGGCCTTTATGGCGCCGGGATGACAGCATGTGGTAACTGCCCTCTGCCGGCCGGGATCTTCAAAGCAGATTCCGCCAATCTGTATCCGACATGCTGCGGGCAGCACAGCTTTGGTGCTTCGGAACGGTCTGCAGCAGGCTCATCAACGGTTTTGTTTCCCTTATCCGTTTGAGTGATAGAAATTTTTATCATTTGGAGGATGATTGATGAGATCAGTAAAAGGAACCGGAAAAATCAATGCATGGGAGAATGCCCCGGGAAAACCGATTTCATGCCCGTCCTGCGGAAGGATGCTGCAGAGGAGTATACGGACAAGTTCGGTGATCTACTGCCCGAGATGTTCATACCCGAGTTTCACATATCTTGACGATAGCATTATGATACAGTGCCCGGCCAGGCTGCTGGAAGCGGACAGCGCCGAAGAGTATATAAAGACGGCGGTCGAAGCCATGCAGAAGCTGAGGCGGTCACCGATCAGGGACTATGATTATATCCCGGAAGACGAACTGGTCTGACGGGAGCACAATGACAACCGAGGAGGCGTATGATGGAGCGAACGATCATCAACACCAATATCCGGCTGAACCTAAACCGACCGGAGGATCGCAGAGCATGGGAATACCTGCAGTGCCTGGACCGGAAGAAATACAAATCCTACAGTCGCGCTGTTGTGGCGGCGATCAACGATCATTTCTCCCGGGAGGAGCGTCTTGCCGCCGATCCCTATCTGGAAACCAGGGAGAAAGAGGACGCTTTTCTTGAGAAGGTTCTGGATACGATCCGTGAGGGCTTACAATCGTCCGGTGCAGGGCTTTCCGGCCTGGCAGCTCTGCTGCAGCATGTTCCGGCAACATCCCCTCCCACAGAACAGGCGATGACCGACGAGGATCTGGATATCGCTACGGATTTCATCAACAGTCTGTGATCCTGCCAATCAGGAGCGGTTTTACTGCTTCTTTTTTCAGAACTGATACTACACTGAGATTATGACAGAAAGGAATAACGAATATGACAGAGAACGAAAAGAAACTATTACAGGCAAAGCACCGTATGGAGGAAGCGCAGGCCAGAGACCGGGCGAAAGAACGGAAGGCCCGGACGCGGCGGCTGATCCAGGAGGGCGCTATTTTGGAGAAGGTCTATCCCGCTGCGGCGACGATGGAGCTTGAAAAACTGGAGGACTTTTTACTATGGGCATTACGATGATTGCGACGGGGGCGTTCCGGGAAACCGGAGCGTCCTTCTTTTTTATCCCGAAGGGCGCACTTACTCACCACCTCGTCGTCACAAGCTCCATATCCCTCGACCTGCCGCAAAGCGGCAGGTCTCGCTCATTCCGCTGCTCCTCCTCTCCCCACAAAGCAGGCTTTGCGGGGACCCCTGTTCGGCGGTGGTATCCCTCCCTTCGGTCGGGTCGTGCGCTCTGCGAGGCGGATTGCGCTCTCTGCGGAGAACGCCAGACAATGCCGCCGAGCCTGCGGGCTTCGGTCGTCATTGCCTGTGCGGCTGGCAGACGGCTGCCGCCTCATTTGCATCTTCGCAGCAAATCGTTGTCCCCCATCCGGGGCAACCTGCCACCCGCCTGCGAAAACCTGCCACTGCACAAGGCACGCCCTTCGGGTGCGGCAGCTTTCTCGCAGAGATGGACGATGCCATCCCGCACCGTCCATTTTCTTTTGTATGCGCCAAAAGAAACAAAAACGCCTCCCTGCGGGGAGCAGAAAGGACGTGATCCATTATGGCGATCTATCACCTGGAAGCAAAGGTCATAAGCCGTGGGGCGGGCCGCTCCGCCTGCGCGGCTTCCGCCTATCTGAGTTGTTCCGCCATCTACAACGATTATGACGGCGTACAGCACGACTACACCAGGAAGAAAGGTCTTGTCTGGGAGCAGGTATTCCTTCCGTATTCCGCTCCCTCTGCATGGCAGGACCGGGAGATCCTCTGGAATGCTGTGGAGGAAAACGAAAAGACGAAGGACAGCCGCCTGGCTCGTGAGTTTGTTCCGGCCCTGCCAATCGAATTGACCTCGGAGCAATGGGAGGAACTGCTGACCGATTTCATTCAGAACAGCTTCGTTTCTGACGGCATGTGTGCGGATGTGGCGATCCACGATCCCGATCCGCCTGGTCACAATCCCCATGCTCATATCCTGCTGACGGTGCGTCCTCTGAACCCGGACGGCACCTGGCAATACAAAACCGAAAAAGAATATCTTTGTGTACGGGACGGCGAGGAGCGAGGCTTTACTGCCGCCGAGTTCAAGGAGGCGCAGGCCGAAGGTTGGGAAAAGCAATACCAGTACAAGGTCGGCAGGAAGAAGGAATACTTGGCTCCGTCCGAAGCCGAGGCCAAGGGCTATGAGCGTACTTCCAAGTATCCCAAAAGCACGAAATACGGCAGGCAGAATCCGATCTCTGACCGCTGGAACAGCGAGGAGCAGCTTGTTCTTTGGCGGGAGGCATGGGCCAATGCAGTCAACCGATCCCTGGAACGGTACGGCTTTGACGAGCGTGTGGATCACTGGAGCCATGCCGCACGGGGTCTTGACGAACAGCCTACCGTGTATGAGGGTGTGATTGCCCGTGCGCTGGAGGAAAAAGGCGTCATATCCGACCGCTGTGAACTGAATCGGCAGATCAAGCGGGACAACACCCTTCTGCGAGAACTCAAGGCGCAGGTCAAGAAGCTGATGCAGGCGGTCAAGAACACCATCCCGGCGCTTGCGGAAGCCATGGAATCCGTGCGGGAAAATATGATTATTTTCAAGTATCAGCTTGGCTATATCCTGACGGGTAAACGCAGGCTGACAAATAACCTTGATGTGATAAAGCCTGAGTTGGAGCGCTATACCCAAATTGCCGGGAGAATCAAGGAAAAGAGCAAGGAGCGTAATACCCTGCTTTCCGAGAAGAAGGCAACGCCAATGCTCAATATCTTAAAGCACCGGGAACTCTCCCGCCGCATTGCGGAGCTGACGGAGGAGTTGGAAGAGCTGCGTTCCGAGAAAAAGCAGCTCCTTGCCATGATGGA
>CACYTU010000115.1 GCA_902777355.1 uncultured Lachnospiraceae bacterium | reverse complement strand
CAGGCTGTATGGTGGAGAGGCAGTCCGAACCCCGAAAGGGGAACCAGCCGCAAGGCTGGCAGTAGGAAGCACGCGACTTAAGTCGTGTGAGGCTTCACTGTATTTCAATGTATTTCAATGTATTTTCCGCTATGCGGCGGGCAAGGGCCGGTCTGAAAAGGATTAGTAACCAACAGCCTTGTTCATCATTAGTGTTATTTTATTGTATTAAGTCATTGACACAATAAGGGTGGAGTGATATTATCCTGTTGTATTAAACAAATAGTACAATAATACAACAAGGGAAGGCAAGCGAGAAGGACCGGAGGACACTTCGGTTATAAATCGGAGGAGCGGATGAAGTGGATATTTGAAAATGGAATCCCGATCTACCTGCAGATTCTGGGGCTTCTGCGCACAGAGATTGCCAGCGGGGCTTATCCGCCGGGAGGCAGGCTGCCTACGGTGCGCGAGCTGGCGCTGGAGGCGGGAGTCAATCCCAATACCATGCAGCGCGCATTCTCGGAGCTGGAAAGGGACGGACTGGTTTATACACAGCGGACCAGCGGAAGGTTTGTCACGGAAGATGAGGAAGTGCTCAGGAATCTGAGAAAGAACCTGAGCAGGGATTTCATTGAAGAGATGTGTACCCGGCTCATACGCCTTGGAATGAGCACGGAGGAGATCCGCGATGCGGTTGAGGCGTGGGCGGCGCGCAGGGAAGAGCAGCAGTGACTATAGACCTGTTTTGCTGAAGAGCATGACTAAAAGTCTGCTTTTTTTGCAGGACGTGATATCAAACCTGCTTTTTACAGGGTGTGACCACAGGTCTGTTTTTTTCGTCAGATGTGACTATGAGCCTGCTTTTTCTGCAGGATTAATACAGGAATAAAATGGAGGATAACAGGCATGGCAGTTCTGGAATGCATGCAATTGACAAAAAGGTACGGGGGAATCACGGCGCTTGACCACATCAATCTGTCTCTGGAACCCGGGAGGATCGTCGGTCTGGTCGGTCCGAACGGAAGCGGCAAGACAACGCTGATCAAGCTGGCCCAGCATCTGCTGACCCCCACGGAAGGGCAGATCCTGATCGGGGGAATGGAGCCGGGTGCCCGGACCAAGGGCTTTGTATCTTATCTGCCGGACAGGGATTATCTGCCCTCGTGGATGAATGTGGAATCGCTTCTGGATTTTTATCAGGATTTTTACCGGGATTTCGATGTGCAGCGGGCGGTGCAGATGCTGCAGGCTCTGGAGGTCGATCCCCGCATGGCTTTCAAAAAACTCTCCAAGGGAAATAAGGAAAAGGTACAGCTCATCATGACCATGAGCCGCAATGCAAAAATCTATCTGCTCGACGAGCCGATTGCGGGTGTCGATCCGGCGGCGAGAGATTTTATCCTTCGCACGATTATCGGCAATTATTCGGAGAAAGCACTTGTCCTGATCTCGACACACCTGATCGCGGATGTGGAGCCGGTGCTGGATGAAGTCGTTTTCCTCAAACATGGCCACGTTGAGCTTCATGAGAACGTCGATATCCTGCGCGAGCGCACAGGCATGAGCGTGGACAATTATTTCCGGGAGGTATACAGATGCTGATGAAATTAATCGGATATGAGATGAAAGCCTTCGGGCGGATTATCCTGCCGCTGTACGCGGCGACCATAGGAATGGCTCTGATCATAGGACTGGGCATCAGACTGCAGGATCAGGATGTTTTTTCAAGTCTTCTGGGAGTCGTGATCATCATGATCTTCATCTCGCTGATTTTCGCCACTATGGTCATGACAGGAGTGCTGTGTGTACAACGGTTTTACCGCAATCTGCTGGGCAATGAAGGATATCTGATGTTTTCGCTGCCGGTGGGAACACATCAGCTGATTCTGGCAAAAGCACTGGGCTCTTTGATTTGGGCTCTACTGGGCGGCATTGCAGGTGTATGTACTATGCTGGCAGTGTGTCTGACAGCGATACCCATGTATGAACTGACCAGCAGGCTTAAAAGGGCAATGCTGAATTTGAGATTGAGCCGCATGGAGGAAGTAATCGGAACAGCTGTCATCTGGCTGATTATCCTGATTCTGCAGTTTGCGGTGACCCTGATGCAGATCTACACGGCACTCGCGATCGGACACCAGTGGACAGAGCACAGGATTCTGGGAAGTGTCCTTGCCTATTTCGGAATCAACGTTGTGAAAAACATTGTCGGCGGACTTCTCATGAAGATTGGATATTACACGGGCGGGACGGTATTTCTCACCTCGCAGCTTGAGCAGACCGACCTGTCATCCTGGCAGGTGCAGGCGACGGTCATAGTATCAGCGCTTGTAATGATCGTGATCTACAGCGCGGTCACCTGGTTTCTGCTGGACAGGAGAATCAACCTGGAGTGACAGGACAAGGGAAATGCCCGCATCGGATTCTGTGATCCTATGCGAGCATTTTATCTTTTTACAGGAGACAATTGGTGGGCTGAGAGCCCACTGTGAGGTCAGTCTTTCAGAAACTCCATGGGGAAAATGCCGGTCCAGGTGCCGATCCGGTTTCCGCTCTCATCGTAAATGTTGACGGTGAATTCCCTCTCAAAAATACTGTATTCAAAAGTGTCGATGTTGTAGTAGGCATCCATCTTTTCCCCGCGGGCATAGGCATCCGGGGAGGTCCATTTCAAGTGTTCTCCGTTCACATTGTCAATGGTATCCAGGCGCAGGTGGATGGATGTGTCCGGAGGGCCCCCATAGAGAGTTACGCGTATTGCAGCGGACTGCTGTGAGCCAAGGTGGTAATTGATGCCGGTTTCTATTTCAGCGTGCCACTGGAGCATGGTGTCGTGGACCTGCTCAGCGCCCGGATAGCCTTTGTCTGTCAGTTCTTTGATATATGCATAGGCATCATCGTCGGGCTTTTCCTCCATAGATTTGCAGTATGTGTACATAGCTTTGAGAAGCCTGTCGTCCGCGTCTTTGTATCCGGGGCAGAGTTTATAAGCTTCAACTGCTTTCCTGTACTCTTTCTCCTTCATGTTCTTGCCGGCGATCAGGTATTGACACTCGGCTGCCTTCGTCCCGGAATCTTTGTAATCTCCGAGTTCCAGGAAAATCTTGTAGGCATATTCGTAGGCCTCTTTGGCCAGTCTGTTTTCCCCGTCGCGGTATTTGTTTGCCTGAATCCTTTCATCAAGGTCTGTCTGCGCTGCCGTGGCAGTCTTCTGATGTTTCATCAGGAGCTGATAGATCGTTTCCGCGGACCGGATGTCTCCGTCCCTGCTCTGGGTATCTGCCAGATCCAGCAGGTCCCGGAAGACCTGATCATGAGAGGCTTCTGCCTCATCGGCAGTTTTCCTGTCTTCGGCCGAGATTTTTCCCGTGTCAACCGAAGGATCAGCGGCCTTATCGACTGCGGAAACGGCTGAGGGATCAGCTGCCGTATTGACTGCGGAACCGGCTGAGAGATCAGTTGCCGTATCAACAGCGGGAACAACAGCCGGATCATCTTCAGCGGAGACTACATCCGTCGCTTTTGCGGCCTGCTCTTTTACTGCGGAACCGCTGGTTGATCCCCCGGCAGAGCCGGTATCCTGGTTCCCGCCTTTTATGGCAAAAATGACAGTCTCGTATAGTTCCATGGCTTTTCCTGCCGAAGCTGACTGGTTCTCTTTGTTTTTATAGAAAGTCTCCGCGCAGGCGTCAGCCTTGTCCATGCAGCGCCTCACAGCATCTTCCCATCTTTCTTCCGCGTCTTTGGCGCCGGCCTCTCTGAGGGGACGGAGCTTTTCAAAGGCATCCGCAAACGACCCTGAGTACAGGAGCTTTTCCGCTTCCGCATAAGCCAGGATGGTCCCGGCTTCATCTCCGCACTTTTCCTCCAGAATGGCAATGATCCGGTCTCTATTCTCCGATTCTGCATTCGGATACGTTGAGAGTGCCTTTCCCACTGCGCTGCGAAAGCTCTGCTGTTCCTCATCGCTCATGCGGTTATAGGGGTATCGGGCCAGAAAAGAACCGATTTCATCCGGAACATCAAAGTCACTGGTCCGACCCTGCTCTATTACTGCCAGTTCCTCCCTGAAAACCGCCCTGCGCTTTTCAGGGTAAATATTCAGTCTCCAGACTGCGAATCCGATTCCGGCAAGGACTGCTGCACATAAAAGAAGGATGGAGGCACGCCCCAGGATCCTGTGCGTTTTGCTGCGCGGATCGAATCCGGGAATGATTTTTTCCAGATGAGTGTCGAGATTAGAAGACTTTTCCCGGATGCGGACGATCTGATCTCTGATCATTGCGGCGGAAGAGTACCTCTTCTTGGGATCTATATGTGTCGCGCGGGCAACGATCCTGGCAGCGTCCACATTGTCCGGAAGCATGCGCTCGATCAGCTTGCCGAGCGCGAATATATCTGTGCGCACATCGGAGGGAGCGAACCCGTACTGCTCGGGAGCGGCCACACCGTGGGTACCCATCAGGACTGTATCCTTTTTTTCGCCGCGGACATAAATCTTTGCCGCGTCGTAGTCGATGATCTTGACCACTCCGTCTTCAGTCAGCATGATATTGGAAGCCTTCAGGTCGCGGTGAATGATCGGAGGCTGGGCGCTGTGAAGGAAGGAGAGTCCGTCGCAGATCTCGGTCAGAATCCTTATGCGCTCCTGAAAAGGGAGCGGCTGGTCCTCGTTCTCGAGAATATCGTGCAGCGTCCTTCCCTGCACGAACTCTTCAATGACGATCAGATTGTCCCCGTCTTCGCGGAAGGACTCGATCCTGGGAACATAGCGGCTTTTGTGGTCTTTCAGATAG
>CACYTU010000114.1 GCA_902777355.1 uncultured Lachnospiraceae bacterium | reverse complement strand
GGCTGTATGGTGGAGAGGCAGTCCGAACCCCGAAAGGGGAACCAGCCGCAAGGCTGGCAGTAGGAAGCACGCGACTTAAGTCGTGTGAGGCTTCACATGATGGGCATGCTGGATGAAATTTCGATCGAGAAGGATTGAGGAATCAGGCATTGCAGAATCATGCATTAAGGATCATGCATCAAGGATCATGCACCGAAGAATCCTCTGAAATAAGCACTGTGCTTATGTTGGGAATCTCCGCATCAGGGTCAAATGTGTAACGGATCTCATCTACAGACCGCTTGAGCATATTGTAGGACAGACTGTTCTCTCCTTCAGCGGGGTCGAAGCGCGGCCCGCTGTATGAAATGGTGACGTCCGCCTTTCTCTCTTCAGGCGCATATTCGATGAGAACGTGGATCGGAAATACTCCGCCATGCGATATCAGGATCTGCTGGACGATTTCTTCCACCGCCAGCCTGATCCGGTACTTGGTGCGGGAGGGAATATCGTTCTGCAGGCAGTAACGGTCGAGCTCGATGCCTGCGCCGGTGAAGTCAAATTCCCTATCTGCTATGTCATACTCCAGCGCTTTGAGTTTGCGGATAAACCGTCTTGTGAGTTCCCTGGCAGGAGCTTCAAAAATCTGTTCAGGAGTGCCTTCTTCGTATATCCCACCCTGATCCATGTAAAATACACGGCTGGAGATGGCTCTGGCGAAGTTCATCTCGTGGGTCACGACCATCATCGTTCTGCCGCTTGCGGCAAGGTCCCGTATGACGGACTGCACCTCCCCGACCATATTGGGATCCAGGGCACTGGTGGGCTCGTCGAACAGGATCACCTCCGGATCCATACAAAGAGTGCGGGCTATGGCGACCCTCTGCTTCTGTCCGCCCGAGAGCTGGTCCGGATACTGGAGTTCGCGCCCCTCCAGGCCGACTTTTCTCAGAAAATACAGGCCTGTTTCGTATGCCTCCTGCTTTGATTTGCCCAGTATATCCATGGGTGCCATCATCAGGTTCTCTATCACAGTGAGATGTCCGAACAGATTGAAGGACTGGAATACCATGCCCATTTTGCGGCGGGCTTTTGTCAGATCAAAGCCGGGCGCTGTGATATCCACTCCGTCCAGAAGGATCTGCCCTCCGGTAGGACGTTCGAGCATGTTGATACAGCGCAGCAGGGTGGATTTGCCCGTACCGGACGGACCTATGACTGAGATGACATCCCCGTCGTTTATTATAGTGCTCACACCTTTAAGAGGCTCTGCGTTTTCATATTTTTTCTCAAGATGCAGGAGTTCTATCATTTCTGTTCAACTCCTTTCAACAAGGTTCCCTGCACTTCAGTTCCTTGTTATTCATTATTTTCAGAAGCATTTTCTTCCGATGAAGCTTTTTTATCAGAAGTATTTTCATCAGAAGTATTTTCATCAGAAGCATTTTCAGAAGCATTTTTTTTCGATGCGGCATCTTCCGGTGCGTTTTTTTTCGGCATAGTATTTTCAAGCGTGTTTTCTTTCAGGGCGGTGCCCTTCAGCTCAACTCCCTTCAGTTCATCTCCTTTTAGTTCAACTCCCTTCAGTACGTCTTCGGGTCTGCGCAGCCTGGGGTTGAAGAGGGGCTCTATTCCGTTTACGATGAACGTGAGTAAGGCCTCGAGTATGAAGTAGATCACCGCAACAGCTATGAGCGGGAAGAATGCATCGTATGTGCGGCTGCGGACTATATCGGCCATCTTGGTCAGATCCTGAACAGCGATATATCCTACAACAGAAGTTGCCTTCATCAGGGCGGAAATATTTCCCTTGTAGGCAGGCATGATCAGGGGAAGGGCCTGGGGCAGGACCACCTTGAAGAATGCCTGCAGGTCCGTGTAGCCCAGCGAATAGGCGGCCTCTGTCTGACCGAAGTCGACAGCAGCTGTGGATGATCTCACCAGTTCGAAGGTCCAGGCGCCGAAAATGATGGTGAATCCTATTATGGAAACAATTGTGCCGGAGATATGCAGCGATCCGAAGATGATATAATACAGGATCATCAGCAGGACTACGACAGGCATGCCCTGCACCAGCCATACAAAGAGACCGGTGATCCAGTTGGCAATGCGATTGCCTCCACGGCATGCCATGAAGACGCCAAATCCAAGCAGGGTGCCGGCAAGGATCGACACGACCGTAAGGATCAGAGTAGTCAGTATACCGGACAGAAAGAGTTTCCAGCGGCTCTCGCGGATGAAGGTTCTCTCGAAACTGGATTTTATAGTTGACCAGAGGGAGCCATCATCGTCAGCACTTGCATCCCTGACCATGGCAGTTACTTCCACCTTGAAGAGAGGTGCTGAAAAATCGACACTCTCCTCGTGTTCAGGTGTATAGAACAGGTTGGACATGATGCAGTCCACGTCACCTGCCTGTGCCGCAGCTATGACACCCCCGAAATCATAGATTTTAAATCTGAGATCCGCGCCCAGCCAGACGGCGAAACGCTTTGCCAGCTCTATGTCGTATCCGGCAAGATTCCTGCCTATATAATAGGAATAAGGCTCAACAGTTCCTGTTGTCGCCACAGTGAGAGTAATCTGCGGATTTTTGACCTCGGGGATATCCGGCATAGTCTCATCTTTGTCGATCACCCAGCGCCGGTACATGTCATCCAGTGTTCCGTCGTCCTTTAGTTCCTGTATGAATGCATTGATTTTACCCTTAATGTCGGGAATCTTCGATTTGCGTGACAGGGCCACAGCGATGATATTGTCAGTATAATTTTCATCGAGAAGGCACACCCCTTTGACGCCATTCTCAATTGCCAGCTCCATCTGACGGCGCGCGTAGACGGCCGCAGTGATCTTTCCCTTAGCCACATCCTGGTAGGTGGGGAACATATCTGTATAAGACTGTATGACCGCGTCGGGAAAATCTTCCGTGACAAGGGCTGATTCAGGCGTGTTGGTTGACACAGCGATGATCGTTCCCGGCTTTTTAAGCTGAGAGAAGGATGTGATCTGCTCACCTTCCTGACTGCAGCCGCACAGCAGCAGCGCGGCTGCCAGCAGTGCGGCTAAACTCAGTATTATCATGCGCATATGCGCGTCTCTTCTATATATAATCATGCTCGTATCGCTCTTTAATCACTCTTTCCGACCGTGTGGACGGGCAGAGCGGCACCCTCAGGCATTTTCGCGGAAACGAAAACGGTTAAAAAGGTTGAATGAATTCGTTTTTGCATCATTGCAAAGTGCTGTGCGCGGAGGTTATGTTATCGTTATATTGTAATAATGATATCAGAAAACAGCCATGCCCTCAATTCAACAATCCATTCAACAATCCATTCAACAATCCATTCAACAGTCCATCAACAGTCCATCTATAGTCCATTCAACAGTCAATTCTGCAGCCCTGAATATACTGTTTTCACCAACATGATATTCTGCTATGATTAGGACATTATGGGAGCTTTGTTTAATCAGGCTGAAGGGCTTTTTACTGAAAGGTGATAGAAAGAGAATATGAATAATCAGGACGAGAAGCAGAAGATACTGGCATCGATCAAGGCAGATGATCATGTGCAGGAGATGAAGAAATATATCCAGCATGGCAATGTCACTACCTATGAGCACTGTGAAAAGGTCGCCGAAGTCAGTTCAAAAATAGACAAAATGCTTTCGCTTCACTGTGATCAGAACACATTGCTGACGGGGGCCATGCTGCATGATTTTTACCTGTATGACTGGCATAACGAAGACAATGGAGAACATCGTCTGCATGGATTCTTTCATGCTGAGAAGGCGCGCAATAACGCAAAGAAATATTTTGACATTGACGAAGAGACCGGACATGTTATCAACAGCCATATGTGGCCCCTGAACCTGAGCAGAATCCCAAGGACGAAGGAGGCCTGGGTCGTATGCCTTGCGGATAAATATGTGTCGATCCAGGAGACGCTATTCAGAAGAAATACAGTTCAGAAGGATAATAAGAAATATAAATAACAGGATAGAGGAGGCTGCCTCGCCGCCCTCTGCTCCCGACCGGCCTGTTGTCTGAAGCAGGGTAGAAAACATAATATACAGGCCGCTTCAGAAGATAGTCTTGAGATAGTCTTGCGGCAAAACCTGCCGGAATACTCAGTATGCCCACATGCTTTGCCGCCAGCAAAAAAGAGAGGATACCGTTGACCGGAATACTCAGTATGTCCGTGGGCTTGTCCCTGCGACACACATACCAGATTTTTTAAACGGAAATTATCAAACAATATCATATAAAAAACAAAAAACAACAATAAATAACAAAGGACAACCCTTCCCGGGCCTTTTACTATTCCGGGAAGAGAATGTCTTTTTTTTTATATAAACTTGCTTTGAGATTAAAAGGAAAAAGGAAATATTGTCTAATGGTTATCCAGTGATTGAGTATAATTGCAATTAAATACAAATAAAATTACGAATATAAACAAAAAACCGGCCACAATAAAAGAAAATGTGTACAGACGATGAAAAACGATATAATGTTAGCGCCGGGAGAGAAGGGCCATTCAGGGTCGGGTAAAAAGGCTATAGGTGCTGCCGGAATCCTGCTCTACGGTAACAACCCCCCAGTCCATCTGGAAAGATTCGCCAGGGCCAGATGTATACCGACGGCCGCGGTTCCCCTGCGGTGCCACAAGCTGCCTTTTTGCGGGGACAAGATCCATATGTGACGAAACATATGTCTTTATCTGTGTAAGTCTTCCCTGGTATCCGTTTTCATCCAGTCTTTCCTTGATCACGGATGAATTCGTAACCCCTTTTTGAAGGAGCCCGTCAATAACACCTTCAAATCCGGTC
>CACYTU010000113.1 GCA_902777355.1 uncultured Lachnospiraceae bacterium | reverse complement strand
GTCATAATACATGCATGTCAGGAGTCTATTTTATTATCTTCACGTTTCTGGTCACGCTCCACATAGAAGCATATGTCACGTTTCCGACCGTTTTGCAAGTGCGGATGCGGACATAGCGGACCCGGTTCCGGGAGAGTCCTTTGATCACTGTTTTCAATGTCGAAGCGCCCATGACGTTCACAGTCCCGCTGCTTCTGAAATCACTGTACAGGCTGTACTGAACCTGGTATTTCGTGGCCCTGGCATTTTTTGCCCAGGTCACTACCATTTTTCCGGACGCCTCATTATACAGGGACGAAATCGAGGGCCTTGTCAAACGACAGATGGAAACTGACCTGCGCAGGGTGCTGACGCCCGTCGATGCACGCGCGTAAATCATATAAGTGTATCTGGTCCCATTGGTCAGGGCGTCGTTGTCCTGGAAGGATACGACGGATCCTCCCTGTACAGTCTTGATTTTAGCAGATCCCCTGTATATGTCATATCCGGTCGCGCCAGCTACTTTCTTCCATGACAGCAATATGCCCTGCTGCCGGTTAGAAGCAGTGAAGGAGGCTGTGTCCGCCGGCACAACACTGATAGTGATCTTCGCAGAAGCTTCCAGGAAATTATTCGTTTCGGCGGATCTGACTGTGATTACTGACGTCCCGATTTTTTTCGCAGTAATCTTTCCGGCCTTGGAAGCATCCGCGACTGCAGTATTGGAGGATGAATACGTGACATTTCCTTTCGCTCCATCCACATAGATCAGGGTTCCCTTGCCGACCGCGACACTTGATGCATGGGCTCTTGCGGAGAGGCTTTGTTTTGCCTTGTAGATTGTAAAGTATTTTTTGATTACTCCAGAATATTTTCCAATTCCCGTAATCGTGATAAGTCCAACGTTTGTGCCTGCATTGATATTATTGCTGTAGGTGAGCGTGTAGTCCCTGCCTTTGGTCAGTCTGATTCCCTTGTCTGCCAGGCTGACAGCTGGCATCTTTGCCTTGCCGTCATAAACCTGTTTTTCAGAAGAAATCGTAGTTGTAATCCCCGCAGCAGACAGCGGGATCCTGACCGTCACATTAATCTCAATCTGAGCAGCATTGTAATTGTCTGTCTGCGCCGCACTGATCGTCACCTTTGCAGTTCCCGGACCGACTCCTCTGACTATGCCTTCTTTTGAGTCGACTTCAGCTATTGACGGATCAGAGCTTGTGAGAGTGAGTTCCCCCTGCGCTCCGCTGACCGCAATCTGTTTCTCTTCCGGAGCAATCAATTCGATATCAGAGGCAAGAAGAGTCTGTTTACATCTTGCAATAGAAAAATCCACGGCGGCAGAATCAAGGAAGCACCCGTCCTCAAGAGCCGTGACCAAAGCCTGGGCAGTGTTTTCTCCTGCATCAATATTATTTAAATATTCTACTGTATAATCTCGGCCTTCAGTAAATGTCCTGTTGACATAACTGACTGTTGCCTTTGGTCTTTTTTCTGTTCCGTCGTAGACGTAGCCGTCTTTCGGAATATTCAGCGTGATCTTTGCTGCAGAAAGCGGGATCCTGACCGTCACATTAATCTCGATCTGAGCAGCATTGTAATTGTCTGTCTGCGCTGCGCTGATTGTCACCTTTGCAGAACCCGGACCGACTCCTCTGACAGTGCCATTCTCAGCAACAATTTCGGCAATCGACGTATCGGAACTGGTGAAAGTGAGTTCCCCCTGCGCTCCGCTGACCGCAATCTGTTTCTCTTCCGGGGCGGTCAGTTCGAGATTAGAAGCGGCAAGAGTCTGTTCCGATCTGGCAATGGAAAAAGTCACCTGCGCAGAATCAAGGCAGCGGCCGTTTTCAAGAGCCGTGACCAGGACCTGGGCAGTATTTTCTCCGGTATCAATATTATTCAGGTATTCTACAGTGTAGTCAATGCCCTCAGTAAATGTCCTGTTGACAGAACTGACCGTAACCTCCGGCCTTTTTTCTGTTCCATCGTAGACATAGCCGTCTTCCGGAATGCTGAGAGTAATATCAGCATCTCCCAGCACGACTTTGCCCTCGGAAAGGGTCAGGATTTCCTCGCCGAAACGGGAAAAAGCATTTTGATCATATGTGTACTTAGGTCCGGAAGCACTCAGATTGAATTTATATCCGCTTGTGACATTTCCTGTACAGTAATATTTCAGAATGTCAGCCGTACCAGTTCCGACTAAAAAGAGGCCTCTCCCTCCGTTCGCCGAACCCACCATTCCGCTGTCACAGTTGGTGAGGTCGACGAGATAATTGGTCCCGTCGCGGAGAGACACGACATTCCACATGTGGCCTTCTGACCCCAGCTTTCCAGTCACAGAGATGCACTCCTGAAAAATGCTGTTAAAGGAACTCAGGTCGCACAGGTACTGGAAAGCTTTTGAATATCCTTCACAGACAACCTGATTGGTTGTGTCATTATCCAGTGCGTAGACCAGCTGCCATGGATCCCCATAGGCTGCATTATTAAGGATTGCATCGCGATTATAGCTGGTGCGGCTGCAGATCTCCTGCCTGTAGGCATCCAGCTTCCTGTAATCGGTGAGGTCACTGTACTGTTGGACAATGGCGCGGGCGTTGTTATAGGCTTCCGTGACAGAACTGCCGATAGATGTATTTACATAGTAAGTCCCGGCGGCGCCATCAGCAGAATAATCTGCTGAAACAGGCATATAAACAGTGTAATAGCTGGAAGGAGCAGGCATGATCCGCCACTCCCCGCTGCTGCTGCTCGCTGTATAAGTGAACCAGGTCGCCGTCGAAGAAACCGTCTTGTCATACCAGTACAGGTCGAAGGGGCAGTCCGCGAGCAGGGCTCTGTTTGCAGACGCGTAGCTGATCCCGATCAAGGACTTGAGGGCTGTCTTTGCTTCAGATGTGATATATCTTTTCCCTTCATCGTCCAGAGCGGTAATGGCCTCCACGCCCAGATCTTCAGCAGACCATGACAGGCCGTCCAGTTCCAGATCTTCTACAGAGAATTCGATCGTCGTTTCGGCTCTTTCTCCGGCAGAGATCTGGCGGATCACATCCAACAGCCGGTCGTACAGGATTCTGGTGTAGCCTGTGAGCCTGGTGGAAGCATAATAGCTCCTCATGGCCGGAGAGGAGACAGATTCTATATCAGAATCCGTTAAGGTCTCATCCTTCTCTCCGGATTTTTCTTTTCCGCTCTTAAAGTCTTCAGTTTCAGGGACAGTCTCGATAAAATCCTCGTCAACTTCAAGTTCCCGGCAGACATATCCGGCAAAAATGTCGTCGTTGTCTGTGTTCTCCGATCCGTTTTCGACAGGAATAACGAACTCCGGATCATCATCCGCTTCACTGATCTCTGATACGGAATCGTATACGGAATCGGAATCCAAGGGTTCCTCTGTGGATTCCCCGGGCATGGTTTCCTCTGTGGATTCCCCGGGCAGGGGTTCCACGGCAATATCATCATCCCCTGTCACACTCCCCTCATAGAAAGATCCTGAAGGATCTGTGCCATCCGGACCGGCTTCGGCTGTGTCATCCTCAGCAGCTTCCTGCCAGGCTCCTGAGTCCGCATCAATCTCGTATGCGGCACTTTCGTCCGACTCATCCGCCTGTGCAGATGTGTCGAAAGATGACATTTCGTCTGAAGGCATTTCATCAGTCTGCATCTCATCAGATGGCATATCGCCTGAAGGCATTTCATCAGATGGCATATCGTCTGAAGGCATTTCATCAGTCGGCATCTCAGCGGATGACATTTCACCGGATGAAGCTTCATCAGATGACACTTCGCCGAAAGCTGTTTCTCCCGCCCCGTTTTCCTCTGCAGATTCCTCTTCAGACAGATCTTCGGGCACACTGCCCCCTGATCCGGACTCCCCGGTCAGATATACGTCTGCAGCAGGCATGTTTTCATAGCCTGGCGATTCAGGATCTGACATGCGGCTGCCTTCCGGCACCTGAGCTGTTTCCTGCTCTGTATATTCCATATTGTCCGAAGAAGCCGCAGACGATTCTGAAAAGCTTTCCTGTTGCAGCAGTTCTTCTCCTGCGGCCTCCCCTTCCGGGGCATATTCAGGTGTATCTTCTGTCATCCACTGCCGTCTGACAACAGCAGAGCCGTCCTCTGACATTACTGCTGCTCCCATAACAGTAAGAGGTGCAGCTGCCAGAAGGATTTGGCAGATTATCAAAATTGCAGTACAAAAAACAGACAGTGTCTGTCTGCCCGCTCGTTTTCTATAAATATCCCAGATATCCCGATTGTTTCTCTTCTTCATCCAATCTCCATTTTTTCAAAAAAGTCCTTTCCGGTTATCGTTTTCAGTATTGGGAACGCATTATCATAAAGAATTCTATTCTTTTTTATTTAGGACATTATAAAGCAGGAGCGGTTCTTTTTCCATCATTTTCTGGTTTGTGAGCAGAATCCTTTTCTTGTACTTTTCCTGTACTTTTCTTATGCTCTTCTGTTACTTTTCCTGTATTTCTCTTCTGCTTTTCCTGAACTTCTCTTCTGCTTTTCCTGAGCTTCTCTTATACTTTCCCCGAGCTTCTCTTCTGCTTTTCCAGTGTTTTTGCTGTGCTTTTTGTGCTTTTGCTGTCCGTGTGGATTAAGGGAAATATCAGGGCATGAAAAAACGGCATTGATCTTCAGAGGGAAACTTCAGAGGGAAACTTCAGAGGGAAACATCAATGCCGCCATTTCAGTTTTTACTTTTATTCTAAATTACTGGACAGTTAAAAGTTCTCAAAGTGTAAAAGTGAACAACCTATCATATATTGCTAATAACTGATATACTTATCCTAGTGAAAAAACATAGTATAAT
>CACYTU010000112.1 GCA_902777355.1 uncultured Lachnospiraceae bacterium | reverse complement strand
CGTTGAGGTCGGTGTCATGTCCGTCATGTACTCCCGCTTCATCACCAGCTGGGTCCGCGTACTGCTGGCAGTCGTCTTCTCCTTCGGAATGTACGCTGCTTAATCAGACAGCGAAATGTATGCTGCATAATCAGTCAGATCAGCAAAAATCTTATTCAATAGTTCAACAGGGCAGAGGCGGCTTCGCCGCCCTCTGCCCCCGACCGGCCCGTGTCCGCCTTAAGGCGGAAAAATTCATTACACGAGCCATGTCATAAAAACAGACCAGGCACGCCGGCAGATCCCGCCGCATGTCTGGTCTCTTTCTTTTCTATGAATCCGGGGAGACAGGGGAAGGGGACGTTCTTTGTCTCCTGACATCTCTGAGGAAAGAGACAGTTCTTTGTCTCCTGTCATCTCTGCGGAAAGAGACAGAGAACCGTCCCCCGTCTCCTCCTCTCTGCGGAAAGAGACAGAGAACCGTCCCCCGTCTCCCCCCGTCTCCTCTACTTGGAAATCCTGTCCGCAATCGTGCTGGCGACAAAGCTGTCGGGCTTGACACTGCAGTCGTAGCCGCAGGCCTTGATCCAGCCGACCAGCTCGGGAATCAGTTCTCTCGTCTTGCCGTTCCGGCTGTTGCCGGCGTCGACATGGATCGCGATCGGGCAGTTCAGAAACATCTCTTCGTAGATCTCATTTCCCTCCATGATCCCGACAAGTGTCTCAGCCACTTTCAGGCTGTCGTTTGTTTCGACATGAAGCTTTGTTCTGACATCCCGGATCAGGGCGCGGCGGGTGACCTCATAGAAGAAAATACCACCGTGTCCCTCACAGATCACTGCGATCACCGATACGATCTTTGTGTCGTCAAAGTTCTGCGAATCCGTGCCGACAATGATATGTACCGGCATTCCGTATTGCAGATGATCCTTGTAAAAGATCAGGATCTTGTCGGGAATCTGCTCGATGCGCAGGTTCCCGTATGTATGGCTTCTGTACATTCTGCACCTCCCCCGGGGTTCCGGCACTTCTCGCGCGAAAGCCCCTCGTCTTGACTGCAGCGCAAAGCTGCATAACTACTTCCGTTTTTAAAATACCTGCTTTCTTCCTTCTTGTCATTCAACCTCTGGTATAACAAAAAGGGCAGAGGCGGCCAGACCGCTCTGCCCCGGTAAGGTGCTTCTTTATTCTTCATCGGGCAATACCCGTGACTTCAGGCATGAGATACACGCGTAAAAAAGAGGGACCTGCCTGCCCCTCTTCATCATGTCCGGTTATCTCTATAAAGCAAAGCAGCAGAGTACCACATCCATAGGAGCCAGTGCACCGCATGCGGGGGAGGTTCATGGTTGTCAGAACAGCCTGAAACGGTTTTTCTCAAACTCCAAAAGCCCCTCATCCCGCATCTTGCCTAGTTCGTTCGACATTGCGCTTCTGTCAACAGACAGGTAATCAGCCAGCTGCTGCCTGTTAAACGGAATGGTGATGCGCGGACTGTTTTGCTTTTTTGCTTCTTCAGACAGATAAGAAATCAGCTTCTCCCGGGTCGTACGTCTTGATAGATAATCCAACTTCTGCACGAGGGTTCTGTTCTTCTCAGAGATTGCAAAGAACAGATTCTGTACGACCATGGTATGAAAACGGCACGCTGACGAACAGGTCGAGATCACACGTTTCACATCAAAGAAATAGACGGCGCTGTCCTCTACAGCAATGACATCATTCAGAAGAGTACCACTATCCGGTGCTGCATAAGCTTCACCAAAAATTTCTCCGATTCCGATATGTCCCAGAATACTCCGGTTGCCCCAATAGTCGTCTCTCTGGATATGCAGGCTTCCCTCCACAAGGACGAGGATATTACTGAGATGTTCACCCTGTCGCAGCACAAACTCACCCTTTTTGTATGTGAAAAGGCTTGCTCCCAGGCAGGAAAGCATTATGCTGATCTCTTCATCACCCACACCGGAAAACAGCTTCGTTTTCTTCAACACAGGAACAAAATCTTTCATAAAATCTCCTTTTCGTTGTAATTACAACAGACCTGTTTGATTTATCATACTATATTCAAGTAAAAGAAGACACAGGCTGAGTTGGAAATCTAAGTTGCTGAATACATAACGTAAACAGAATACCCGGCGCAAACAGAATCTGAAAATCCAGGGAGGAGCAGAACATGATACGGAAAATCATAAAAATCGATAAAGAAAAATGCAACGGCTGCGGGCTGTGCGCCAGAGCCTGTCATGAAGGCGCCATCGATATCATAGATGGCAAGGCCAGACTGGTGAGGGAAAACTTCTGTGACGGTTTCGGCGACTGTCTGCCGAATTGTCCTACCGGCGCGATTAGTTTTGAAGAGCGTGAAGCTCCGGCTTATGACGAAGCTGCTGTAAAGGCAGCTCAGCAGGAAGGGAAAAACGCGGAAAAGGAAAAAATCATGCAGATTGCAGACCAGGCAAAGCGCAAGGGCGCAATGGCGGCAGTGACGGTAATGACGGCTCATCCGGCTGGCGCTGCAGATCATCCTGCCGGCGGATGCCCCGGTTCCCGGCTGAAGCTGTTTGAGCGGAAAGAAGCGGTCCGGTCCGAAGCCGCTGAACCGGGATATCATCCGGTTTCCCGGTTAAATCAGTGGCCTTGCCAGATTAAGCTCCTGCCCACAAAGGCCGGGTTTTTTAGCGGAGCCAAACTGCTGATCGCTGCAGACTGCACGGCTTATGCCTATGCAAACATGCACGAGGACTTCATGAAAGGCAGGATCACTGTGATCGGCTGTCCCAAGCTGGACGCTGTGGACTACACCGAAAAACTGACTGCGATCATCCGCGACAATGATATCAAAGACGTTACCATAGTGCGCATGGAAGTGCCCTGCTGCGGCGGACTGCAGAGGGCTGCTGAAAACGCTCTTAAGGCAAGCGGTAAATTTATTCCCTGGCAGGTCGTAACGATCTCCACGGACGGACGCATTCTGGATTAAAGAGGCTATGACACTATAATGCGAGGAGGCTGTTATGGAAAGAAAAATGTTTTGTTTTCAGTGTGAGCAGACAGCAGGATGTAAAGGCTGTACCGGTGCTGCCGGTGTCTGCGGCAAAAAGGCAGATGTTGCAGACCTTCAGGACAAGCTGACAGGTGCTTTGATCGGTCTTGCCCGTACGACAGACGGCAGTGCGCAGCCGACCGACAATACTTATCAGCTGCTGATCAAAGGTCTGTTCACGACCATCACCAATGTAAACTTCAATGAAGCCACGATTCAGGCTCTGATCGATGAGGTACATGCGGAAAAACAGAATCTCGTGCCCGATTGTTCAGCCTGTGCGTCTCCCTGCGGCAGAAACGACGATTATGATATGGCTGATCTGTGGAATGCTGACGAAGATATCCGCAGTCTGAAATCTCTGATCCTGTTCGGAATCCGCGGTATGGCAGCTTATGCATATCATGCCGGGGTGCTTGGATATTCCAATCAGCGGGTCAACGAGTTCATTGCCAAGGCACTCTTTGCCATTGGTGAGGACTGGGATATGACTGAACTGCTTCCTGTCGTACTGGAGGTCGGTGAGGTGAACTACATATGCATGGAGATGCTGGATAAGGCGAATACAGAGACTTATGGAAATCCTGCTCCGGTCACTGTACCTTTGATGGTTGAAAAGGGTCCCTTTATCGTGATTACCGGCCACGATCTCTATGATCTGAAACAGCTGCTTGAACAGACGACAAATAAGGGAATCAACATCTATACTCACGGTGAGATGCTTCCTGCGCACGCTTATCCTGAACTTCGGAAGTATCCTCATCTCAAGGGCAGCTTCGGTACTGCCTGGCAGAACCAGCAGAAGGAGTTTGCGGACCTTCCCGCTCCGATCCTTTTCACAACCAACTGCCTGATGCCCCCGAAAGACAGCTATAAGGACCGCGTGTTTACCACAGAGGTGGTTTCCTATCCGGAGATCATACATATCGGTGAGGATAAAGATTTCTCTCCCGTTATCGAGAAAGCCCTTGAACTGGGCGGCTTTGCCGAAGATACGCAGTTTACCGGTATCAACGGCGGCACGACTGTCACCACCGGCTTCAGCCACAGTGCTGTTCTCGGCGTCGCGGATACAGTCATCGATGCCGTCAAGAGCGGTGCAATCCGTCACTTCTTCCTGGTCGGCGGCTGCGATGGCGCTAAGCCCGGCAGGAATTATTACACCGAGTTCGTGAAGCAGGCTCCCGCAGATACTGTCATTTTGACTCTGGCATGCGGAAAGTATCGCTTCAACGACCTGGACATCGGTACGATCGGCGGGCTGCCCCGTATCATGGACATGGGACAATGCAACGACGCCTACAGCGCCATCCGCGTTGCAGTTGCTCTTGCAGATGCATTTGGCTGCGGTGTGAATGAACTTCCGCTTTCTATGATCCTTTCCTGGTACGAACAGAAAGCAGTATGCATCCTGCTTACCCTTCTCTATCTTGGGATCAAGGATATCCGGCTCGGTCCTTCGCTCCCGGCATTTATCTCTCCGAATGTGCTGAACTACCTTGTTGAAAACTACAACATTGCCCCGATCAGCACTCCGGAAGAGGATCTGAAAACAATCCTGGGCTGAGTTCGCTGAGCTGACCAGGGTGAAAAAAAGCTCGACAGCACTTTTCACTGTTATTTTTCACTGATATTTTTCGCTGATATTTTTCACTGTTATTTTTCACTGATATTTTTCATTGATATATAGGTAGTTGCAAAACTCGTTCCACGAGTGAACGCTCCTGACTAAAAGGATCAAAAAACGATTATATCGACTTTGTCCAGTCAGGATATGTGGAGAAT
>CACYTU010000111.1 GCA_902777355.1 uncultured Lachnospiraceae bacterium | reverse complement strand
CAGCCGGTCACGGCAGTTCGAACACTCCCTTATATGGGGAAACAAAAGCCAGCTAACTCATGACTGAAGTCACAAGAATGCGCTGGCATGCTTTTCAAATCGCAGCTGCAGAATCGTCAGAATAGAATTGTAAAATACAGAATCGTCAGAATAGAATTGCAAAAACAGAATCGCGCGCGAACCCGGTCCGGGCTCGCACGCGATTATTTTTTTACAGTTCAATTGTCCGGCCGCTGAGACATCCGGCACCCCGTGCCAGACCCGCCGTAATCAGGTCCAATCCCTGCGTAACCGGATCCGGTCTGTGCCAGTCAGGTCAGGGCATAAATTCAGTCGTCATGACTTCCGAAACCTCAGGAACTCTCTCGATCAGACCATGCTCTTTCATCCACTCAATATTTTCCTTCCAGTTTTCCTCGGTCTGTGTCATAAAGGGAGCATCCTCTGTCTCCATTCTGGGCAGCAGGGCCTCAGCGCTCTTTGCCTCAACAGTGGGGGACAGGGGGAAGTTCGCCTTGTCCTGATTGGAGAGGAGAATATTCAGGACTCCGTCGGTGTCCGTCTGGAAATCATCGAAGCCTTTTGCGCATGCGCGCAGGAATCCCCGCAGGGTCTCAGGCTCTTCCGCGATCATTTTGTCGTTTGCCAGGAAAACAAGCTCATAGAAGTTGGGCATTCCGTAGTCGGTGAGCGGGAACCAGGAGACCTCGAATCCCTCTTCCTCCAGCTGGGGAACCTCATGGTTGACCAGGCAGCCGATTGTGGCGTCCACCTGACCGGTCGTCATGGAGCTCATGAGATCAAATCCGACATCCTGCAGGTTGGTGCTCTTGGGGTCCTCGCCCACATTTTCCATGATTGCCTCGACCATGGCCTCCGAGAGAGCTGTACCGCCGTAGCCGACTGTCTTTCCGACGAAATCTTTGGGGCTGTTTACGTTCTTCTCCTTCAGGGAAAGGATCACGTTGAGGGGGGTCTGGCAGACAGCGCCGATCGATTTGATACCGGCTCCCTGATTGACCACAGCCTGGATCGTGTCCTGCTGATAAAAAAGACCGATCTCGGCTTTGCCTGCAGCGACCAGGGCGATCGCATCATTGACGTTGGCAGGGAATTGAATCTTGACATCCAGACCTTCTTCTTTGAAATAGCCCTTCTCGATGGCATCATAGAGGAATGCATGGATGGCGTTGGGATACCAGTCGAGAACGACATTCATTTCACGAAGTTCTTTCTCGTCCCCTGACTGCGCGGTGCCTTCTGCCTTTTCTTCCCCTGAAACTGCTCCTGAAGCCGCTTCAGCCTCAGCCCCGGCGGACTCGCCGGAAGCATCCGCCTTACCTGCTGCGGTAGATGAAGCTCCTCCCGCGGAACCTCCGCAGCCCATGACCGAGACCGCAAGCACTGCAGCCGCCATGAGCGCCGCCGCCCGGCGTGTTGTCTTACTGATTACTGTCTTAATATTCATAGCACTCATTTTTTCTCCTTTTTTTACTTTATATCTTATATCTGTATCTTCACTTTATCTGTATCTTCACATTTATTTGTATCTTCAATTTATATCTGTTATATCTGCTTTGTGCCCATGGCCACATGTATGAAGAGCCGCAGCTGTCAATCCGTGCTGCGCCAGTACAGGAAATGTTTCTCCAGCAGTCCTACGACAACCACGAGCAGTTCCGCAGCGATGCTGAGCAGGAGGATCGGGGCGAAAACGCCCGCGCCGTCCAGCTGTGTCATCATTCTTCTGGAAAAATATCCCAGCCCGCTCTGCGCGCCCAGCCATTCCCCGATGGCCGCCCCGATGACCGAGAGAGGCACTGCCATTTTCAAGGCTGAAAAGAAATAGGGCAGCACAGCAGGTATTTTCAATTTCAGAAACACCTGGGCGGGTGTCGCGCCGTAGGTATCCATAAGTTCCTTCATCTCCGTGGGGATGGACCGGAAGCCGTCGTAGACTGTGACGACAACCGGAAAGAAGGTGAACAGCACCGTCACCAGCACCCTGCTCCAGATGGAATAGCCGAACCACAGGACGAAAAGCGGCGCCAGAGCCGTCGTCGGTATGGTCTGCGAGGCGATGATCAGGGGATACAGTGCCTGCCGGGCAACCAGGCTGAAATCCATCAGGATGGCAAGACCGAGGCCCAGGAATATGGAAATCACAAGTCCGATGGCCACGACCTGCATTGTGGCAGGAAGATGAGCCCCGAAGAGAGGGCCTCTAAGTTCCCAAAGCCGCACGACCACACGGACAGGGGAAGGCAGAATATATGCCGCTGACATCTTCATGGCGGCCGCCTGCCACACAAACAGGAAGGCGCACACCAACAGCGCTGCCGGCAGGGATGAGTCTCTCCGCTTCGTTGGCCCGGCACTGCCTGTCATGTTTTTCTGCTGCTTTTTATCGGGAAAATTACTCATTTTATCTTTTTCTGTCCTGCTCATTTTCCCGCCTCCCGGAACAGCCTGATCAGCCGTTCCTTCAGAGCCAGCGCCTCCGGTGTGGCCAGGGACGATTCAGTCCTCGGATAGGAGAGCGGCACTTTATATTCACGCAGTTCCCTGATCGGACTGCGCTCCACCGCAAGGATTCGGGTGGAAAGAAAGACAGCCTCCTCCACGTCATGCGTGATGAAAAGAACAGTCTTCTTGTCTTTTTCCCACTGTTTCAGCAGCCACTCCCGCATGGAAAGCCTTGTCAGATAGTCCAGCGCGGAAAAAGGCTCGTCCAGAAGGAGCAGGTCCGCCCCTGTCATCAGAGTCCTGGCAAACGAGGCCCGCTGCCGCATTCCGCCCGAGAGCTCACGGGGCAGTTTATCCCCCCATCCCTCCAGGCCGACATCTTTCAGGGCCTTTGCGGCGCGCTCGTTCATTTCCGCTTCCCGCATGCCGCCCCTCAGTTCCAGTGGCAGACGGACATTTTCCGCCACCGTTCTCCAGGGAAACAGCATATCCTGCTGGGGCATATACCCGCAGCGTACATTTTCTTTTTTCCCGCTTCCGGCGGATTTGTTCTGCCGGTTTCTTTCCTTTCGCTCGGGACTGCCTTCCCGGGTTTTTCCCAGTTCTGCGGGACTGCTTTCCCGGTTTTTTTCCAGTCCTATGGGACTGCTTTCACGGTTTTCTTCCGTTCTCTCCGCACTCCCGCCCTTTCCCGGATCTTCCGTGTCTTTGGCAAAAGTCTCCACAGTCCCTTCAAGGGGTTCATTGAGCCGGTTCAGAAGGCGGAAAATTGTGCTTTTCCCGCAGCCGGATGGTCCGACCAGGGAGACAAACTCCCCCCTCCGGATGGTAAAATCCAGATTTTCGATCAGTGTCAGCTGCTCCCCGGGATAGCGGAAGGTCACGTTCCGGAAAGCAGCGGCCGCGGCCGCCGCACTGTCTGTCTCTATCATTTGAACTGCTGCTCCGCTCATTTTCTCTTCTCCCAGGCCATGTCCCAGAAAGCCCCTTCATAGAGGGAGCAGTTTATAAAGATTTCATCGAGTTTCTTTTTCTGTTCTTCTGTGCAGCCTGCTGTCAGCTTCTCGGTCAGACGAATGATATCGAGGTTGGCCGCATGGTATTCATCAGAGGCATAGCCCTGCACCCACTCCCCGTAGAAAGGATGCCGGTCCGCCTGAGGATTTTCACGAAGAATCTGCCTGGCAATGACCTCATAACTGAGCGCGCAGGAAAGGATCGCGACGGCAGCCTCCGCCGCCCCGCCCTCATAGGCGATCCGGATCATGTAGGATGTATAGGAAAGGTTATCCAGAGACGGAACCGTCGCGGCAGCCTCTTCTTCGGAGATACCCAGCCGCTTCATGTAGCCCTTGTGTATGTCCATCTCCCCGTCCATGATCTGCCTCAGCATGGCCCCGTTATAGGCCATCGCCTCCAGATCCATGGCCTTCGCCGCTCCGATGGCAAAGACGCGGGCGTAGTCAATCAGATAGACATAGTCCTGGAGCATGTAAAAAACAAATTTGTCCTGTGCCAGGCTTCCGTCCGCGATTCCGCGGACAAATGGATGTTTGTGATAACTCTCCCAGATCTCTTCTGCCGCACGCAGAAGCCGCTCTGTCATCGGATGCCCGGCGCCTTCGTCGAATGTATATCCGGCGATCGTCAATGCTGTGTCCATGTTGTACTCCTTTCGACACTGTTCAGCACTCCGTTTTGTAAGGCGACAGAAGGTGGTGCCCCCAACCTGCCGCAGCAAAGACCGCAGGCAATGCAAAAGCGCGTGACTTTTAAATCTCCCACAGCAGTCATCACATGACTCTGCCGGCCATGATCATAACTGCAAATAAATAAGAATAGGGTTGAAGCCCCTGAGTTTCTGGTTTGTTCACGCCGCTCCCGCCATCCGCGCAGAAAAACACGAAAAAAGGAGACCCTCAAGGGATCTCCTCTGAAATATCATAGCGCATCGTCTGACGTCCGGTCCGGCCGGCCTTCGTGCTTCTCCCGTGTGATCACTTCTTTTGAGAAAACTGTTGCGCACAAGTTTTTTCAGACAGGCAATCCTGTAAAAACACTGTGCAGATTTTCTCGATCATCAACAGGGAATACGTGGACTACGTTTTTCTGATGATCCCTTCGTTGGCATTATCCAAATCAGGTTATGCGGGTTACGACAAATCAGCCGACTCTCAGCCTGCTCTTGCAAGCACCCCGTGGTCTTTTTATGTATGTATAATAGTTTTTCTGCTCCTTTTTGTCAATAATGTGAAGCCCCACAGATAGCGTAAGGTGTTTGTAGGAATACTTGGGCTGAGATGCCCCGATGTGTTTAAGAGAAGAATAGAACCTTCCTGTACACTTTATCCCCTGGTCACCT
>CACYTU010000110.1 GCA_902777355.1 uncultured Lachnospiraceae bacterium | reverse complement strand
CAAAACGTAGCTATGGTCAATGAAAGGATCTCTGTCAGGGCTGCCGAAGAGGAACTGGAAAAGCTCCTTCCCGCAGGGACTGCTGATCTCCCCGTGGAAAATCTGACCCCTGCCCAGCGCCGCATGGTCTGCATCATCAGAGCCTGCATCATTCCTTCCGATGTCCGTCTGATGGATGAGCCCTTTGCCGGCATGACCAAAGAAGAAAAGGAAAAGTCCATCGCCTATATCCGTTCCGTCCTGGCCAATACACCTCTGGTAATTACTTGCCTGCCGGGAGAAGAGCTTCCTTTCGGAAGGACCTTTCACCTTGCCTGACCCCATTTCGGATGCGACCGGACAGTTTGCTATTTTCTCCTGCGTTTTCGGACAAGGCTGAGAAAAAAAGGGCCAAAATGTTGTGCTCACAGGGTCACCCTATGGCCGCGATCATTTCCTGTGTCACCTGCAGGAAGTGCTTGATGTCTTCAGGCGTGTTGACATGCAGAGGCGAGAGTCGAACCATACCTCCCGAGCCGAACGCTTCGACCATTCGCCTGGAATACATACTGGTCAGAGCTCTTTCAAATGTGATGACACCTCGTTTCTCATATTCTGCTACCGCCTCTTCACAGGTCAGTTTCTCGAATTCGACGCCCAGGATCAGATCTCTGGTCGTGAGATCTTTGCCGTCCATCTGCACGGTGATGCCGGGCATAAGGCGCAGTCCCGGAACATCATCGACGCCTTCCAGCATCATTTCCAGAAGGCCGCGCTCATGATCCGCAATCCTCTTCATGCCTGCCTCGAAAAGTACCCTGCGGTCAGTCTCATCGGGAGCAATTTTTTGGCCAAGTCCTGCCACATAATTTATGATTGCCATAATAACAGCGAACTGAGCCGTCGCAGGGCTGCCGATCTCCCAGTCATCTCCCGCCTTTCCGAGAAGACGATGATGGTCGAAGGTCGAAATGCGGTCAGAAAGCCAGGCAATGCCGAATCCCCTTACGCCAAAGAACTTGTACGGCGCGAAGCTTGTTGCATCCGCTCCCCATTTTTCAGGATCCAAAGCGCCGTGAGGGGCATGCTGAACAGCGTCGACATAGATAAAATGTTCGGATTGATCTTACGGGCTCCTTTACAGATCTTCTCTGTCTCATAAATATAACCGGAGATATTGGAGGCCGCCATGCAGCATAAAAGCGCTGTATTCTCATCAACCAGATCAAGGATTGCCTGTGTGTCCACACCACCTGTCTCCCTGTTGACGCCGGCTACGCGCAGTTCCATGCCATATTTTGCACTGTAGAAAGAAGCGGCGTCGAAAACCGAAGGATGCTCCACGTATGACTTCCATCGCGATCTGCGAAGCGGTGTAGCTGGGATAGATCGTGCCGGTCTTTGTATTAAAGATAACTTTCCGTATATCTTCTCTCCCCCGCTCCTCATTATCAGCCAGCTCCCGCGCCAGTGAATTGGAGTGCTCAGATGCATCCGGCATGCTGTCGATTGTATGAAAAGCCATTTCGGCTTTCTTCAGCCTGAGGGACCCTCCTGCGTTGTCAAAAAACAGCCTCTTTCTTCCATAACAGTCCTTATCGACGTAGTAGAACTTCTCCCGGATCTCTTCGAGCTCAGCTGCTGTAAACATTCCCTTCGTATAAATTCCCATGTCTGTCTCTCCTTGTCTGAAATGAATCTGATTAATACCATATCATAGAATATCCGGGCAGTTTCCTGCCCGGATCACGAATGCTCAGGTTATGTGATAATGCAGGGGAGGCCGTGTTCCTCCAACTGAATATCAAGTTCGATCATGTCGTAAATCTCATTTTCGATAAAATACGAAAAGATGATGTCCGTCTTGTCGCACGGGGAAAGAGCATATCCTGCGCGTGCAAGGAGGTCCTTTGATTCATCCAGGTTCAGCTTCGCGCCGATACACAGGCACAAGGCGGTCAGTTTTTGCGGGTGATAGTTCGGATTCTTTTTGATCTTGGAGAAAACTTTTTTGTCAACGATCGCTCTTTTGTAAACTTCCGAATTCTCCATCCCTTTTTCACTGATCAGGTAGAGAAGATACTGGGGGAAGGTGTCCGCCATATGCTCCATCCGTTCCGCCAGTTTCCGTTCCATCTCTTCAAACACCGAATCTTCATCAGCGAGCGGAGACGCCGCCTGAAGGGGAGCTTCCTCGGTACACGCATCATATAAGGCTTCATTATGTACATTGCCGAAAGATTCCTTCGCCCCTGCCTCTTTTTCTTTCAGTAATATTGATTCAAATGACCAGCGCCTGGATGGTCTTCTCGCCGCGGCGTTTCCCCTGGGCACAGCGCCTGCGTAAGAATCCGCGTAAATGGAAGTTCCGTACTCTTCCTCATTCTTCTTCTGAACATAATTCTGGTCGATATAGGCTTCCAGATCCGGATATAGGTTTCTCCCCATCCGCGTCGCCTTCTCATCAAAGACCACCAAACAGACCAGCATATTTGTCGACAGAAGGAACGCATGGATCTCATCCACCGCGATCCTCATCCCTTCTTCCTTGGGATATCCGAAGCTTCCTGTGGAGATCAGAGGAAAAGCAATAGATCGAATTCCGTTTTCCTTCGCCAGTGTCAGGCTCTTCCTGTAGCAGGACCTCAGAAGCTCTTCTTCACCGCTGCTTCCGTCTACAAACAGCGGACTCACAGCATGAATGATATATTTTGCCGGAAGATTAAATCCCGGCGTCAAAAAAGCCTCTCCCTGTTTGACGAAACCGATGTGTTCCTTTCGATAAGCGAGCAGTTCGTCATAGCCGGCCGCCTCGTAGACAGCCCGGTCACATCCCGGTCCGACTTCCGGATACTCATTTGCCGTGTTGACAATAGCATCCGTTTTCATCTTTGTTATATCATTTCGTACAATTCTAAATGGCATCGCTGTTCATCCTTCAATTTCAATAGTTTTCATTACTTCTTATACGTTTAACAGCACCATAGCCGCCAGAACCAGCACGATTCCCAGCCACTGTCTCTTCGTATACTTCTGATGAAAAACCAGAGCGTCAACAGCCATAACGATCAGGATCGATCCTGTGCTGTTGATCGGATATACAATGATCGCCGGGAGAGCTACCAAGGCCAGCAGCAGGAGGAAGGAAGCATAATAGTTGGGAATTCCTACGGCTATGCCGGCTGCCATCTCGCTCCACTTCAGTGCTTTTCCGGTCCTCTTCCACTCCAGGACCAGAAGGCAGGCAGTTAATACTGCGGCCGTGAAGAAAAGATAGAAGAAAAAGAGTTCATCCTGATCGCGCGTTCCCACCTGTTCAAATATTTTGGATATGGAACTGCCTCCGCCGTTCGCAAGCATAGTCAGGATCAAAGCTCCTGTGTAAACCTTGCCGGTCTGCAAAGCGTTTTCTGTCTTCTCATCTGCCGGTCCATTGATCATCACAAGGGCAGCCAATATCAGCACCACGCCCGCGATCTGCATAGGAGTGGGCTTCTCCCCGAAGACAAAGATACTTATTGCCAGTGAGATGACCAGTCCCATCTTGGCAAACACAGATGTCAGCGTCGCCCCGTTCAGCCGCGTGCTGGTCTGCATGGTCACTAAGCCGGCGACAAAAAAAGCGCCGCCGATGATCCCGCACAGGATCGTGGCCGGCGATCCTCCCAAAACCAAGGAGCGGTTCGGGAGACTGAACCATGAGATCAATATACAGATCAGGTAATTGCCCAGAATGATCGCGTACCGGTTTCCTTTAGAGTTCTGAAAGATTCTGATCACAATAGCCATTATGGCACTGCTGCAGGTTGCAAGAAGTAAATACGACATTTTCCATTTCCTCGCTTTACACGGCTACCGTCACTATATGTGCGTACTCTCAACGCCATTTGATGACATCCCGGTTCTTCTCCCAAAAACTCTTGAGCTGCTTTTTATGATGACAGAGCTTTTCCTTACAGTTCCTGCACTGCGCGTTAGCGTTCGTCCGGTCCGAAAACCACTCGGGATGCATGTGCAGGGTGATCTCCCATCGCGCCAGCAGTACCAAAGACATGATAAGCAGGCTCCAAGTGTAAGTATTCGGTATAAACACAAATGGAGTGAACATCATGGCATAGTCCCAGTTATAGATCCTGCAGACGCCGCAGCACCTGTTCTTGAGGATCCAGGTCTGGAAGGGGCAGAAAAACAGTATACAGATCATGTCACACACACCGTAGGCGAGACTGATCAGTACGAGAATATCCCGGTCGATAGCTCCGGCAAAATATAGCCCGCCGATCGCCCCGTTGAGCGCAAACCATGCTGCCGCTGCGCCAAATGTGCGCTGCCAGGGCGGCATATCCGGATCTGTCTCCCCCGTAGGCAGGTAGTTCCTTGCAAACTGCCGCTGGGATCCCATGCTCTCCGTCTTAGAGGGAAAGAACCGTAAGAGCATTTCGACAGCATACACGACCCAGATTAGGGCAAGCAGCCAATGTGCCTCCTCCATTCTCCGGAAGGGTTCCGTTTCACCGCGGACTCTGCCGAACACATAAACCGCTGCCGCGCCCCAAAAAAGCGCGGACCTGTAAAACAGCTTCATGTAGTGCGTGGACGATATTAATGACAGTTTATGATTACCGATCTTCATTTCAGCCTGGCCTCAGTTACCAGAGTCTTATGCTTGCCCGATATGTGTCAATTCTACAAGGGTATTTATTTATTATACTATACTTACCAGTTTTCGTTTTGCCGTTTTCCCCTGAAACGCGCAAAAAAGAGATACTCCCTCTCTCAGGGAATATCTCATCAATTGAATACTCTATTTCATAAAGCCTGTACCATAGGCAGCGATCACTAGCCCTGACGGGATACTTCAGCGCACCACTTCCCACATTTCTCCCATATTCATAAGCTCTGCGCCGGGGATGCAGCCGGAGCAGCCGCTCTTTCCTTTTCTGCCGTCAGGATCGTTCTCCGCATTAGGGCTGCAGCCCGTACTACTGCTGTAGCAGCCGCCTCCACAGGAGGAGGCTTTAAAAATTCAACAATAGGGCAAGCCCCCTCTAAGATACCGTCTTCTTTCCGAATCCTGAGATGCCAAAACAGCCTGTTCCGCCATGCGTCGTGATCACCGTTCCGCATTCGATCCAGTGAATCTGTGTAAATCCCAACTCCCGGACAGTATCTTCCGCCGCCTTTTTGTACTCCGCGGCGAATTCCGGTGTGTGGCCCATCCAGATCTCAGGCCGCTCCGTCTCATAATCTTTAACAAAATCGCGGATCATAGCGGGGATTACCCGTTCCATGCGGCCGCGGTATTTTTTGACAGGTACAAGATATCCGTCAATCTGATCAACGCGCGGGTGGATCCTTAGCAGTTCCCCGACGAGAGCCGCCGTGTTGCGCACCCTGCCGCTTGCTCTTAAGAACTCAAATCCATCCGGCACAAACGACATACAGGAGTGATCGACCAGATCCTGTGCAGCCTTGCGCGCATCCTCCAGCGTCCATTCCGGGTGATCTTCGAGCATCTGCGCCGTCCGGATCACAACTGAATAATGGCCATAGGAAAACATTCCCGTATCGACCTGCGAGAACGGCATCTGCGGAAACTCCTCCGCCGCCCGGCGCGCGCAGTCATAGGAACAGGTAGTCACGGCTGAATACGCTATATGAAGTACCGACGCATCAGGCTCCGCGGCCAGAATTTCCTCAAAGACCTTGGAAAAATCATATTCCATCGCGCCGCTGGTCGAGGGGATCTTCTTCGTCTTCCTGTAATAGTCTATGACTTCCGACGGAGAAAATGTACCGTCATCTTTGGTCACATCCCCGAATATCACATGCATAGGAACTATCCGTATTCCGTAGCGTTCCCTCAACACTTTGGATATATCGCTGCCGCTTTCTGCTACCAATATGATCTTTCCCATATGCATACCCTCCTTTCTGCCCGGTTTCTCCTTCTTGATTTTCCGCCTGTTCTTACGTGTGATTATACTTTGTGATTAATATCATACCGTATATTATTGTATTATGATATCGTTTTTAGTTCAAAGGGGCATAAAAGACTTTGCCCAACAATTCAAAACCATGTTTAAACAAAGGGGCTGTCGCATTAAGTGAAGGTTCAACCTAATCGATTGCGGCACGCCCCTTTTGTGATATCCTGTTCGCTTGAAGAGTGTCCGCTTCCATCCG
>CACYTU010000109.1 GCA_902777355.1 uncultured Lachnospiraceae bacterium | reverse complement strand
CTGGCAGCGGTACTAAGGGCGCTAAAAACCAGCGCCCAAGTACCAGGCACGCAACATCTCCTTCGGAGCTGCGCAATGGTCCTGCGGTTGTTTGTGCATGCTGACGAGACTCAGAGCCTTTTCCTGGCTTTTGACCTTTACATCATATTATCAAACAAAGTATCATACAAAAAAGCCGCCGGACAGGCAGATTATTCCGCGCAAAAGTCACTGCTTCTCATCGCCCGACCTGCCCCGGCACTCTTTCGCAGCTGATCGGATCCGGTCGGATCCTCTTCTTCGGATAAGCAGGATTCGATGAATCAGCATCACAGTCTGCTGTTACCGGTCGGATTATCCTGTGAAAGTCAGACGGTCTTTCCATGCCGGCAGATATCCTTGAGGCAACAGATGCCGCACTGAGGACGGCGGGCGACACATACAGCCCGCCCGTGATGCACAAAGCGGTGACAGAGATCATTGCCCTCTTCCGGAGGGACGATCTTCCACAGCTCGCGCTCCACTTTCGCAGGTTCTTTCATATCGTCGACCAGGCCGATCAGGTTGCAGAGCCGGATGCAGTGGGTATCCGTGACGATTGCAGGTTTTCCGAACACATCTCCCATGATAAGGTTAGCGCTCTTTCTGCCGACTCCCGGTAGTCCCAGCAGTTCCTCAAATGTCTCCGGCACGTGGTCATTGTACTTTTCATGCAGGATCCGCATACAGGCGCTGATGTCACGCGCCTTGCTCTTTCCCAGTCCACAGGGACGCACGATTTCTTCAATCTCCACCGGCTCCGCCGCCGCAAGAGCGGAGACATCCGGGAATTTTTCATAGAGAAGGGGCGTGATCTGGTCCACCCGGGCGTCCGTACACTGGGCGGCCAGGCGCACACTCACGAGCAGCTGCCAGGCATTTTCATAGTCCAGCGTGCATTCCGCGACAGGATACTCTGCTTTAAGGCGCTCTATCACTTCCAGTGCAAGCTTTTTCTTCGCGGGACTTACGCGGGTCCTCTTTTGTCCAGGCTTTTTTGATGTTCCGGCTTTTCCGGACTTTCCTGTTTTTCCGGTCTCCCCGGACTTCCCTGTTTTTCCGGTCTCCCCGGACTTCCCGGTTTTCCGGTCTCCCTGAGAAATCATCTCAGCATGCTTTTCTATGGTTTTTTCTTCAGACATCACATTTCCTTCTTTCAGGAACCATCTCTCAGGAATTCATTTTTTTCGGACGGCAGTCTTTCCACAAAAGAATAGCAGGTATTCTCTATAATCGCAATAATCGCAGACCAAACACGACTTACACGAATTTCATAATTTTCATGATTTTTATGCTTGTCCTGCCCGCTGCTGCACATGCCCTGATTCCCTTGTCGTCTTCTCTGCCGCGGCAGGCTCGTGTCCGCCAAGAGGTAAAAAATTATTTCACGGGCAGTATCAATATCCCGACCGGCCTGCGTCCGGCCGCAAGGCGGAAAATACATTAGACGGGCCGTGTCAATAGGGTAGAGGCGGCCATGCCGTCCGCTACCCTCCTGCGGGCTGCCGTTCGCCATCAGGCGAAAAATACCTTACGGCAGCCCCGCGATAAAAAAAGAGAGCTGAAAGCACTGACAGGCTTCCGGCTCTCTTCCGTCTTTTAATTCATTTGGTCTTTCGATTTGTTATACCGGGAACAATTGCCGCGGCGTCAATCATTTTCGCCGGCAGCTTTCTCCCTTTTCCCGAAGAGCCGTGGACAGAAACCTGCAGAGATTATCAGGCAGGTCTTTGAGCAGATCACGTCTCTCCTGTCTACGGTTTTATATAACATCCGTTTACATTATTTGCTGATCTTCACACTCCTCGACGCGCTCCAGTTCGAATAGTACTTGGTGCTTCCGACCGTCTTGTATGCCCGTATCCGGGTATAATATGTCTTTCCTTTTGTGAGGGATGACACCGTGGTCGTCAGAGTAGCGTTCTTTGTGATCGTAACCGTCTTCGCGCCGCTGAAGCTGCTGGTCAGGCTGTACTGGACCTGGTAACCGGTGGCACTTGCGTTCCTGGTCCAGGTCAGCACTGCCTTTCTCGAGGCAGAATTCACTGCGGACCTGTTCGTGGGAGCCGTAACCTTGTAAGTCGTCAGGGATTTGGAGAGCGTGCTGACGCCGGTGGAAGCTTTTGCGACCACTTTATACACATATTTCGTGTTATTGGTATTGGCTGCTGTATCCGTCCATGTCACAGTGGTGCCGCTGGTGATGGTCTTGACTTTACTGTTGTTGCGGTAAATATCATAGCCGTTCGCGCCTGTCACCTTAGCCCAGGTTACCTTGATGCCCCTGGCCAGATTCTCGGCCTTCAGCGATGTAGTTGCCGCGGGAACGACCTTGATGGTAACTGTCTTGGAGGCAGCATTGTAGTTGGCTGTCGCTGCTGCTGTCGCGGTGATCTTGACTGTGCCGACCTTCTTCGCGGTTACTACGCCGGTGGAGGCGTTCACTGTGGCTATGCCTGTGTTGGACGTCTTGTAGGTCACCGTGCCCTTAGCACCGGTAGTGGTCACTGTCACAGTCTTGCCCACTGCCACAGAAGAAGCTTTGGCTTTTGTGGTAATGTTCTGCGCTGCCTTGGCAACCGTCACTGTAATCTGCCTGGACGCAGCGTTATAGCCGGGCGTTGCAGCCGCCTTAATCGTGATTGTCGCGGTTCCTGCACCCTTTGCCGTGACATTGCCGGAGGCATCCACCGTAGCGACACTTGTCTTGGAGCTGGTGTAGCTGAGGGTTCCCTTGCTGCCTGAAACAGTGATCTTTCCTTTGTTGGGGAAGGTCAGGGACAGGTTGGAGGCCGTGATGGTCTGGTTTGCCTTGGCAACGGTAACCGTGATCTGCTTCGATACTTCATTGTAGTTGGATGTCGCGGCCGCCTTGATAGTAATCTTCGCGGTTCCTGCTCCCTTGGCAGTCACATTACCGGAGGCATCCACCGTTGCGATATTTGTGTTGGAGCTTGTGTAGGTGAGTGAGCTCCCGTCTCCCGAAGCGGTAGCTGTGATCTTTCCTTTGTTAGGGTAGGTCAGGGACAGGTTATCAGGAGCTGTGATGGTCTGGTTGGCCTTGGCAATGGTAACTTTAATCGTTTCTTTTGTCTCGCAATAATCAGGTGTTGCAGCCGCAGTAATAGTGATAGTGGCTGTGCCTGCGCCCTTGGCTGTGACTTTGCCGGATTCATCCACCTCAGCAATATTTGTGTCTGAACTTGAGAAGGACAGGCTGCCCTCATTTCCGGAGACTTCGATTGTCCCACTCTCAGGGTAGGTCAGGGACAGGTCGGAGGCTGTGATCTGCTGGGCGGGCATTGCAACCGTCACGGTAATATCTTTTGTTGTCTCGTTATAATTGTCCGTTGCAGCCGCCGTGATCGTAATCGTTGCAGTACCCGCTCCCCTGGCAGTTACTTTGCCGGAGGTATCCACCTCGGCGATATTTGTGTCAGAGCTTGTGAAGGACAGTCCGCCCTCATTTCCGGAGACCGTGATTGTCCTGCTCTGAGAGTAGGTCAGGGACAGGTCGGAGGCCGTGATGGTCTGAGTACCCTTTGCGACCGTCACAGTGATTTCTTTCGTTGCCGCACCGTAGCTTTCCGTCGCTGCAGCCGTGATCGTGATCGTGGCTGTACCCACGCCTTTTGCTGTCACATTGCCGGAATCATCCACCTCCGCGATTTCCGGATTGGAGCTTGTGTAAGTGAGTTCACCCTGATTTCCGGAAACTTCAATCGTTCCGCTCTCCGGGTAGGTCAGGGACAGGTCGGAGGCTGTGATGGTCTGCGCGCCCTTTCCGACCGTCACGGTAATCTGTTTTTCTGCTTCATTGTAGTTGTCTGTCGCCGCGGCCGTGATCGTGATCGTCGCCGTGCCCGTGCCTTTTGCAGTCACATTGCCGGAATTATCCACCTCCGCGACACTTGTGTCAGAACTTGTGAAGGACAGTTCGCCCTCATTTCCGGAGACATCGATCGACCCACTTCCAGGTAAAGTCAGGGACAGATCGGAGGCCGTGATGGTCTGTGTGCCCTTTGCGACTGTCACTGCGATCTCTTTCGAAGCCGCGTTGTAATTTTCCGTTGCTGCAGCCGTGATCGTGATCGTCGCCGTGCCTGCGCCTTTTGCTGTCACATTACCGGATTCATCCACCTCTGCGACATCCTGATTATCGCTTGTGTAAGTGAGTTCTCCCTCGTTTCCGGAAACCGTGATCTTCCCGCTCTCCGGGTAGGTCAGGGACAGGTCGGAGGCTGTGATGGTCTGCGCGCCCTTTGCGACTGTCACTGCGATCTGTGTTTCCGCCGAGTTGTAGTTGTCCGTTTCCTCCGCTGTGATCGTGATCGTCGCATTGCCCGCGCCTATTACTGTCACATTGCCGGATCCATCCACCTCTGCGACATTCGAATTGGAACTTGAGTAACTGAGTTCGCCCTCATTTCCGCTGACCTCGATTGTCCCGCTCTCCGGGTAGGTAAGAGACAGATCGGAGGCTGTGATGGTCTGGTCCGCCTTGTGGATCGTAAATGTTGTCTCAGCAACACCTGCGTAATCCCCTATACCGTGTACAATGACTGTCGCCTGCCCGGCATTGGTATTATCAAAGTATTCCACCTCATAATCCGTATCCCTCATCAGCTGTGTGCCATTGTATATAACGAAAACTGCCGGTTCCTGGGGAGTCCCGTCATAGACATAATCCGTTGCCCCGAGATGGATCTCAGCGTCATCGCAGTGTAGTCTTCGCTCGCGAGGCTGAGAATGCTCTCGGTGTAGAGATCGATTGTTTCCTGCTTATATGTGTATGAAACATAGTTGTCGTCATCAATTACAAAAATATATCCCTGATCCACACTGCCTTCTGTGCCGGTAAGAAACAGCCTGCCTCCCTGGCCGACCGAACCGTCATCACAGTTTGTCACGTCCACCAGATAATTGAGGCCGTCATCCATTGTCACAATATTCCACATGTGGGGGCCTGCTCCGGTTCCTCCGCCCATCGTACCGGAAACAGAGTAGCAACTTATATTGTCAATGAAAAACGTCTTGTCACACAGGTACTGAAATGCTTTGGAATATCCTTCACAGACGACTCCGGTATTGGGATCTCCGTCAAAAACCCAGATCATCTGCCAGGGATTTCCATAGGGCATGTCCGGATCGTCTGCCGCATCATGATTGTAAGATACCAGATCGCAGATAGTCTCCATGTAGCCCCGGAGTTTATCATAGTCGGACGATCCGCTGTAGCTGTCCACGATACCGGCCGCGTTCTGGGCCGCGGTCACTACGATCGCGCCAATGGAAGTATCCACCGTGTATGCTTCTGCCCCCGCATACTCCTGCGATACGGAGAAGGAATAAGTAATCGGTCCGACAAACAGGAGCTCTTCTGTGTATCCATCGGATCTGCCACTGAGGGAGGGGAGGTCCACACTCAACCCCTCCGTTTTATCAAACCAGTAGAGAAGATATGGATTATCCGCAAGCAGCGCTCTCATCACGGCACCCTTATCATTCGAAACCTTGGCATAAGCCGCATCGACAGCTTCCTGTGAGAACTCTCCCCCGACAAAAATAGCGTCCACCCCGAGGTCCTCGGCCGTCCATGCAGTCTTTACCTCGATTTCTTCCAACGGAATTTCAAAAACTGTGGAAGATCTCGTTCCTTCAGCGATCTGCGGGAGTCTTTCGCTTATATAATCGTAGATCGTTTTCTCTATTCCTGTCAGCCTGCTCCCCATCGAGCTTTTACGGAGTTTTCTGTTTCCTGAAGAAATTCCGAATTCGGTGTTTACAAATCCCGCGAAAAGCTCATCCTGAGAAGGCAGGCTCTCATCAGGCGCCAGTGTATATTTCTCTTCATCAAAGTCAAACTGGATTTCCACCTGCTGCGGTTCTTCGGAAACCTCTTCTTCCTGAGCTTCCGGCTCTTCCACGATTTCATCGGGCAGTGCGGAATCTGCCGGTTCTTCGGGCAGTACGGAATCTTCAAGCTCTTCATCCTGCGCGGAATCTTCGAGTTCTTCGCCCTGTTCGGAGTCTTCCGCAAATGCGGGTGCTTCCGCGGCAGTATCAGTTTCTTGTGGCTCTTCGCTCAGCACAGGGGCTTCCTCAGCAGATTCAGCTTCTGCCGGCTCCTCACCCAGCACAGGGGCTTCCTCAAAAGACTCAGCTTCTGCCGACTCTTCGCTAAGCACAGCTTCCTCCTGCACAGAATCCCCGCCTTCTTCGAAAGCACTGTCTTCTTCCAGAACCACGTCGCCGAAGGAGGCCTCCTGCACAATTTCGTCTGCAGACGCGTCTTCTTCCGGAGCAAAACCTTCCGGATTTTCTTCCTCCGCCGCCTCTGAAGTCTGGTTCGCAATGTCCGTTTCAGATGCAAAAACAGGCCCTGTGACAGAGCCTGTAATAAGCAGCGCGGACAACAGCAGCGCCAGCCATCGTTTCCTGTTCTTCATCATGTCTTCCTCCGTTCTGATTAATTGTGTCCTGTCCCCCGGTTCAGGGTACGTTTTGATGTTTTGCCATGTCTCTTCGGTCAACATCGTCAGCAGCTTTGTCGTTCTGTTTCAAGAAATATCTATTTCGAAAAATTATACGCTGTCATGCCTGAAAAGGCAATCAATGGAAAACCAGGTTGGTTTTTCACATAAGAAAATCCATGCCGGCTTCCACAGAGTGTCATGACACCCGGGGGGGTGTGAAAAACAGCCGTGTAAACAGGATGGTTCTTTCCATATCTGTCCCTGATCAGCGCTTCCGCTATCAGGTATTCTGTCTCCGCCTTCTCGGAATTGCCGCGTTCCGATTGAATCTTCCCCATTATGAGATGTGCAGCCCCAACCGGGCATTCATATCCCTCTTTCATCCCGCCATACATCTCAATAGACTCTGAAGCACATTTCTCCGCCTCTTCTATTTCTCCCTGGTCAAGCAGGATTTCGGCTTTTACTCTGTTTAAAAGCGCGTATAAACACTTCGCAGCCGCTGATTCCTCAGGCGGTAATTGTTCCAGTTCTTCCCGGGCCCGGTCACAGGACCTGAGGGCCTCCTCATATTGACCAAGCCCGCGCAGAGCATCTGCCATTTCAATGTAAGCCTTTCCTATTTCATAGCGATGCACATATGCGGCCGGATGTCTCTCTAAGCAGTCGATCATTGCTCTGCAGTCATCCAGTTTCTTCCCATAGTCTTTCAGGAGACCGGAAATCTTACTGCTGACGTCATACAATGTTGCCTTCATGTAAAGAGTGGCTTCTGTATCTCCTCCTTCCTGCCTGACCATCATTTCGTAAAGTCCTAGTGCTTCCCGGATACTCTCCTTTGCTTTATCAAAATCTCCTATTCTATACTGTGCCTGTGAAATCATTACAAGAATTGCCGCCCTGCTGTGAATAGCTCTCTTACGGGTATCATTTTGAAGTCTTTCCAGCAAGGTCAATGCTTCCATATCACTCTGCATCGTTTCTTTCTCAAAACATGATTCCACCGTAACTAAAGTATTAAGACGCTGCCTGCCTTTTCGGTCAGAGCCATTAAGAAGTCTCCCGATTCCAGCAAAAAGAAATATGGTGAACACATACGGTGCAGCCATTACAAGTGAAGCAATTATTATCTTTATGGCATCCCTGCCAATATCTGACGGACTGCGTCCCCAGTTATCCCGAATGATCCAAATGGTAAACCAAAGAGCAAATACTATAACCTCTGCTGAAAGCAGATAAAAAAATGCCTTCGCCGCAATTTCCCGAATCCTCTCCAGCTTCCTGATCTCTCTTTGAGGCAAGGCAGCACGTCTTTCCTCTACCCATTCCGCAGCAGTTGTAACAGAAATAATAACGTCAAACAAGTAGAGAACACTAAAAACGACTAGTAAAGCGGGATGCGGATTAAAATCTACAAGTGAATGACCCGTCATCAGTGTGACTGCGCCTGCGATACTGACTGCCAGCACTGGCATTCCCACCATTGATACCACAAATGCACCTGCCCCGGCCAGAAACTTACTTAAAGGCAATCCGGGATTTTTAAGACCCCAAGGGAGCAGTAAGCAAAGAAGTAAAAATACTACATTAATCACGACAAAACTCGGCGTCACTGATCTTATTCCGGTTTTGACCAAAGAAAGCAGGTTCTTACCCGTTATGTACAACAATGCTGCCACTTCATTGAAGACCACTAAAAATCGTCTGAATGTTAACATTTTACTTCCCTTCCCGGCTCTAAAATCGACGGATTTGTGTACCCATGGACACCTTCGCAGGCTGGGGGTTTGAGCGCTGTTTCGATAATGCTCTATATTATACCACAAGCTCGAAAGAGTCCTCCACCCGCAGGGCTGAGGCGGCATCATCCACCATAAGCCTTCTTCCGGCAGCTGTCCCGCTTTTCTTGTGTTTGCAGATTTAAAATATTACAATGTCTGTATCATTCTTAGTGTTATACCTGCTTCAGGCACATACGCATGCTGGAGGAGCACTACTCGCGCAGGGCGGGGTACGAATGTGTGGAGCATTGCGGGAGCGCCAGAGCGCGGAGCAATGCGGCGGGTGAGGAAAGGAGGCGCTTTATGGGATTGTTCAATATATTCAGAAAGAAACAGCCGGACAACAGGAAGTATCCTGCTCAAAGCGAACAGAAAAGTGCTGTTGTTGAAGATAAGACCAAACCGGAATACTGGCTGAACGAATTGCGGACCCGCTATTTATCGGAAAACAGCACGGGGCGTGAGCGGATTAACGAAGCTTTGCTGACATTCGGAGATAGTGTATATCCGCAAGTGCGGAATTATCTGTTTTCATTAGCGTTTCAATACGGAGCACTGACGGGGAGTATCAGTGAGATAAACCATAGAACTGAGCAGGGCAGGATGATAAGCGGAATGGTAGATAACTATTCGAGCGCTCTTTCAAATGGAGTATGGCTCCTTTCCAAATTTCACGACCCGAGCAGAGCAGCTGATATTTGTGAGTTTTATAAGTTTATAAATTCGAAAATCTACTCTGATCCGGAAGGCGGATTCAGTGATATGTTCAATGCTGTCGACATACGAAAAGCTGCAGTGCAGGCTATGAAGAATGCCTCCGGTAATCATAAGGAGACAGCGGAGTTTTATGAAATCGTGCTCAAGGATAAGTGTCGATTTGTCAGATATGAGGCTATAAAGAACCTGAGAGAGCAATGGACCCCGCACGAAGCCCAGGAGAACAATATCATTTGTGGGGTTCTTAATCAGGAATACAATGCGCCGAGGTCAGAAGACATCGCAGCGAATTATGCAATAAATGCCTGCAGGAAGAATTGCGCATATTTGCTTGGAAAAGACGTTTAAGCCAAGATGCAGCTCCGTGGACCAGAAGTACACCGCATTCTATACAGGGGAAAATAGTAAACAGGACGAGCCAGCAGGCATCCGTGATCGAGTAGGAGGGGGCGTTGAGCCCCCGTCCTCTCACACCACCGTACAAGCCGTTCGGCATACGGCGGTTCAATCAACTTAACAAGCGGCACGCCTCT
>CACYTU010000108.1 GCA_902777355.1 uncultured Lachnospiraceae bacterium | reverse complement strand
GCACTGCCTGTTTGCGGCAATCTGCAGTTACTGCTTTTCAAGGTTCCCCGGTGTCATTTTTTTTTGCTTTGGCTTTTTCATAGGTCACTTGACACTACCAGGAAATACTCTGACCGGAAACGCTTTGTTTCCGGCAATGTCCGACTTCAACCCTAAAGACGCAATCCGTAAGGAAAAGTCGCATTCAGAGTAACCCATGGGTGTGAATTCTCTGTGAAACCAGGCCGGGAATCTCATTTCCCGCACACAGGTGTTTTCTTCGATGCAATCGAGGGTCTCTCTTTTCTTTCCGCTCAAATTAGAGTAGACTATAATCAGGCAGGCCTGAAAAGCCTCCGGTCCGGTCCCGTATCAGGAAACCGTTTCCGCCCGGTTTTCCGGCAGAAAGGATGTTTCATGAAAGCAGGTGAAAGAAGAGAGAAGATCAATAAAATTCTCGCTGAATCAAGTGCCCCGATCTCCGGTTCAGCTCTTGCTCGCATGCTGTCCGTCAGCAGACAGGTCATCGTCACAGATATCGCAATCCTGCGCGCTGAAGGGATTAATATCACCTCTACGACTCAGGGATATCTGCTGTCCAGGGAACATCTCTGCAAGCGGATCTTCAAGGTGCATCACACCCGCGAGGAATGTGAGGAAGAATTGAACCTCTTTGTGGACAGCGGTGCGGTCGTCAAAGATGTTTTCGTCAACCATCGGGTCTATGGTGTCATCCGGGGAGAGCTCAACATCCGCTCCCGTCTTGATGTCAGGGCCTTTCTCGAATCAATCCGCAGCGGAAAATCTTCTCTCCTGTCCACCACCACAGAAGGCTACCATTATCATACACTATTAGCTCCTTCTAACGCAATTCTTGACATGATTGAAAACCGTCTCTGGGAAATGGGATTCTTAGCGAAAACACTTCCTTATGAGCCCGATGAGCTCACCGAGGACATTCAGGAGCGCGACCGGGGGTCCGAACCTGATGCAGGCTCATGATCACCCTGAGTCAGGCCCCGGGGAAAGCTGCTGCGAAGTCATGCTGCTTCCTGCCGCTGTCACTGCAGGAATGAAAGCGGGCGCAGCCGCCATGCCCGAACACTGAGTTGAGTCAGCACTTTTTCTCATATCTGCCATTCAAAAGCTCTCATGGTTTCCGGGGACAGCCCTGTTTCCATGTGAGCTTTTTTTTCAGGGACAGCCCTGTTTTCATATGAGCTCTTTTCAGGGACAGCCCTGTTTCCATGTGAGCTTTTTTCAGGAACAGCCCGTCTTTCACATTTTCTGTCGGATCAGGGGTCTTCCGGCTCCTTCCCGGCGTCCAGTTCAAGGAAGTATTCTTTTGTCAGTCTGAAGACTGTGCCCGAGAGCAGGAAGACCGCGATCAGATTGGGGATGACCATCAGACCGTTGAAGGTATCGGAAATATCCCAGAGAAGTCCCAGATTCAGAGTCGCCCCGACAATAGAGATAAAAGCGTAAATCACAAGGAAAGGGCGGATCGTCCCGGTACCAAAGATAAATTCGACGCACCTGGAACCATAAAGGCCCCAGCCGATTGTTGTAGAAAAAGCAAAGCAGATCAGAGCCACCGCTGTGAAAAGGGAGACCCAGATTCCATAAGTGGAAGTAAATCCGGCAATTGTCAGATCAGCACCGGCCGCCTCTCCGTACACAAGCTCAACTCCGCTGCACAGAATGACCATGGCGGTGAGCGTGCAGATCACGATCGTATCTGTGAACACTTCGAAAATACCAAAGAGGCCCTGGTGTACCGGATGGCCGGTATCTGCTGTCGCATGGGCGATAGAGCCGGTACCGAGACCCGCCTCATTCGAGAAAATGCCCCGTGACACACCGCGCCGCATACTGACGAACATGGATCCTATCACACCTCCGGTAAAAGCTCCGGGATTAAAAGCGCCAGCGAATATAGAGGCAAACACACGGGGAACTGCTCCAATATGTATGATGACTACTCCCAGTGCCAAAACAATGTAGAACGCCGCCATAAAAGGCACCAGCTTCTCTGTAACACTTCCGATCCTTTTGACACCGCCCAGAAGGACCATGGCCACACAGGCGGCGATCACAATGCCCAGAACCAGGTTCACCGTACCCAGGCTTCCCTCCTGTGTAATATTGTAGTTGATCAGGACTGCATCTATAGCTGTCACGATTGTATTGACCTGGGTCGCGTTGCCGGTTCCGAACACGGCGACCATACCAAAGGCCGAGAAAAGAACCGCCAGGAAATGCCATTTTTTTGGCAGACCGTTTTTGATGAAATACATAGGGCCGCCGACCCAGTCGCCTTCCTCATTCCGCTCGCGAAAATGGACTGCCAGAACGACTTCGGAGAATTTGGTACACATACCGAGCAGGGCGGAGATCCACATCCAGAAAACCGCTCCGGGACCTCCAATGGCGATCGCGCCTGCGACACCGGCGATGTTACCCGTTCCGACCGTGCCCGCCAGAGCAGTACATACAGCCTGAAAAGGAGTCATAGCTCCTTTTTCAGCTTCTTTCTTTTCAAAAATTTTTCCAAGTGTCTGCTTAATGGCGTAAACAAAACGGCGGATCTGGATAAAGCCTGTCATGATACTCAGATACAGGCCTACTCCGATGATACAGATCATGGCGGGTATTCCCCAAATGAAACTGTTTACTGCGCCGTTGACTTTGGTGATCAGTTCAAACATAAATATAGTGCTCCCCGGTGATACACAATTCAGTTTCCTGGCTGCCTGCCATGAACCACGTATAAACACCTGTCTTATATAATTTCATTGCTTTGTTCATTATGCACTTTTTTGTCCTGAATCTCAACCTTTTCCTGTATATTTTCCACAATTTATCCATATATTGTCAAAGTTCAGACCATCTGGAAACCTTCCGGGAGACAGGGAAGCCGGGAGACAAGGGACGGTTCTTCGTCGCCCTTCAGGTATGCGATGGAGACACTTTCCTGTCGCTCTGCAGCACAAAAAACCGGCAGCCACTTTCAAAGTGGCTGCCGGTCATATTATGGCACGCTATAAAAATTATCTGTCTGTAAAAACCAAGACGGAACATTACTTGTCCGGTCGGGCCGGATTTTTCCGCGCAGAGACAACAGCTGCTGCCCGGGTACGCGGTGTTGATTTCACGCAGGTGCGTTCCCTCTCTTACATTTGCGTAAAAAGCGGATCACTCCCGTGCGCAGGTATCGATCAGACGCGGGCGATCATATCTCCGTAAAGCTCTTTCTCTTCTTTGATGAAAGCATGAACTTCTTCGGGAGTAGGAAGGGCGTCGGAGCAGTTGTTGGCACGGACCATCATGGAAGCCTCTGCAGAGCCGAACTCGAGGCAGTCGATGATCTCCCAGTTGTGGAAGAGGCCATACAGGAAACCGGAAGCATAGCCGTCGCCGCCGCCGAAGCCCTTGCGAGCCTGGACAGGGAAAGGACGGATGGAGAACTTCTGGCCATCACGTGTGTAAGCTGTGGATCCCTGCATACCGTGCTTGATGACGACGATCCTTGCGTGGTAGCCGTGCCACATCTTTGCGCTCTCTTCATCGGACAGACCGGGCATGAGCTCTCTCTCAGTCAGGTCAAACTCTTCTCTGGATCCCAGGATAACAGTGGACTCTTTTGCTACCATAGAATCTCATCGAAGTTCTTCCAGTTGTAGTTTCTGTAGTCGATATCGAAGATGATCTTTGTGCCGACTCTTCTGGCCAGCATAACAGCCTTGAGGGCAGCCTCTCTGGAAGGGCTCTCTGCAAGAGCGGTACCGGAGATCAGGATTGCCTTAGCCTGTCTGATATACTCTTCCTTGATATCATCAACGGAGAGCTGAAGATCCGCGACGCGGTTACGATACATCAGAATGCTGCTCTCGATAGGAGACTTCATCTCGGTAAAGGTCAGGCCGAGCTTCTCGCCATTGGTGCATCTGGAGATGTTGGAGGTGTCAATGCCCTGCTCATTGAAATAATCGACAACGAAATCACCGAACTGGTCATCGGAAACCTTGCCGATGAAACCGGCCTTCATGCCATGGTGTGTAATGCCGACTGCGATGTTGGCAGGAGAACCGCCTACAAATTTTTCAAAATAGTGAACCTTTTTCAGAGGCTTGAAATCCTCTTTCACATCATCGCTGTAAGCAGGGTTAAAGTCGATGCCGATTCTGCCAAGCAGGATCAGATCAAATTTTCTGGACTCGTCAAAATCAATATAGTTCATTTTTCCCTCCATAGAACTCTTGCGCATCTTGCGTGCTTTTTGCGTGCCTTATTTGTTTGTTCCTTGTGCTTTAATGTTAGCACGCGAACAATCTGCGTGCAACACCTTTTTCGGGTAAAACATGAATTCTATGTTTTGCACAATTGCCCGATTGTTTTTTTGTCAATAATGGACATACCCTCAGACATGGCAGTGGGTAATATGTGCCTGCGAACTGCCGGATAAGCCACAGCTGCTTTCCTTGTATGTTGCATCTGACAGAATCCGATAGATTATCTGATCCAATCTGCCATCATTCCTGCCATTATTCAGAAAAGATGTTCCACAGGTCCGACCATGGAATAGCGCTTCATCACCTGCGCCAGATCCCGGACGCCGTCCACAGCCCCCATCTCCTCAATCGAGCAGGAAGCGGCCGCACAGCCCATGCGCGCACATTCCTCTGTGCTGAGACCTCCGCACATACCGTTGATAAAGCCTGCCGCAAAGCAGTCCCCCGCCCCGGTGGTATCGACGCAGGTCAGGTCGGGAACCGAAGGAACATGCAGGATCCGGATCTGCCCGCTGCCGTCTTCTTTCGGTGCCAGCCCGTTATACCGGCTCTCCTGCTTCCGGCAGTTCTGCTCTTTATAGCTGAGGGAAGAATGCGAGGTCTGAGGTTCACTGAAGCCGACCAGACAGCCTTTCTTTCCGGCTTTTACGATAGCCGTCCCCACACCTGCCTCCACAAGCATCCGTACATTTTGCTGAGCATCCTGTACGCCAGTCAGGGAGGCAATCTCCTCGTCATTGGGGACAAATACATCCATGTAGGGGAGAAGAGGGCGAATTGTTTCAATCGTCTCTCCGTTTTTGGCTCTTGTCACATCGACGACCAGCCTGCGGCCGCTCTTTTTAATCACAGAAAACAGCTCTTCCATCTTTTGGATCGTGAAAAGAGGCGAAATAAACATGCTGGCAAAAGAGACAATTTCTGACATCCCGTCCACAAGGGGCAGCACATCCTCCAGAGACAGGCGGCGCAGACTGCTGTGGGGATTCATCAGGAATTTCCGGTTTCCGTCCTTTTCAATCAGCGCAATGTTGATCGCAGTGTCAAGACCCTCCTGCACACGTACATCGTCTGTCGGGATTCCGTTCTCTTCCATATAACTCAGAATCCTCCGGCCTGCTACATCGTCGCCCACTTTGCTGATCAGCCTGACCTTCCTGCCCAGCCTGGACAGGGCCACTGCCTCGTTTAAAGCGTCTCCGCCAAAGGACATTCTGATCCGGTCCAGATCCCGGGATCCTGCCGCTATTGCATCCAGGTCGACCGGCGAAGCCAGAATATCAATCACTGCCGGGCCGATAACAGTTACATCAAACATTTTCTTTTCCTGATCTCTTTCTCCTGTTATTGTCTTTTTCTGTTATTGTCTTTCCGGTTTTTCGTATTTTCTGTATTAACTGTATTTTCTGTTTTCAGTATTCCCGGTTTCTGTAATTCCTGTTTTACCTGTATTGAATGTATTGACTGCATTTACTTTTTTTCTGTATTTCCGGTTTTGCCTGTGCTGACTGGTTCCCCTGACGTAGGTCAGAGCTTCCTATATACAAATGTGACAGTGGTATATTTCCACTGTCACATTCATATACTCATTATTCGTCAAATCAGGAACAGCTCATACATTCAGTCATGAATCTCACGCTCACAGGCATGCGTATTCATTTTTCCTCAATCCGTCCCGAATTTGACCGCCGGATCATTTCTTGATCTGATCAAGCGTATCTGCTGTAACAGGGATAAAAGGATAATACAGCACATAAGGGCACTCGGAAGAAACTTCACAATCAGTTCCCTCTGCGAGATCCTTGCCCTCGAGCATGTTGATCGCCATCTGGACACCGCCGGCAGCCTGACCTTCATGGCTCTGGTAGACTGTCATAGCCATTTCACCGGCCTTAAGGGCTTCGATTCCATCGTCTGTCGCGTCAATACCGACGATCGGAACAGACTTGGGATCCATGCCTGCATTGTTCATAGCGATGATTGCGCCGAGCGCCATAGCGTCGTTGTTGGAGATGATGCAGTCAAATTTCAGACCGTCATCAAGCATATCCGCGAAGGCATCCCTTGCGGTAGCCCTGTTGTAGTTGCCGTGCACGACAGCAGCTTCCTTCATATTGATTCCGGCAGCCTTGAGTGTGTCGAGCGCGCCGTCCGTACGCTTGTCAGTGTGTACAAGACCTTCCGTACCGCGAAGCAGGACGTAGGATACTTCCTTTTTGCCCTCTTTCTTGAAGAGATCAGCGAGATATTCACCCTGATAAACACCGGAGGTATTCTCATCAGATGCAACCGCTGCGGCGTTTTCGCTAAGATAGGAAAAATCATCCGGGACACGGTTGATGAACACGACCTTCATATCCCCTGCAGCTTCGATGCAGGCATGGGCATTTTCCGCCGCATTCAGGTTGATCAGAACAGCATCCATACCTTCGGTCTTAGCTGCACTGACACAGTCGATCAGTTTCGAATTATCCTCACCGGCATAGAGAAGCTCCATCTCAACGCCTTTTTCTTCCGCAGCCTTCTGCACATCATCCCTCAGGAATCCGAGAAACTCGTCAACCGTTGAGATTACATAGGCCATTTTATACTTTTTCGCCCCACCGGATGAGGAGGAGGCACTGCTGCCGCATCCTGCCAGCAGGGTCAGCACAAGTGCGACACAAAGCACCATGCTAAAGATCCGCTTTTTCATCTGTAACTCCTTTCTCTGAACAGGCCGTGCGGCGGCAGGCAGAAATGCTCCTGCCGCCTGTGTTCCGCCCCGGTTATTTCCAGTACATCATGCTGTCAGGACCGGGCGTACACAATGGCCTGATTTGTTTGCAATGATGATGCCTGAACAAAGAGTGTATTTACAGTGATCGATACGATTATTTCTTGACAGCGTTCTTTCTCATATCGAATGCAACGGATCCGATGATGATGAGACCCTTGACGATGAATGTCATCTGGTCGTTGACACCCATCATGACCATGCCGTTGTTGATAACGCCCATGATCAGGATACCGGCGATAACACCGGAGGGACGGCAGATACCACCAGTCTGGGAAGTACCACCGACGGTTGCTGCTGCGATAGCATCAAGCTCGTAGTTCAGACCTGTGTTTGCAGGGTCTGCGGAGTCGGAACGGCCTGCAAGGAGGACGCCGCCGAGAGCTGCGCAGAAGGAGCACCACATGTAAACTTTAACCAGAGTATGCTCAACGTTGATACCTGCAACTCTTGCTGCCTGATCATTACCACCGACTGCATAGACGGATTTACCGAATCTGGTCATCTTAAGCATGAATGCCAGGATAATGAACATGATAATCATGACGATAACGATCATGTGGAAAGGACCGATCTTGCCGTTGCCGAGGAAACGGAAGCCGGGAGTCAGTTTGGAAACGGGACCGGGAGTGATCAGTTTGCAGAGCGCACGGCAGATCAGCTGTGTACCCAGAGTAGCGATGAAGGGATGCAGACGAAGGTAAGCAACCATCCAGCCGTTTGCAAAACCGACGATCAGGCCGATCGCGATACCGCCCAGGATACCGACGATCGCGGGCATGGTGGGCAGACCCGCCCACAGCTTGGAAGCGGAAGCCTGGCAGAGCGCTGCGGAGCAGATAGCGGACAGGGCAGCGACAGAACCTGTGGACAGGTCGATACCTTTGGACAGGATTGCCAGGGTGACACCGAAAGTCATGACGCCCTTGACAGACTCACCGGTCAGCAGAGCGACTGCGTTGTTGGCAGTTAAGAAGTTGCGGTTGATAATGGTAATGAAAATGATCAAAGCGACCAGAACTACCCAGATACCATTATCGGAAATTAATTTACTAAATTGAGATTTCTCAGCTTTTGACTTCATTCGATTCTACCCTCCCTGATTATTCCTGAGCAGACTGCTGCTTCAGTTCTTCAACTGCAGAACCACCGGTTGCATATCTCATGAGCAGTTCCTGAGAGAACTCGTCACGATTCAGAACACCGGTCATCTCGCCTTCGTGCATGACAACGATCCTGTCAGAGATACCCATGACTTCAGGCATCTCGGAGCTGATCACGATGATGGCCTTGCCTTCGCCTGCCAGCTTGGACAGAAGCTCGTGAATCTCGGACTTGGCGCCGACGTCGATACCTCTGGTAGGCTCGTCAACGATCAGGAGATCTACCGCCGGACAGGTTCATGATACGGGTCTCCCATGTGGGAGTCTTGGTGCGGAGCTTGGTGTTGTACTCCTCCGTATCCTTGAGCATCTGCTTGTTGTCCATAGGCAAGCCGTAAGCGCCCCAGTTGGCAACTGTTGTGTTGTCAGTGATGGAGAGCAGGCCGAAGATACCGTTGCCGCGGCGGTCCTCGGTCAGCAGACCGATCTTGTTGTCAATGGCGTCACGTGGAGACTTAATGTTAAGCTCTTTGCCGTTCAGCCAGATTCTGCCGCTGTCTTTATGACGCATGCCGAAGATTGTCTCCATGGTCTCGGTACGGCCTGCGCCGACCAGACCTGCAAATCCGAGGATCTCGCCCTTGCGGACCTCGAAGGAAACGTTCTTGACCTGCTTGCCCGAATTGAGGTTCTCGACCTTGAACATGACATCGCCGATCGGGCAGGGAATCTTAGGGAACATGTTAGTGATCTTACGACCGACCATCATCTCGATCAGCTTCTCGTTGTTGAGGTTTGCTGCGCGGTCGGTACCCACATAAGTGCCGTCACGGAAGACCGTGATGTCGTCACTGATGCGGAAGATCTCATCCATCTTATGGGAAATATAGATGATCGCGACATTCTGCGCCTTCAGGTCTGCAATGATACGGAAGAGATCTTCAACCTCTGCGTCCGTCAGAGCGGAAGTGGGCTCGTCCATGATAACGATATTCGCGTCATGAGAAACGGCCTTCGCGATTTCGACCATCTGCTGCTTCGCGACCGTCAGATCTTTCATCTTTGCATAGACATCTACTTCGAGGTTGAGCTTCTTGAAAAGTGCTTCCGCCTCTGTATAGAGTGCCTTGTTGTCGCACATGAATTTGTTCTTCATGGGCTCGCGGCCAAGCCAGAGGTTGTCCGCGACAGTGCGCTCAAGGACAGGGGACAGCTCCTGCTGGATCATGGTGATACCGGCATGGATGGAGTCCTGGACGCTCTTGAAGTGAACTTCCTTGCCCTTGTGAATAATGGTTCCTGCAGTGACCGGCTGCATGCCGATCAGGCATTTCATCAGAGTGGATTTTCCGGCGCCGTTCTCTCCCATCAGTGTGTGGACAGTTCCGGGACG
>CACYTU010000107.1 GCA_902777355.1 uncultured Lachnospiraceae bacterium | reverse complement strand
CGTTGTAAGCGGGTGTGCGCAGGCCGGTTGCTTCCATGATTCCGGGGGCGACTGCCACGACGCGGATGTTGTATTTGCCGAGCTCCTTGGCCCAGCTGCGGGTGAAGCTGTCGCAGGCACCCTTGGTTGCGGAGTAAGCGCTCTGTCCCTGGGAGCCTTCCTTGCCGGACTCGGAGGACATGTTGATGATGACGCCGCCGCCCTGCTTGAGCATCTGCTTTGCAGCTGCCTGTGCGCAGTACATCAGGCCCTTGACGTTGATGTTGAACATGATGTTGAAGGACTTCTCATCCAGCTCGGACTTCTCGTCCAGCTCGTACTGGGGTTTCTCGCCCTGGACATCGACCAGGAGGCGGGGAAGGTTGACGCCCGCGTTGTTGACGATCGCGTCCAGCTTTCCGTACTTGTCAACGACTGCAGCGACCATGGCCTCGACGCTCTCTTTGCTTGTGACATCGCACTTTGTGCAGAAGATGCCGTCTCTCTCTTCGCCGGTCTCTACGGAGATGTCTGCGATGACGGGGGTCGCGCCCGCGTCCTTCAGTGTGCTCACGACGTGATTGCCGATTCCGGAAGCGCCGCCTGTTACGATCACTACTTTGCCTTCAAGATTTAACCAGTCTGCCATTTTGTTCTCCTCCTTTTAAAAATGCTTTAGATTGTTTTTTTGAAAAATGCTTTAAATTGTTTTCGGTGATGGCGGCCTGGATCTGTAACTCAAATCCCAGGCCCTGTCTGCTCTGTTTTGTGTGCTGTTGTTTTATTTGATGATTGAATGATAGTAAAAACAGGCCCTGACCTTAATTCCGCGATTTCCGCAGGCGCGGAAATCCATTTGTTCAGGATTTTTCCGCGATGTGGAAAAACGCAGTCAAAAGGACAGCCTGTGACCGCATCGGAGAACATCTACTTACATCAGGTGGGAATAAGGGAAAAAACGCAGAAAGAAAGCGGATGACAGATAAAGGAAAGCCAGATAGCAGGCGAAGGAAAGAATATGATAGACAAAGAAAAGCAGATGACAGGCGAAGGAAAGTGGATGACATACATAGAAAAGCCAGATGACAGGCGAAAAAAAGCTGCCGCCCGATTAATAAGACGGGGATAAAGGAGATGTGCAGGAGCCAAACGGGAACTCACACAATCTGTGCGGGAGGACTCGGAATTCACGGCGGAATTCTTATACCAGCGGTTGAATGACAGCGGGGAAAAACCGATGTATGCTGAATTTGTTAAAACACAGAGCTGCTGAGCAGGAGAATCTGCACTACGACAGACAGTGTCAGGACCGGGTTGTGATCAAGGCCAGGCCCTGTATCTGTGACCCTCACAACAATTTACAAGGAATCTGTTAAATCCGGCTTGTTTTTCCGACAGGCGATTGCGACTGAAACCGCAAGGAAGGGTCATGCATCATATTATTCCGAAACAGCTGAAGGCATGCTGAAGACGTGCTCATGCGCCGTTTTCATCCGTGCTGCAGGCGCGCCCATGCGGGGGACAGATGTGACGAGTCCGTTGATAAACTCCTCACATGAAAAGATCGGTATTCAAAAAGATCGGTATTCAAAAAGATCGATATTCATAAAGATCGGTATTTCTTACCTGCAATGACAGACAGGCGTCTGATCTGCCGGCTTGTTTTCGGAAGGAAAGGAGGAATAATGAAGTTTGCAAAGGCAGCAAGAAATGAAAGCGTTTTTACACGCACAGAAAACGGCGCTGTGGCACTGAACACCACAAGCGACGCAAGACTTGATCTGTTCGGTGTGATCGGTTCCCTTCGCGGCGCGGAAAAGGTCCGCATCGAGCGCCTCTTCTCCGAGGCGTATCATGAGGATCCTCTGTTCGCGACCAGAATCGCCTTCTACGCCCGCGATGTCCGCGGGGGTCTGGGCGAGCGCGAAACTTTCCGGACAATCATCCGCTACATGGCGAAGATGCATCCGGAGGCGCTGCGTCCGAACCTGGATCTGATCGGCGTCTACGGACGGTACGATGACCTCTACTGCCTGATCGGCACCCCTCTCGAGAATGAGATGTGGGAAGCCATGAGAGCGCAGTTTGAAGAGGACCGCCGCAGCCTGAAGGAAGGAAACGCGGTGTCTCTTCTGGCCAAGTGGATCAAGACGGCAGATGCGTCCTCCGCAAAGACCAGAGAACTCGGCATTCTGACCGCACGCAAGCTGGGCTACTCTGTCTATGAGTTCAAGCGCATCGTGCGCGCTCTGCGCCGCAGAATCGGTATCACCGAGGCCCTGATGTCTGCCGGCCGCTGGGATGAGATTCAGTATTCCGCAGTTCCTTCCAGGGCCATGATGATCTACCGCCGGGCATTCGAAAGACACGACAGAGAGCGCTATGAGAAGTTCATAGGCCGCGCGGTGACCGGCGAAGAGAAGATCCACGCCGCCACCCTCTACCCTTATGACATTGTGGAAAAAGTACTGTCCACAGGCTCTATTTTCGGCAGATACACGGTCGCTGAGAATCCCGCGCTGGAGGCCCAGTGGCGCCAGCTCCCTGACTATGTGGAGCCGGGAACAAACGCTCTGGTAATTGCGGATACATCCGGTTCCATGCACGGCAGACCTCTGGCGACATCCGTAGGCCTGGCAGTCTACTTCGCGGAGCGCAACCACGGCGAGTTCCACAACATGTTCATGTCCTTCTCCGGATCTTCCAGAATTCAGGTTCTCCGTGGAGAGACACTGGCTCAGAAGATCAACAGCATCAACATGAACGACTGGGAGAACAACACCAACCTGGAGGCTGCTTTTAAGCACATACTGGATATTGCCATCCGCGGCCACGTCTCTCCGGAGGATATGCCCAAGTCTCTGATCGTCATTTCCGATATGGAGATCGACTACTGCGGTGACCGTCAGTGGACATTCTACGAGATGATGGAAAAGGCCTTCAGAAGATACGGATACCAGATTCCTAACATTGTCTTCTGGAACGTTGCCAGCCGCCACGATGTGTTCCACGCGGACAAGAAGCGCAAGGGTGTCCAGCTGGTGAGCGGCCAGTCCACTTCTGTGTTCCGCCAGGTAATGCAGACGGTAGGTATGAATCCGGTCGAGGCTATGGAGAAGATCATCAACTCCGAACGCTACGAGGCTATTACGGTGGAGAGAACCGCCTGATAATCCTCTGAAGCGGATTCGGAAATGCCGGATTCCGGGAAATGGATCCGGGCTGATTTCTGCGAAACCAATCGCAGGACCAGCTGAGAAGACAATCCCGGATATCCGGATAAGATAAAAAAATAAACACAACAGAAAAGTATGCAATAAAGACACAATAGAAAAGACACAATAGAAAAGACACAATAAGAAAATAAAATAATAATGCACAGCAAAAAAGCCGCCCTCACAGGCGGCTTTTGTTTTGGCTTCAGGCCTAAAGCAGCTGCTTGCGCAGATATACCGGACGGATTTCCAAACCAGACCGGCTTACGCTTTTTTGTAGAGGACCCGCATGAGCTCAGGCCAGGTCTGAGTCCCTGCAATCGCTTTGATCATGTCAGTGTCCCTGGAAATCTCAAGCAGCTCGTCGTAGACGCGGATCATGAGCATGTCGTCGGCGTCAGACTGCTCGGGGAGGGCCATAAAGAAGATGAGACGGACGGGATGTCCTTTGTGCTCGGTGGGCTCTTCAAAGATGCCCACCGCCAGGAGCATGCGGTCATTGGCGGTCTGGATTCCATGGGGAATCGCGACGCCGTTGTCAAAGACCATGGTGCCCTTTTCTTCACGCTCAAAGAGGCGCTCTCCAAAGCCCTCGTCAATCTGACCTTCATCTGTCAGAATTTCGATCATCTCATTCAGGGCATCTGTGTAGGAGCGGCCTTTTTCGAAGAAAAATACCCGGTCTTCGTCCAGCAGGCTGCTCATGATGTACTGGTTGTCGTCCAGGATAGGCATCTCGACCTGGTCCCAGTAGCGGACCTTTTCCAGTTTGTGCTTGAGCTCTTTTTCGTCGAAAATCTCACGGATCCGGATCACGGGCTTCTTGGGAGAGAAGGGAAGCTCAACGGTCGTCAGAATGACGTCGCAGTTGTCCAGCTCCTCGGGAGTTGCTGCCGCGTCCGACATAGTACGGATCTGCACCTGGCTGTCCATAATCTTGCGCAGCTGCACGCTGATCAGGCGGGAGGTCACACGGCCGGTGCCGCAGATGACTGTAATGCGGAAAGGACGCTGCTGTCCAAGATTGTTCTCCACTAGAAAAACGCCGAAATAGGAAGCGAGATGGCCTCTTTCATCCTCTGTTACCTTCAGCCCCTTTTCCCGTTCGATGACGCGGGCGGCGATGCCGGACATCTCATAGGCCAGCGGGAACTTGGTCTTGAGTTCCTCCAGCATGGCATTGGGCTGGCGGATCTTGAAACGAAGGCGGTTGAGCATGAACATCAGATGATAGGCAAATTCATTTGCGAAATCCCTGGGATTAATGGCGATGTCCAGCTCTGTCCGGATCTGCTCCATGATTTTTTCCGAGAGGGGGTGGATCGTTTCATCCAGTTCCATTTCTTTTACAGAACCCAGGTCAGCCGGGGTCCGCATACCCGCAAACGGAAGGAAGGCGAAGATTTTTTCCTCCACCGGGAAATCCACATGGAGATATCCGCCGATTCTGTCCAGCAGTTCATTGACCCGGAAAAACTCTCCGTTTGCGGTCAGGTTGTAGTAGGCATCTGTCAGCTTTCCTATGAAATGTCCGGTGAGAAATCTGTCCATCATCAGCAGCAGATAGCGCTGAAACTGGATGACGACCTGCTTTTCAAAGGACTTTTTACCCATCTCTTCACGGATCATCTCCCGGATATCATCATCGAGGGGATAATCACTGTAGAGAGCGTCAAAGCAGGTCTCCAGGACATAGGTGCGGATATCCAGCTCGTTTCCGTGCAGGATCATGCCCTTGCTGGTCTTTCCGACGATCTTGAGGTTCCATGCATCCAGCTCCTCGCGGAGCTTTTTGAGATCGCTGACCAGGGTAGTGCGGCCCACATTCATCTCGTAGGCAAGCTCATCCGTCAGCAGAGGCTCGTCGGCCCGCATCAGCTCCCCGAAAACATAGTTCTGCCGTCCCCGCGGCGTGTCAAAGAGACCGTCCGTGTTGCAGATTTTTTCAAATGTCTTTTTATATGCAGCGGGATCAAAAATCCGAAGGCTGTAACGCCCCTGGACGCCCTCGATCGAGGCACTCCCCGCGAGATCTTCATTCAGCTGCCGGATGTCATTGCGGATTGTTCTCTCGCTGACCCCCAGCTGTTCCGCCATAACGGCCACTGTCAGACCGGATTTGGTACCGAGCATGCGCAGAATACCTGCAGTTCTGTTGTCAGTAAACAGTTTTTTCACATTCCCCTCCTTTTTCCTGTCTGTTTCAATGTCGTCTGTAACAATGTCCTGAATATTCCGTTCCGCAGCTTAAAAACCATATGGTATACTTTCCCACGTAGTTAATATTATAAAGACGTTTAAACCTGAATTATTCATAGCGGTAAGTCATAAACAATGCTTTTCCGCGTAGTTACAATGCGTCCAACTGAATATTGCTTTCACTGATCTGGTGAATTAAAAA
>CACYTU010000106.1 GCA_902777355.1 uncultured Lachnospiraceae bacterium | reverse complement strand
CAGGGCTTGCAAAAAGCAAGTACCGGCGTTTTTCAAGGCCCGCCTCTACAGCAATGCACAAAAGGCGCTCCAAGAATCAGGTGGGCCTGAACTGTAACGGCAAAGCATCAGGTGCTGTATAATCCGCTTACCCTACAGCGGGCGACAGAGCAGTGATAAAAGTGCACGCCCTTTGAGGGGGCGCGCACTTCAAGTGAATAAATGCAGACTGAAAACACGGATCCGGATCTTCAATAACCGTGGCTTAAAATTTCTGTCCATCCCATGGGAAGATCCTTAAAGGGAATCGCTCCCTTTTCCAGAACTTCGCTGGTTGTCACTTTGTTTCCTTCCGCGTCGTAGACATATCGGTCTCCGTCCATGCCCTGGAATGTAACTGTAATTTCTTTGCCATCTTCGCGAATAACAGTCGTCACATCTCCTTCTTGAGGTTCAGGTAAAACTACAGCATCCTGCTCACTCTCTTGCTTGTTGATCATGTAAACCGTGCGGGCCATCGACTGCCATTCCTCAGGCAGCTTTTCATAATCGATCCGGCCGGGGGCAACAGCCTGCTTGAAGCAACATGACATGCCCAAAACATCATATACATAATCTCCCTGGCTCTCCACGGGAAACTCAGGCCCTGCTATATTGCGGAAAGTCGCTTCGATCTCATTGCCTTCGTAAACAATAACAACGGTATCTCCCTCCTGAGGCTCAGCTGTTACGATCTCAGCTTGTTCAGTTTCTGCCGCTTCTTCCTGCGCAGCCGCCACAGCAGTGGTTTCCTCCACAGCTTCATTCTCTGCTATGGTTTCGCCTTCGGCAGCCGCTGAAGGAACCTGGTCAACGGCTGTGTCTGCCGCGGATGCCTCGTCAGCAGGATTTGCTTCCTCTGCTGTTGCCTGCACCGTCTCGGTGGCAGCCTCCTCTTTTGCGGGTGCTACGTTTGAAGAGCCGCAGCCTGCCGCGAGCACTGCTGTGATAACTGTAACAGCCAGAATTGTCATAAAACTCCTGTTTTTCATATTTACCTCTCTTTTGATTTATAAATTAGAATCCAACATTTACAATATTACTTTTTCACTCTGTGCAGGCAATAGTGTTGAGTATTGAATATTGAAATTAATAATGCTTTTTTCCATTCAGAGCAGGCTCTGGCTGCCGATTGATTGCCTAAACCCTGGAATCCCCTCTGGAAACTGCGATCGAGTAGCCGATTTTCTGTACCCTCAGTTCCATGCATCTGCGGCACTCGGCCGCTTCATCGCCGGTACAGATTTTTCCGTCATAGAGGAGGTATTTGCCGCGCACATCCGTAGGTGACAGATTCGGCATGATGACATTTGCCCCTGCCAGAATCCCCTTTTCCCTGCCGATAGGATCTGCTGTTCCCAGCGCTGTCGTAGCCGGAAGAAGCACCCGGGGATGCATGAGCCTGATAACAGCCAGAAGGCGCAGGGTGTCTTGTACTGATCCCTGTTTTTGGTCCCTGAAGGGGGTGTCCTGGTGGGGAATAAAGGGTCCGATTCCGATCATGTGCGGTCCGAATTCCTTCATAAAATACAGGTCATCCAGGAGAAAATCTGTGGTCTGTCCGGGGCATCCCACCATCATTCCGCAGCCGACCTGGAATCCGATCTCCTTCAGGTCCTCCAGACAGCGGCGGCGGTTTTCAATCGTCAGCTCCTCCGGATGCAGCATTCTGTAGTGCAGAGGATTGATAGTCTCATGCCTCAGAAGGTATCGGTCCGCTCCCGCCCTGAAATAGGCTTCATAGCTTTGGCGCGGTTTTTCTCCGATGGAAAGGGTCACCGCGCAGTCCGGATGAGCAGCCTTAATCTTTGAGACGATACCGCATATTATTTCATCTGTAAAAAACGGATCCTCGCCGCTCTGCAGGACAAAGGTCCTGAAGCCCAGTCTGTATCCGGTGTCGCAGCAGTTCAGAATCACGTCTTCCCCGAGGCGGTAGCGGTCAGCTTTCCTGTTAGAACGCCGTATACCGCAGTAATAACAGTCGTTTTTACAATAATTCGAAAATTCGATCAGTCCGCGCAGGTATACATCTGTTCCGTAATTCTCCCTGGCTGTCTCCGCCGCGTTTTGAAAGAGATACTGCTGGTCCTCCTCCGTCAGAGTTTCGAGCAGGATCTTCATCTCCTCCCGCAAAAGCGTGCCCTCCCTGCGAAGGATGTCTACTCGCTCGCGGTTATCTTTCAATCTGTCCATTTAGTTTCCTCATTATTCGGACTTTTCACCGGTCTGATCCGCGGAAGCCTGATCAGCTGCCTCCCGGGAGCCGCTGTCAGACTCCTTCTGCCTGCTTTCACCGGACTCCTTCTGCTCGCTGCCGCCGGATTCCTTCTGCTGGCTGCCGCCGGATTCCTTCTGCTCGCTGCCGCCGGATTCCTTCTGCTCGCTGCCGCCGGATGCATCCTCATCTTCCGCATCCTGATTTAAGGTGGCGGAATTATAAGTGTGATAGCGGATGATCACCTTGGTGTCACTGGGAACATATACACCTGCATCATAGTTGGTATCACCGCCGACCGAAATTTGTTCCACGTGCCCGTTTCTAAAGGTATGTCCGTATTCCAGATCCTCTATAGTCTCTGTCTGGATATTGGTGAAGCCTTTGTCCTCAAAGTCCTCAATCACTTCCTTATAATTTCTGCCCCGCTGCATTTTCATATTGGCAGGTGTCTGTACCATGCCTTCTTTGCTGCCGCCGCAGGCCGATAAAGAAGCCGCCAGAAGGCAGACCGCTGTCATGTACAATAATCTTTTCACTTTTCTGTCCTCCACTCCATCAGGTCTTTCTATGCTTTATTGTACTTTTATGTTCTTTTCCCGCAGTATATTTTCTGTGTTTTTTCCTTGCTTTTCCGGTAGTATTTTTCTGAATTTTCGGTTCTTTTCCTGTGGAAATTTTCCTTTTCTTTTCTGAACCTCTTCAGAGCTTTTTCAGAGCTTTTTCAGAACTTTTCTGTTTTACCGGATATAATGCACATATCAGTATTTTTGCTCTCCGTTGTCAAAAAATGCCAGTGCGACGGCCCCGGGACCGGCATAGGTACCCACTGTGGCTCCGACAGGAACGATGGGAAGATCACGCAGGCGGTCCGCATACTGCCGGGCATACTTGCTGATAAATGAAGTCAGGACCTTATCAGATTGGCCGGTAAAGCCCAGGCAGGAGGGCATGGTCTCGTCGATTCCTCCAACCTGGCGTATGAATTCAACAGCCTTTTGCAATGCTTTTCTGGAGCCGCGGGCGCGGGAGATCACCTCGACCAGTCCTTCTCTGACCGTGATCACGGGTTTTATTGAGAGCAAGTTACCTGCAAGAGCCGCCGCCGACGAAATCCTGCCTCCGAGCTTTAAAAACTCCAGTGTGTCGAACACAGAGATCACATGGACTCTGTCCTTGACCTTCTCTACTGCCTGCGCCGTCTCTTCCATACTCATTCCCCTGTCCCTGCAGATACAGGCATACCGGACCAGGACGTAAAGGGAAATGCAGAACTGGCGGCTGTCGATCACCTTTACTTTTCCGTCATATTCCATAGCCGCAGTGCAGGCGCTCTGATAGGTCCCGGAGACACCGGCTGACATGGTAATGCACAGAACACTCTCACCCGCATCAACCGCTTTTTTGTATTCCTGTCCGAACTCAAAGGGAGTGACCTGAGAAGTGCGGGGAACAATGCCGGTATTTACAAGCTTATCAAAAAACTGGGCCGGACTGAGGGTAACTCCGTCCAGATATTCATCTTCTCCGAACATAGTGTGGACAGGCATTACTGTAATGTCCCATTTTGCTGCTGTCTCCTGAGGAATGTCGCTGGCTGAGTCTGTAATGATTCTGAAACTCATTTAAATACCTCTTCTGAAATAAGCCGTCACTATATTATCTTCTGATCTGCTTTTCTTTTTATCTTCTTAAATTAATCTTCTTATTTGATCTACTTATTTGATCTTCTTATCTGTTTTTCTTGACTGATTCTCTGTAAGCCCTGTAATACTCCCACAGAATGCCCCGGCATACCTTCTGGTCCAAGGAAACTGCCACAGGCATATACAAAGTTTATTTTAGCATAACAGACTCTTTCATGCACGGAAACATCTGAAAATCCGCCTCTTCTTTCACGATAAAAATTATCGGGAAATCGATAATCAAAAAATTCTTTAATAAATAAAGGTGAATTGACAATAAGAAAACCGAAATAATTTTTTTACGCTAATGTTAAATCGAAATATAGATTATCGAAATGTTTATTTTACGCGGGAAAACACCGTTCAGTCGGTTCCTGCATCCTTGTATTTTCCGCATGGGTGATCTATTATTTTAAATAGCCCTACTTTTTTGTGGGGCATAAAACTGATAGCATTTAGTCGTTTTCTCGTTTTTTATTGAAAGAGGTTGCCATGAAAATACTTGTATTATTAAAAGAAGTTCCGGTAGTCTCCGAAATCAGGATCAATCGTCAATATCTGACGATTGACAGAAGCGGTGTCGGCAAGATGATGAATCCTGCAGACCGTCATGCGGTCGAAGCTGCGCTGGTGCTGGCCAATGCCCGTGGCGGCGAGGTCACAGCCATTACCATGGGTCCGGAAAGCAGCGAAAGCATTCTGCGTGAAGCCGTTTCCCTGGGTGTAAAATCGGCTTACCGGCTGACTGACAAGGCTTTTGCAGGAGCTGACACCCTGGCTACTGCAACTATTTTGAAGGCTGCAATCGACGCAACAGGTCCCTATGATGCTGTTTTCTGCGGTGCAAGTTCGATCGACGGTGTTACCGGACAGATACCGGCTAAGCTTGGCACAATGCTAGGATACGGCATTCTGACAAATGCCTGTAAGATTGAGATCGGCGATGAAGGTATGACCATCGACCGCAAAGCCGGGACCGGCTATGAAAAACTGACCGCCGCATTTCCGCTGGTCTGCTCCGTCACAGAGGATGCCAATACACCCAGAAAGCCATCCATCAAAGGCAGAACAGCTTCCAAGAAGCTGGTTGTTGAGGTGATGGATAATGAGAAACTTCAGATTCCGGCAGAAAGCTTAAAGAGCCCGTCGAAGGTGATCGGACTGTTCCCTCCGCCGGCGCTTGAAAAGGGACAGATGATTCCGGGCGAAGACCCGGAAGCAGCTGTCGCGGAGCTTGTTGAGCTTCTGCAGGAACAGGCTGCCTTTTGATCGGGATTAAAGAATCACAGTTTAACCTAAGATGCGATTTACATAAACGGATCAACATTCTGTGTTAGTATTAAGATTTCCATAATCGAGATTAAAAGGATTAATATTAAAAGGATTAATAGGTAGTTGCAAAACTCGTTCCACGAGTGAACGCTCCTGACTAAAAGGATCAAAAAACGATTATATCGACTTTGTCCAGTCAGGATATGTGGAGAA
>CACYTU010000105.1 GCA_902777355.1 uncultured Lachnospiraceae bacterium | reverse complement strand
CCGGTGATCACCAGTGCACTCAATAACAAAAAAATAACTTGCGATTACGGGCCTTCAGGGACTTTGAAAGACTACATATGATCCTCGGTGCATAACACCAACCGTGGCTCCTAAGCGGTAGGTCGGGTGTTCGAGTCACCTCGCGGACGCTGGTGGATGACCGGGAACAGTTTGATTCTGTTCCCGGTTTTCTGTTTGGGTAATAGTGGGTGCTTTTCTCTTGAGGATTCAAGAAGATAGATATATACTAATATATAAATTAGTAATATATAAATTAGTATTTTACGCATCGCGAAAGAATGCTCCGGGAGTGGGACGAGAATATGAAATTTATCGGAAGATCGGCAGAATTAAGTGCATTGGACAGGATGTATAAAAAGAACAGTTTCGAGATGATGATTCTTTACGGGAGAAGGAGAGTTGGAAAAACGACCTTATTGAATCAATTCGCAGAAGAAAAAAACGTACTGTTCTATACGGGCGTTGAGAGTAAAGACGGTGAGAATCTCATTGAATTCGGAAGAGCAGTGTTTTCACATTTTAATAATGTAAATGCTGCCGGCATAGAATTTCGGTCTTATCAGGATGTGCTGGCTTATATTACGGATTATGTGAAAAGAGATACTTCCGGCAAACGGGAAGTGATCATCATTGATGAATATCCCTATATTGCGGAAAATGCGCCGGAGCTGGCATCACTTCTTCAAAGGGAGATAGACCGCGAATGGAAGGCGTTGAACATCATGCTTATTCTTTGCGGGTCATCTATTGCCTTTATGGAAGAGGAAGTCCTTGGTCAAAAGTCTCCGCTGTACGGGAGACGAACCGGACAGATCGACCTGCAGCCTTTTGATTACCTGACTTCTGCGGAATTTGTACCCTCTTATACACTGGAGGAAAAAGCTATAGCATATGGGATCACAGGCGGGATTCCAAGGTATCTTTCCCTGCTCGACCCGGAGAAAACTTTGGAAGAAAATATACTGACGCTGTATTTTGATGTGTCGGGTTATTTTTATGAGGAGCCGAAGAATATGCTGAGGCAGGAATTCAGGGACGTGTCACTATATTTTGCTATTTTGGGAGCAATCGGAAGCGGCAGCACACAACTGAGTGAGATATCGGATAAGACGGGATTTGATTCGGCAAAAACAGCCCAGGCTGTCAGAAAGCTGGAAGCAGTCAGGATCATTCGCAAGGAAGTTCCGATCCTGAACGAGAAAAACAGAAAGCTGAACCAATATATTATACAGGACGGAATGTTTCGTTTCTGGTTCCGGTTTGTTGCAAAAGGAACCGGTGCGATCGAGAGGACATACGGGAATGAATATTATGTTGCTATGGTCAAACCTTATATACATGAGTTTATGGGACCGGTCTTTGAGACAATTTGTCAGGAGTATACATTTCGGACAGGCGTTACGGGAAAATATGGAAGCCCTATTACCAGAATTGGAAAGTGGAGGGGTGCTGACCCGGTCTTGAAGTGCCCGTCGGACATCGATGTTGTCGGTATCAACGAAGCGGATAAGACAGCAGTGATCGGGGAGTGCAAATTCAGAAACCGCACTTTCGGAAAAGAAGAGTGTGAGACCCTTATGGACAGGGCAAGGCTTCTTGCTCCTTACAGGATTGAGAAGTATCTTATGTTTTCTCTTGGTGGTTTTTCAGATTGGGTGGTCGAATATGCACAGAACGATTCGACAGTTGTGCTTGTTTCTATTGACAGTTTATATAGTATTTAACCGGTTTGGATGACAAATGCAGACATGAAGAAGCATACCGGTATTGATAAATGACGGAGTTAGATGTATATTACTTATAGTTAGCGAAATCTAACTTTCTTCAATGTACTTATGCACGGAGCAGGATTCGATTGATTTCGGACCTGCTCTGTTTTGTTTGTGAAAGGAGGACACAATGGATTTACAATTTGGAGATATTCAGGAGACTGCGCTCATTACTCTGGCAATCAGGGCCAGTGAAACCTCGCGTCCCAATGCAAGGATCAGGGATCCGAAGGCAAAAGAGATCATCGATGCACTCGGCGTGGATGTGAGCAAGTTTGACCCCTTCCTGTCCCATGAAGGCGTTGTAGCAAGGACGATCATATTCCGCGAGGAGTTGAAGCGGCTCTTGAAGCTGTATCCTGATGCGGTCTGCATCAACCTCGGATGCGGGTTCGATGACAAGTTCTCTCAGGTGGATAATGGAAAGCTTACCTGGTTTGACGTGGATCTGCCGGACCAGATCGCCGTCCGCAGGAAGGTATTCCAGGACCGTGACCGCTGCACAATGATGGACGGGGACGCACTGGACGGCGCTTGGACAAAGAACATCCCGAAATCAGACATGTACCTGATCGTAATGGAAGGCGTTCTGGAGTATTTTTCCAAGGAACAGGTGAAGACCTGTCTTAATATGCTCTGCGACTGCTTCCCTCACGGATACCTGCTCGCCGAGCAGCACTCCCCATTCCTCGAAAAACACGGCTCGCACCATGACGCAGTCAAGCATACCAATGCCTCTTTTGGCTGGGGGACAAAATCCGGAAAGGAGTATCTGAGTCTTGAGCCGAGACTGAAGTATATATCCGAAAAGAGCTACAACGAAGAGATGAAGAAATATACGATACGAGGAAAGCTCTTTGCAGTGATCGGCAAAAACATAAATAACCGGATGGCTGTATTCAGTTGGTAATCAGAGGAGGATATCTTGCTCCGAGAGTAGCGGCTTTTGAAAAAAGGATCACAAAGGTGATCGTCAATGCGCTCTGTGTATCCTATTGACAAATGCACTAAAATATGTTAAGTTTCACACGTCAAACCGTTGAAGCGGAGATAAAGGCAAAAAACGCCTTCACAGAGAGTCCGGGGCGCTGAGATCCGGACAGGAAACGAGTTGTCAAATGGACCGCTGAGGGCGCAGTCAAAGGCGCGAGCCGAGTATTCTGCGACGTGAGGGCATACGTCAGTTGCCGGGGATATGTCTGTATCCCGTCAAGAGCACGGATCTTTTTTTCCGTGAATCAAGGTGGCACCGCGGATAAGCGAACTTATTCGTCCTTGACAGAACAGTAATTCTGTCGAGGACTTTTTTTATTTCCTTCGACAGGGAAAGGAGTCTGCATGAACATAAGACCAAGCCTGGAGGAGGTCAAAACCCTGGCGGCAGCCGGAAAGTACAAGGTCCTGCCGGTGAGCTGTGAGCTGCTCTCTGACCTATGTACCCCTATTCAGGTCCTCAGAAAGCTGAAAAATGTGTCCAGCCACTGCTATATTTTGGAATCGGTGGAGGACCGGGAGAAGTGGGGGCGATATACCTTCCTTGGCTTTGACCCCAAGCTGGAGGTCACATGCCTGAACGGGGAGATGAAGGTGGGAAACCTGACATTTCAGACCGACGACCCTGCTGTCTATTTGCGGCAGATCCTGAACGATTACAAAAGTCCCCGGCTGGAAGGACTGCCGCCCTTTACCGGAGGACTGGTAGGATACTTTTCTTACGATTACCTGACTTACAAAGAGCCTGCTGCCAGACGAAAGACCGAGGACACGGAGCAGTTTAGGGACGTTGATCTGATGCTCTTCGACAAAGTGATCGCCTTTGACAACTTCCGGCAGAAGATCATTCTGATAGTTAACGTGGACCTGCGTTACCCGGAAACCGGCTACAACAAAGCGGTCCGGGAATTGAAGAGTCTTGAGGACCTGCTCAGGTACGGCGCGGAGAAGAGTGAGCCCGGCGGGAGGCTGCTGGGGGAGGTAACACCCCTCTTCGATCAGGCTGCATACTGCTCCATGGTGGAGAAAGCCAAGGCCTATATTCGGGAGGGAGATATTTTTCAAATCGTCTTGTCCAACCGGCTCTCGGCGCCTTTCGAAGGAAGTCTGCTCAACACCTATCGTATCCTGAGGGCCCTGAACCCTTCCCCTTATATGTTCTACTTTTCCGGTACCGACGTGGAAGTGGCGGGCGCTTCTCCGGAGACTTTGGTAAAGCTGGAGGACGGCATCCTTCATACTTTCCCTCTGGCGGGCACCCGGCCCAGAGGGAAGAACGAGGCGGAGGACAGGGCACTGGAGGCCGACCTTCTCTCTGACGAGAAGGAGCTGGCAGAGCACAACATGCTGGTTGATCTGGGCCGCAACGATCTGGGGAAGATCAGCAGATTCGGTTCGGTACAGGTGGAGAAGTTCCACTCCATCGAGCGGTATTCCCATGTGATGCACATCGGCTCCACCGTTCGGGGAGAGATCCGGCCAGATTGCGACGCTTTGGACGCCGTGGAGGCGGTGCTCCCTGCCGGAACGCTGTCCGGAGCACCCAAGATCCGGGCCTGCCAGCTCATCGGAGAGCTGGAGAACAACAAGAGAGGCATCTACGGTGGGGCGATCGGCTATCTGGACTTCACCGGGAACATGGATACCTGCATCGCGATCCGCATTGCCTATAAGAAGAATGGGAAGGTGTTCATCCGATCCGGGGCGGGAATTGTCGCCGACTCGGTACCGGAGCGAGAGTATGCCGAGTGCATCAACAAAGCCAGGGCAGTGGTGAACGCTCTGGAGCAAGCCGGGGAGGTGGAGACATGATCCTGCTCATAGACAATTACGACAGCTTTTCCTATAACCTGGTCCAGATGGTGGGAGAGATGGATCCTGATATAAAGGTCATCCGCAACGATGAGATGACACTGGATGAAATCAGAGCATTGAATCCGGAACGGGTGATCCTTTCTCCCGGTCCCGGACGGCCTGAGGACGCCGGGATCACTCTGGAAGCAGCAAAGGAACTCGGGAAGATCTGCCCGGTTCTGGGGGTCTGCCTGGGTCATCAGGCTATCTGTGCGGCTTTCGGGGCAAAAGTGACATATGCGAAAGAGCTGATGCACGGCAAGCAGTCCATGGTTATTCTGGATACGGAATGCCCCTTGTTCAGGGACTGCCCTGAGAAGACGAAGGCAGCCCGATATCATTCCCTGGCGGCGGACCCGGACACAATTCCCGATGTGCTCAATATAATTGCCCGGACAGAGGATGGGGAGGTCATGGCAGTGGAACATCGGGATCTGCCCATATATGGAGTCCAGTTTCACCCGGAATCTATCCTGACCCCTGACGGACGGACTATGCTGAAAAATTTTCTCAACATGAAAGGGGGAAGTCCCGCATGATCAAGCAGATTTCTATTTACACGGAAAACAGAAAGGGTGCCCTGAGGACTCTGGTGGGTACCCTCGCACAGGCCGGTGTTGATTTGCGGGCTTTCGTCACCAATGAGAACGGGGAGTTCGGTACCGTGAGGATTCTCACCGACAATGACAGTCTGGCCTGCAGCACCCTGGCAGAGGCGGGGTATCTGACGAAACTGACATCTGTGCTGGCCGTGGAGGTCAGCGACAGTGTGGGCAGCCTGGCCGGGCTGTTGGATGTGGTGGAAGCGGCAAACCTGAATATCAACTTCCTATATGATGATCTGGCCGAACTGGAAAGCCTTCTGCTGTCCAAAGGTTACCGGTCGTTGGGCAGATCCGGAAAATAGAGTAGATTGACAATGAAAACCGGGAAAGGAAAGGCAATGCTGATGATGACAATAAACGGCTTAAAAAATACAAATAGTTCGTTTGATCTCCAGAGGACAATTATGCCGACTGCCAGGGATGCGGTATGGCTTATTGATGAATGCCTTCTTATGACCGGATCAAGCAGATGCCTGGCACGGGGAGCCTCTGCGCGAATCGTGGGATAACCAGACAGTCTGCTGTGATTAATGCTAAGAAAGCCGCTTGTCCGAAGAGACAGGCGGCTTTTTGTATTTGCTTTTCCTTTGTATTTCCATGATCAGAAAGGATCCGAAACCACCTAAGAAGAAGACCGAGTTTGATGTTGAACTGACAAGTTTCGGTTCGCAAAAGGTAAAGGTCATCAAGGTCGTTCGTGAGATTACGGGGCTTGGGCTGAGAGAGGCGAAGGAATTTGTAGAAGCTGCTCCGAAGATCATCAAAGAAGGCGTTTCCATCGAAGAGGCAGAGGCTCTGAAGGCAAAATTTGAAGAGCTTGGCGCTGCGATCACGCTGAAATAACCCCAAGGTTCGTACCGCCGGTCAGGAAAATCTGGCCGACGGTATTCTTATGCAATAGCAAAACCTGTTATACTTGAAAGGACAAATTAATTCGGATAAAACATCTTTACCGAGCCGGAAAGAAGATAGAGTGATTATGACGAATCAATGCAAAATCAGTGCCGTGATCCTATGCGGAGGAAAAAGCCGTCGAATGGGAACGGATAAAGCGATGCTTACAGCAGAAGGCACGCCGAATGCGGTGCGCCTTCTTCGCGCGCTGTCCGGAGAGGATTCGCCGTGTACGGATGTCTGGCTCTCGATCGGAACGGGAGAGAGCTATCCTGCGATCCATGCGCAGAAAGTCTCTGACAGGTTCCCCGGATGTGGTCCCATGGGCGGTCTGGAAGCCGCACTTACGGTCTGCAGAGAGGAGTATCTGTTCGTGACGCCGGTTGATACTCCCTTCGCCGATGCGCAGATGGCGCGCGAACTAATGAATTATATGGAAGATGCTTCGCGGCAGCGGGATGCAGTGCTTGTCATTGACGGGGGAGGCAGACTCCAGACACTTCTGGGGATCTATCACAAAAGGGTCCTGCCCGCACTTACACAAAGGCTAGTAGATGGCCGCAAGGAGAAACTGCGGATACGCGATTTTCTGCAGGATCTGGATGTGGCCTATGTGAAGGCTCAGGCGCTGACGGACGGCGTCAGAAAGAGCACGAGCTGCAATACTCCGCAGGAGTGGAAGCAGCTTATGGAGCAGGAATCCGCGAGATGTGGAACAGAACAGCTCATAGTCTCGGTGACAGGCTGGTCCGGTTCGGGAAAGACGACATGGCTTGAAAAACTTTTGCCGGAGCTCACAGCGAGGGGAATTCGAACGGCGGTGGTCAAACATGATGCTCATGATTTCCAAGTTGACCGGGAGGGCAAAGATACCTGGCGAATGGCACAGGCAGGCGCTGTCGTCACAGGCATTGTTTCCGGATACAAAGCGGCGCTCATGGAATACAGGCCTGTGTCACTGGAAAGATTCATCGGCAAAATAGAGAACGTGGACCTGGTCATTCTGGAAGGAGGCAGTGAATTGGACCTGCCCCATATCCTTGTCTATCGGGAAGCACTCGGAAAGGGCATGCGGGTCTCGCCCGATTCGTGTCTGGCGGTGATCAGTGACGATCCGGTCGGAGACGGCTGTGAAGCCGTATACTCTTTTGAACAGATTGGAGAGGCGGCGGATCATATTGCGAGGTATCTTGCTTCACAGCGCGGCAGCTCGCCTTGCGAACCTTGAATTGCTGCAGAATCAAAAGGAGGAAGTAGGAAGAATGAGCAGAAAAACAGACGCGCTCTCTGTTGAGCAGGCACTGGAAACTGCACTGCGGTTCTGCCGTGTGACGGAACCGGAGCTTTGCGCTATAGGTGATTGCGCAGATAGGATTCTGGCAGAGGATATGCGTGCAGCCATCAGCAGCCCTCCGTTTCGCAGATCGGCGATGGACGGATTTGCGGTGCGAAGTGAGGATCTTTGCGGAGCTTCCGGTCAGAAGCCGGTCATTCTGACTATGCTGGGATGCAATGACGCCGGTTCACCGGTTATTCGCCATATTGGAAAAGGGGAGACGGCACAGATCATGACCGGGGGCGTACTGCCGGAGGAAGCAGACGCTGTTGTGAAACAAGAGATCGTTGAGCTTCGTGGGCAGGATACAGCAGTGTTTTCTGCGCCGGCAAAGCCCGGCGATTGTTTCAGTCCGATCGGGGAGGACCTGCAGGAAGGGGAAATCCTGGCATATGCGGGGGAAACAGTGGATGCTTCCGCATTGGCAGCGGGCGCGGCAGCCGGACTATCGATGTTGTCTGTGAGGAAACAGGTCCGTTCGGCTGTGATCTGTACCGGCGATGAGATCACTCTCCCCGGGCAGCCGCTGGGAGAAGGAAAGATCTACGGGTCCAGTCATCTGTACCTTATGACCAGGCTTCGGCAATTCGGATGTGCTGACGCAAAAGCATATTTTGCCGGAGACGACCCGTCCGAAATCGCACAGATGATTCGAGAGCAGATTGAGGCAGGGACACAGCTGATCGTCACGACAGGCGGCGTCTCGGTCGGAAGAAAGGATTATCTCCCGGCAGTGATCGATATGATCGGCGGTGAGATCCTCTTTCATGGGATCGAAGTCAAACCGGGAATGCCGTCCATGCTGTCAAAAGCCAGAGATACGCTCATCTTGTCTCTGTCCGGCAATCCCTATTCCTGTGCGTGTGTCTTTGAATTGATTGCCGGACCTATGATAACCGCCATGCTGGGAAAACGATGTATCCGGGACAGAGTGCTGCAGATTCCTGCTGCGGATTCATACAATAAGAGAAGTCCGGTCCGCAGGATCCTCAGAGGCTGCTTTGACGGCATGAGTGTACACTTTTCGAGCCGGCAGCGCAACGGACAGATGGCAGCCGGAATCGGCTGCAACTGCCTCATTGACATTCCGGCCGGCAGTGAAGGAATACGGGAAGGAGATAAAGTCCGGGTCATTTTGATAAACAGTACGTTGTGAAGATCTTATCGTAATGATATTATACTGTTAGTGCGCGACACCTTGTATTACAACACTGGTGTCCGGCTCACTGCATAGTTCAAAAACAATCTCCGAGCAAATCAGCCTAACAGCATGTGCTCATGGCTGCGCGCCGCCGGAATGCCTTTCTGGGCAGTTCCACAGGGCCGCACGGGAAACTGTGCGACCTTCCGTTTTTTGAAAAGGAGGATTCATGAAAGTTCTTAAGACGACCGAGGCCGTCGGTGAG
>CACYTU010000104.1:9949-10445 GCA_902777355.1 uncultured Lachnospiraceae bacterium | reverse complement strand
GACGGAAGGGTTCGTAAGGAAAAAGCAGTCAAAGAGCACCTTAGAGACTGCACTGGACACTGCGTATAAGACGCAGGAGTACAGGGAGGCAGAAGAACACAACCGTTCCGGCCGGGAAGAAGGAGCTGAAGGAAAGATGAAGGCACAGCCTCCGAAAGAGATTCTTAGGACGGAAGCCGTTACCGCGCCGGCTGAAAGCGTCTCAAGAGCAGTGACGGAAAGACCGGCACGGAGAGAAGAAGCTGCAAAAGCCCCTCTGGCAGAGGAAAGGGCGAAGGCCGCAGAGGCGCCCATGAAAGAGCCCGTATCCGGGAAGGATGCGATGAACAGGATCATCACGGATGCAAGGGAGAATGCCGAAGCGGGGAACCTGGTCATGCAGGCTGCGGCAATCACCCATGCGACAGGGCGGGAGCTGCAGTTCGAAAAAGGCGGGGAACTCCTGCAGATCAGGAAGGAAGGTAAAGAGACCTTCGCTTATATCAATGGCGAGAAA
>CACYTU010000104.1:9505-9936 GCA_902777355.1 uncultured Lachnospiraceae bacterium | reverse complement strand
AAGAGACCTTCGCTTATATCAATGGCGAGAAAGCAGATATCGGGAAAGCACGGGATTTCATGAAAGACCTCACAAGAACCCTTGGACCCGAACTGTCCGTGCAGATGAAGGGCATGCTGAAGACATTGTCACAGAACCCGGCGCTGTCAATGCAGCAGGCAACAGGATTGGGAAAACAGCCGGCGCTTCAGCAACAGACAAGGAGCACGGGCGTGATCACGCGTGACTAAGGAGGGGCAATGGAAGAAAACAGCAATACTTACAGAAAGGAAAGGGGCAGGGCCGGCGGCCTGGCCGACCTCGTGGCTGAAAATCTCGGCGCGGACAGGTACGGTGCAGACAGGAACCATGTCAATCTGGACGAGGCACTCAGAAACGCCAGGGAATATGTGAGCCCTGTCGATGTCGGGCGGGCAGAAGACGGCATCGAT
>CACYTU010000104.1:0-9466 GCA_902777355.1 uncultured Lachnospiraceae bacterium | reverse complement strand
TCTTTCGAGCGGCAGATGGATGCGAGGGGATGTGACGGGCTGCAGTTTTTGTGTTCGGGATATGACATCCGGCTCATCAGAGTGCCTGAAGAAGGTGCTGAGATGACGATGAGCATGAACGGGAAGACGGTGACCGTCCATCCCGACCTTAAGGGCGACGAGGTGTTGGTGACAGCGTCAAGGGCGGAGGTGAGCGCATCCCTCGTGGAGAAGATGGACCGCAGGATGCTGGGGGAAGGCGCCATGCGCACGGAAATGACTCTGGAGGACGGCCATATCGTCAGCTGCAGCGCGGACATCAAGGTGGACGGCAAAAAGGCAGTTATCGATCCGACTATAGGGGAGAACGAGTGCGTAACCGATCCGGGAGGACGCCGGATCAGCCGCGGGCTCTGGGATGAAGCTTATGAGCACATCGAAAAGACCGGGAAGCCCATGTGGGCGGGGACGGCGAAAGACGGAACAGTATTTGAGTGCGGGATCCAGGTCAGGGTGGACGGAAAGGACGCCGTCATAGACCCGGGACTGCGGGAAGGAGAAACAGGGAGCAGGGAACGCACTGCGGCCATCAGCAAAGAGGACTGGGACAAAGCCTACAGCAAAATGATGGAGAACGGGACGAAGTCCTACGGCTTTATAACGCCCGGAGGCAGTACGGTCACGTGCAGGCTGAACATGCGCGTGAACGGGGAGGAAGCCTCGATCGACAGCCGCCTTGAGGGGATCAGTACCGTGAAAGCCGAACCTTCCATCAGGGTCGGGAAAGGGCTCTGGGAAAAAGCCAGGACAGAGATCCTGGGGAGCCAGAACCCCTCTCGCGCGACGAGCCGCATCTATGATACGGATGGTCACAGGATCGAGACCAGAATGAGTCTTAAGATCGACGGAGAAGAGGCGTCAGTGAACAGACCCTTCGAAAAAGGAACGGTCAGGGAGACGCGGGACGGCATCGAGATCAGCCGCGACATCTATGACAGGGCTGTTGCCGGCATGGATGAGAAGCGTCAGACGCTCCACATGGAGAAGCTGGAGGACGGGCGTGAGATACGCTTTAAAAGGGATGGGAAGATGAAGATGTACACCCCTGACGGCGAGATCCGGGATTCCGACTTCCGTGACGCGGTCGCGGAGATCGGCAGGATGGATGAATCGAAAAGCAGGGAGCTCGCTGGCCGTGTGACTGTGAAGACGATCAGGGAAATGGGTACGCAGATGACAAGGAGCGCGACCATAGGCGCGCTGCAGTGGGCGACGCTCAAGGCACCGGCCGCCATTAGGGACGGCCAGCGGTCCAACATCGCGCACATCATGAGCATGGCGTTCCAGGAGATGGAGCGCGGCATGGCAAGGTAGGAGGAGATAATGGGAGAGAGAGAAAACGATAAAAAAGGAAAAGATAACGGCCCGAACAGCCAGCAGCCGGAGTTTAAAGGGGCGCCCAATGCGGCGGAAGCCTTCAGCGGGTGGTTTGATAACTGGAAACCCTGGACGACGATCGGATGGGGGATAAAGAACAGCATTGAAAAGACCTTCGGAGAAGGCGCGGCGGAGCAGGGGGAGTTTGAGAATTTGAAGATCAGGCTTGTGAATATGGCTTCGAAAGTTATCGGCATTCTCAAGGAATCTTTGGGGGCGGAGACCCAGAAGAACGGCGAGGAGATCCTTGTAAAGGAAAAGGGGCTGGGAAAAGACGATGAAAGTGAAAGCCTGTCCGGCAGGGTTTCTACTGGGAAAAGCGCGGTCGGGGCAGCGGAAATGGGGGGCAGCTCAGGCAGGGGGATCACCGGCAGTGCAAAAGGCCCCATAGTCAGCACGGACATCAGTGCGACGATTGCGAAAGCTTCTGCAAGAGCGGCGGGACCGGCGGGCGGCATTGCGCTGATCAGCGACAAGGGCCCTGGCATGCACGGTGCTGGACCTGATCCTGCAGCAGGGCAGGGAGCGGGAGGAAAACGTGGACAAAACGTCCCGGAAAGCGTCTGAGAGGGCCGCCAGGAAGCCTCAGGAGAGGCTTAAGGAAATGGTCATGAGAGCCTTCAAGAATATGTCAAAAGCGGCGGAAAAGCCTGTAAAAAAGGCTAAGTACAAGGCCTTTGACGCACGGAAGGAAGCGGCAAACAAAGCGGACGAGGCGGTCACAAGGAACGCGGAGAAAGCCACACAGGCAATGGGAGACGCCGCTGCACCTGCGACATTCGGCGTGTCCGCAGCCGCCGGGAGAGGCGCGGCTGCGATGCAGGAAGCGGGCCTCCAGGCAAGGAAAGCTGGAAGGGAAGCGGTAGCCAAAGCCGAGAAGGGTATGACGGACAATGTCGCCGACAAGATCGCGCAGTACTCCAAGTCGTCGGGGATGGCACTGATCTCAGGAGATCTGCCCGGGATCGGGGCGAAAGATATTGTGAGATGAGATGGTTTTCTGGTTCGCTTACGTCGCCGTGGCTTGAGATTATACTGCTATTACGGTATAGTTTACAAATGCAGTAGTTGCGATGTATTAGAAATTAATGGCCATCGCTATGTGGAGATGTGCTTGGACAAGAATATAGAGAATTTATCGCAAGAATTAACGACAGTATTGATGGAACAGAAAAATGGATAGAAAAACGGAATTGGGCATAAAGATCGCCCAAGGGTTTGAGAGATGGAATCACCTGCAAAAGGTCGGCGGGGACGACCCGTTCCAATCAGACGGGGCAGGAATGAACCTTATCAGAAAACAGATCATTGCTCTCAAAAAAGAATGTGAAGCCGAACTGGAAAGTGATTATCCGCCCGAATACAGAATAGACACGCCTGCAGAAGTCAAGGATGATTATATGGCACGGCCTGATGAAATCAGGAAAAATGCGCGGAAATCACTGAAGATCTATGAGAAAAACCAGGATTACCTTTGGCTCGCGGAGCAGATCGGAAAAATGGGCGAAGCGGAGATAAAGGAAACTGGCATAAGGAACGTGGTCGACTTCCCGGATGCGCTGCGGTTTTTCATCAAGACTGGCAGTCTGGTGGATATGCGGAGACATGGAAACCCAAAACGGTACCTTGCTTCCTTCCGAAGATGCAGGGCAAGGGTGGAAACGGTGGTGGCAAGGCCTTCGAGGACATCGAGTCATAAGGCAAAATCCGGATGCGATAGTTCTGAATGAACCGACTGTTCCAAAAAGCAAAAGGAAAACAGATACTCCGGCTGCGGAGGAGCCGGTCCGCAGAAGCACTGTGGAAGAGACTGTCCCGAAGAAATCAAGAGGGAAAAAGGAAACGGGGTCTTCAAGAGAATTGTCGAAAGGTCAGAAAAAAGAAGAGCTGCCCGTGGGGCAGCTGTCCATGTTCGACATTGGTGTAATCTGATTTCTTGCGAAGTATTCTAAACACTAAGGTCTGAGTAATAAAAAAAGAGGGGATTCCGAACGTGACAGGCGGATCGGAGTTCCCTCTTTTGTACTCGATATTAATTTTGCCTGAGATTCTTTAGACACCGCGGAAAAATCACATCATCGGATACAGTCCATAATAGGAGTATAGAAGTTCCGTTTCCGGTATCGGTGTAAAAAGCCAGGTCATGATTTCATTTATTTTTCTCAACATGGTTTGAAATCTCCTTTTAGATTTTGCTTGATGCTTAACTATACGTGGAAGGGGGATTGATATCCACAGAAGGAAATAACAGTAAGGCGCGTTGTATCCATCCCTTTATTGTGAGCGGTAAGTGAGATATGATGGTTATGTGGTATCGCAGGAAAAAAAATCGGAGATACCCGGCTGTCTTCGATCATGTTGTAAAGGCCGGAAAGGGAGATCACCATGATCCGCAAGCGGATAGTGTTTCATGGATGGGTGCAGGGCGTCGGGCTCCGGTACCGTGCCCGTCATGCAGCTGAACGTTTAGGAGCGACCGGCTGGGTCCGGAATGAATATGACGGTTCCGTTACCATGGAGATCCAGGGGACGGAAGAGCAGATCGACGGGGTCATCCTGGCGATCGAGCGCGGGCGCTACGTAAAGATCGAGAAGATGGATGTTGAGACGATTCCAGCCGTACCCCATGAGCAGGATTTTTGGACAAGGTGATAGAGAGATGAATAGAATCCTTACAGAACTGGAACAGAAGATCCAAGAGTGCTTACGAACATATCTTCCAGAGATAAAGGAAACCGAGCTGGAAGAGAACGGCACGGTTTATTACATGAACGGAAAAAACGGGACAGAGTTCGACTGGTATGTCAACGACCGGCTTTCCGATTTCATGGTGTTCTACGATGACGAAGACAAACTCGGTGCCATAAAGGCGTCCGTGTACCGCGACGGCGGGATGCTCATTTACGTATACGACGACCAGGGAAAGAACGTCAGGCAGGAAATCAAGGACATGTATCTTGATGTGACCGAAGAGGAGATGCTGAAACTTGCTGTTATGCTGAGGGATGCTGCCGACGACAAAAGGATTTGGGATGCCTCGATACAGGGACTCGACACGGATACGGAACCGGACAGCGCCGCAGTGGAGAAATTTGTCACCAACGGGCAGTACTACGGGGCGATACGAACGCGGAAGGACCTCCTGAGAAAAACGGCCTGTGTATCAAGAAAAATCTTCGATGAAGGCTGGATCGTGGGATACATGGTCCGCGATGAAGTGCTGAACGAAAACGACAGCGGGTGGTCATTCATGGCAGGGAATGAAGGGGAAGAGTATGCCAACGACTATAGGAACCTCGTGCTAATGACGGTTGGAGCGGTATACCAGAGGGATCCGGCCATTTTCCGGCACATAGACAGCCCTGTCGGGACAAGCTTCGTGAGGGTTTCGCCAGAGGCGTTCGAGCCGGATGAAGAGGGCAAAAAGATCTACATGGAGCAAAGGGAGCATTGAGGAGAATCCGGTGAAGACTGTTAGAATTTGGAAAGCCCCGAAGGGCGTTGAAGCCCGGTATGTGACGGTGACTGAAAAAGGCCAGCTCATCCGCGCCTACAGAAAACTCTCAGATATCCGGAAAGACTACCGTTTCGAGATCCGCATGGGCTTGATCTGGCTTAAGCGGGAACTGGACCACACCTGGCCATGCGAAATAGAAAGAACAAAGGAGACAGCAATGAGTAGTTACAGTTGGAAGCAATGGAGAAAAGACGGTGAGTTTAAAGCAGAACCGGGGCAGGAGATAGCTGCGGAGGTATATGACATTATGAAGCGGTGCACAGAGCCTCTTCCGCTTAGAGCTTCGGAATATGGGATGGAAGCCGGCTTTGTCATGGGGCAGGATACCGGAAGCCGGGACGGAAAGCCGCTGCACATGGCTTTTGGTGAAAAGGATGGACGCTGCTATTATCTGGGAGAAAATGTATCATGGAAATGAAAACAGGACTGAAGCAGATCTGCACATAAAATAAAATAGGAAAGGTAAAGTATCTGCCCCTGTACCGAAAACTGTTCCCTGATTTTATGATGGAAAGATATGGATGACGTACACTATTGTCATTACGAATGGTATGACGGGGCGGAGGCACCTTACATGTATTGACAGCTGGTGAGCGGCAGAAATGGAGCAATAAAATGATTATTGCAAATATGGAAATACTGACCAAGGAAGTACTGGATAAGTGCACATCCAGAAATGTCGAGGCGTATACTCTGAAAAACAGCAAGGCAAATACTATTGCGTTTTCTACAAATAACAGGAGAAGGAGAGAATTCGAGATCACCTTCCTGAAAGACGCATGCTACAGGGTCAGCACCAGATTTCTGGGTTATAAAAGCGTAATGGCGAAAGGTGACGGAGAATTCTTTGTCGATAATGATCCGGACGGCAGGAGAAAAAAGTTCAACGTCAATCTGGATACTGTTGGTGCAGTGAATAAGCTGATTCTGGATATGCTGGAGAATGGGTTCTCTGAAACACCGGATGTTCAATATCAGTAAAATGCCAAAGCAAGTTTGATTTTCCTGTTAGCAATAGTTTGGATTAGGTGTAGAAGGAAAGATGGGCAGGATAAATAAGCTTTCCAGTATTATTGACGTGATCGTCTTTGTAGCGACCACGCTTGCAATCGCAGGCGTGTTTTATGAAGGAATGACGCGGAAATGGTATGACCTTGTGGGAATATTGGTTGTCTGCATGGACTATTCATTCCTGCTGGCAACGGTCATACATCTTGTAGCAGACAGGAAGGAAAAACGTATCAGCGTGCATTATTTCTCACTGGTTATTCTCATAATAGCAATTGTAATGAAGATATCAGGATTGGAATATCCTGCTGTAGCGCTTGTGTTGTGGTATTTCTATATTTGGTTCCTGTATGGGATTATCATCACAAAGACCAATTCCACTGTCAGACAGATGATACATTAATTGGTCTGGAAGATTAGAGAAAATGAGGGTTATGCAGATGTCTTCCCACGGTAAAAAGATGATCGCACCGATCATCATCACAATACTGTTTTTGCTGTATCTGGTTGTATATGGCATGTTACTGATAAAGGCAGCCATGGCTGAACCACAGGCGATCCTTCTAGGGATACCGCTGGTCCTGCTTGGAATAGGAATGGTTTACACGTTGTTTACTCGGATTCGGGAGATAAGGAGCGGAGAAGAAGATGATCTTAGCAACTACTGAAAGCATTTCCGGAAAGGAACTTGAGACACTGGGACTGGTCAAAGGAAGCACGATTCAGACCGTAAATGCTGTACGCGATATCGGCGCGGGGCTTAAGACACTTGTCGGAGGCGAACTGACACGCTACAACGAGATGATGAATGATGCACGCGCACTCGCGACCAAGCGTATGGTGGCAGAAGCAGAGGCAATGGGCGCGGATGCCGTTGTTGCCATCCGGTACAGTTCGGCTTCTGTCATGCAGAGTGCAGCTGAAGTTATGGCATATGGGACAGCAGTGAAGTTTAAAAGCTAATAATAGGGGCAATATTTAGAGATAAGTGCACCTGCCGGAATGATTGATCGGTCCGGCAGGTGCTTTTTTAGTTTTTTCGTTTAGATTGCCAATTTAGGCACCGCTCTCCATGCGGTCCTGTATGGCCTGCAAAACAAGTTTTCTTCCGCCGAGGAACATGACGATCCACCCAAAACTCTCAAATCCGGAGACAAAGCCGTTAAACGGCCAGGGGATTAGAATCTCCATCAGGTAGCCGATCCCGGCGATGATCAGCGGCGATGCCAGGATCCACGTCTTCTTAAGGGGGAACGTTCCTCTCAGGATTAATGCTGTCCAGCCGATCAGCACAGCGAGTTCGAAAGAAAAGAAAGTAACCCAGTACGGGACCGCTTGTACCAGGTAGGAGCGGTTCCACAGACCCACCGCGAGATCCGTATTTCCGCGGGCAGCCTCGTACAGCAGATTGAAGTTGTGGATCAGCGTCCCGCACGCAATGTGGAAATACAGAAAGCACATGATGCCCAGGATCAGCCCAGTGATGTAGAGTCTCAGGAACCTCCGGTCCCAGACGTCTCCGCATCCGGGAAGCAGGGTGCGGAGAAATGCCACGAAGGGCAGTGCGGCAAGCGTGTAGCAGGCTGTGCCGATCAGGCCGCCGATATTAGACACCGCGATTCGCCAGTCGGCGATCGTGAGCCATCCCGAGGAGATCATCCCGGAAATGGCATAGCTGTCCTTTGGCTCGATCCCCATGCAGTAGTCGCCGATCATGGCCAGCAGCATCGCAGGGATGATCCAGAGCATTCTCCGGGCTATCTTTTTCAGTTCGTCTGTTGTCATTTCACTCATAACTTTCCCTTGCTGAATAATGGTGGCCGGTATTCAGGGGCCGGATTCTGATGTGACAGTTGCTTGCGGATACGAGAAGCACGTCTGACCGCCTTCGTTATTTTCGGGTCCGGTCTTTCTTTTTATACCCGCAGTCACAGTAAGGGCCGCCGGAGGCCAGCGTGTATTCCCGGACAAAATCATTTGCGCCGCCAGCTTCGCTCATGGTGTAGTCCAAGTGGCACATAGCCGGAACCAGTTCGAAGAGCCCCAGCTCCTTCATCAGCGTGCAGATCCCGCACTTAGAAAACCTCGCTTCATAGCCGCTGCCATCGGGGTAGGGAAGGAATTCCATGTTCCAGGAGTAGGGGTTGCGGTCCGCTGCATTCAGCGCGGCGGTTGCCTTCATCGCCTTAATGTCATTTTGGCTGAACTTGTCTTTCCCTGCCATCCTGCAGAACTGTTTCATCGGTCTGGTCATCATGGCCTGTGCATAGTATTCCGTCAGTCGGTCAAGGTCCGGCTTTTTCTCCATGCTCAAGAGAAACGCCGACAGCATGGCGCAGTTCACGATGTTCATCTTGAACCGGTCCGCCTTTTCAAATTCAGGCAGTTTTTTTATGATCTCCCTGTATTTTGGCTTTGCTGATGCGGTAATCTGATCAGCCTCTTTCTCGCTGTATCCAAGAACGGACACAAGCTTGTCCCGGAAGGACCCTCTGAACAGCGCCCACATCCCCATTGGCATTCCGATATAGTTCACTTTCTTTTCTCCTACAATCATGAAAACATGTGCTGCGCCCTCGTTCCGTCAATGGATAAATGCCATCAGGGCCGTCATCCCGCAGCTTTCCTGGCCTGTACCAGCAGACCACCCATCATCCACAGGTTTCCGATGCTGATCCATCCTGTAGCAAGAGCATTGGACAGGGCATGGTCGCCAAGGAGGCGCATCACGACCACCCAGACTATGCCTGCCAGCACGCAGGAAGATGACAGTCGCAGGAAGCAGGAACCAGTCGAGCCAGCGCAGCATCTGATGCGGGGCCGTTGCAGGGGCATCCGCATAAAAATGCTTCAGAAGGTATACCGCCATGCAGCTGGGTACGTGCACGCCGCAGCCGCCGAAGGCCAGACAGCCGATGATCCCGGCACGGTATGCGTGGGCGTCCTTATCGGAATACGGCCGGATCATCCGGTAGACAGCGAACCAGCACAGGCATTCCAAAGGGATCCCGATGAGCCCGAGCAGTGCGGAAGCGAAGATTCTTCCATCCGGGATGGAGAGATATCTTGTAAGCATCATCGGGATCCCGTTTGCCGTGGGATCCGCAACGCCCCATCCAAGGAGCATGTCACCGATAAGGACCATGATCCCTGCGAAGAGGCCGAGCTTCAGTAAATGTATGATTCGCCGCCAGTCCAGCATCGGGTTTTCCATGGCTCTCCCCCATAAATACAACACATTATATTAGATTAAACTAACTATGCTGTCATTATAACATCCCCCACAAGAAGTTCAAGAATTCGCGCCATAGGAGAGCTTGAGGCGGATAGTTAATTCCTGTGATTTCAGATCAGGGCAGGTCCGTTTGACAGGCATTTGCCAGAATCGATCCGGCAGGTGCTTTTTCTGTCCGGGCACGCGATCACCCGAAAAATGCACGTTTTCCGAGAAAATCTTAGATATATATAGTAGGGCCGGTATGCGGCTGACAGGAAGGAGGATCAGGGAGAAAGGACGCCCTGCGA
>CACYTU010000103.1 GCA_902777355.1 uncultured Lachnospiraceae bacterium | reverse complement strand
CGGGATATTCCGGCGTCATTTACGGATGAAAACGGCATTCGTCATATCAATGTACTGGATTTCCTGCTTGGCAAAGAAACGATCTTCTGATTCATAAGATAATCGGCACATGGTAGGATGAATCTTCTGGATGAGGTCGCGAGCATGGCAGCGGATCTGGAAGATTCAGTGATGCGAGGAGAAATTTATTATGGCAGTAAGAAAAGCAGATGAATCAGACAGATTGCTTGGTAAGCGGTAAATCGAAAAACTCGTTATAGAAAAGCAAGATGGTTAAATCGTGTATTAAAGCAGGCATAATTTACTATATTCTTGTATTGCTTTTAAGCGCAAAAGAAGCAGTGTAATAAAGTCTTTAATAAGAAGAGGTTAATTGTTGATTAGTTACAAATCTATTAGTTTTAGTGAAATAGAAAAATATGCTGAATTATATCAAGCTGTTTTTGCTGAGCCGCCGTGGAATGAAACATTTGAAACGATGTGAAGGCATAAATAAGTTTGATATCAAATGTAAATATAGCTGATACTAATGTAATTAAGTCTGCGTCTTGCGCTCGAGCCACTGGACGCCCCCGAAGCGCATGATCATCAGCGCGTGGAAGAGCGGAGACTGCTGACGAAGGCCATGTTTGATGACATCATTCCCCATACGGACCAGGTCCTCTTCGGGAAACAGTTCCAGAACGAACCCTGCATCCTTGCTGGCAAGATGCCTCAGGATGTCCTGCCATGAAGGGTCTGTTCCAAGCTCTGACTCGTAAAACTGCAGCAGTCTTTCTTCTGTTCCAATCCTTTCACTGTTCGCCAAAAGCCAGTCGATTGTCTTTGCCAGCTCGAAAAAACGATCCTGGAATACATCCGTTTTTTCCCCACGGCTTTCCCTTTCCATCTGACCGGCCATTTCTGCATCCGGTGCAGGATAAAAATGCACGAGCTTTTCACCTTCCGGCCAGGGACTTTCAATCAGTCTCATCCCATGAATGGGGCAGTATCTTACACCATTGATCTGGTGTACAAGGTGCCAGCAGGAATGGTGGTATTCCTCTGTGTCGCTCCTGACACAGTCAGGGCAGAAGCAAAGCTTCTGATGACGGCCCCGTAGAGCACCAGCCATCTGAGAGCGCATACCGCGTCCACGTTTTGCGCTGCCCTGCATAAGGCGCTGATAAGCGGTGTCCGGAAACCGTGAGGAAAGACGCAGGTACTGGTATGCTGTGAACTCACGAATGATTCTGTCCGATGTCAGCCCGCATTCTCTGGGGAGCCATGCGTCGATAAGCTTTACACGGGCGGGAAGGGTGACGGCAGCATCCAGCACCGTTTTTCCGCCGAACAGTTGGTCAAAGGTATACTTCTCGCTGCTGTTCCCGCTGATGGCATGGTACCTGGCAAGCAGGCTGTACCAGCATTCCCCCTTCATCGGGATAGGAAACACAAGCAGATGCTCCTGGTCTTCACGAATCATTGTCGGATCCCTTTGCAGAATCTTTCCCAATGCCGGACTTATCCAGGAGTTCCGCAGCATAGAGCAAAAGCTTTGCCGGATCCTTCTCATCCGGAAAAGCGGCAGCCACGCTGCGCGTAGCTTTCCTGGCGTCCTGCATGCTGACGCCAAAGACGGTAACGAGGTTTGAAATGAGGCTTTGCAGCGGATCATCCTTCGGCATCTGCTCCTGCGGATTCATTTCTTCCGGAATGGCAGGTGCTCTCCAGAGATGCTCGTACAGGGTCAGGTCGACATCCCTGCCTTCCCGCATGTCCTTCCGCTGCTGTTTCGTCAGACCAAGTCTGAGATCTGCTGTTCTGTGGACAGTTTCAGCGTCAAAGGTCTCCGTTTTGCTGATGATGGCATAGTCCTGTACCAGTTTGTACAGGATCGCAAGCAGGAACTGATTCCCGACAGTCTCCTCATAGAACGCGTCAGACAGGGCGGCTGTAAGCTCCACCTTCTTCCGGGTATACTGATAATGCCAGAGTGCCCGTATGTACCGGTTCCATTCTTTGCTTCCCTGCTTCAGCAGGTCCATGTGGACCTCTCCCTCTCCGGTGACGCGCTTGGCCTGCTGGAACTCAGACTGCAGGATGGTGGTAAACTTCGGTGCACCGACCATGACAATGGGGACTTCGGCAGTGTTCACGAGGGAGACCAGGAAGTTCAGAAGCTCTGTGGAGACCTGGTCTCTGACACTGCAGAGGTTCTGGACGTCGTCAATGACGAGGATGCCCAGACTGCAGGAATCAATCGCTGACCGGAGATCCCCAAGAAGTACTTCTTTACTGATCCGATTGAAGGAGTGCTGTTCTGAGAAGTGAGAGCCGAGAATCCGGTCCATCTCCTGAAGTATGCGCTGACATAGTCCCTTTGTGGAGCCATCCTGCGGACAGTCAACCTTCAGCCAGACAAGCTGATGAAGATCGAAGGGGACGCCTCTGTAGTTCGTATGGACGATGACCTGCGGGTAGAGAGTCAGGACGTTCATGACGGAACAGGTCTTTCCGACGCCGGAGATGCCGAACACTGGAAAGCCGTATGCAGGCTGCTTGTAGGACCGAAAAACTCGTCTGAGCCGGTCATCGAATGGAATCCCGTTTTCGGTAATGGCCTGCTGTATGACCGAAAGCGGCATCGGATTCCTCCCGTAGTAGCCCCAACGGAGGCACCGGTCGACATTCATGGCGATTTCGGTGTCACAGGTGCAGGGCACATGGAGCTGTTTAATATACGGCAGCTTGTTAAGCCGCTCCATCCGGTTCAGGTTCCGGTCGCTCTCCTGATAGGGCATGATCACCATGAGCTGTGCGGCATACTCCAGTGGATCCCCGATGGAGGGGATCGCCTCGATCAGTGGATTTCCCATAAACAGCACTTCTGTCGGGCTTTGATATACTGCGTTTTCAAAGATCTCATTCTTCAAAGCGAACCCCCTTTCCGTTCCTTTTCTTCAGATCAGGCCTGCTTTTTCCAACGCCTCGTCAATCGACTGGTCGATTGGAGAATCTTCGCCATAATACCGCTGATCTTTGTCTGCGGTGGCCCCCTCCTTTTGCGCATTCAGTTCCGTCTGCATGCGCTTGGCTCTGGCAGCGCCGGACAGTTCCTCGCGCTCTGCCTTCCGGTTCTGTTCGATGTTCTTAATGGATTCCCTGATGATCGATGGAGCTGCCTTCCGGCTGCTGATCTGCCGGCGGATCTTTTCCATCGCCTGTTCGAACTCCGCGTTCTTCTGATTCATTGTAGCGGTATACTCGGCCTTCTGCTTCCGGTCCTCATCGCGGTAGCGGTCCATCTCTTCCTCCGTAATACCGCTGAAAGAAGCACTGCGCTCCAGGAGAGAACAGGTGATGAGCTTCCGATCATCTTCGGTGGTGACATAGATGTGATCCACACAGGTCGGATCATAGATGACTGTGACGGCGTACCGTCCTTTGGTTCTGGCAGTGGCAAACCATTCCTCGTCAACAGCTTCCTGACAGGTATAGTACAGCCCATTGAACTCGATGCCGCGCTCGGTGATTTTTGCCTTTCCCTGCGGCAGGAGCACCCGGTACATATCCTCCTGCGAAACGAGACGCATGGCGCCGGAGCGATATCGTATGCCATAGTTCCACAGGTCAAGAGGATCTGCGTTGACATGATCCCGGATCATCTCCGGTGTGCGCTGATAGGTATCTTCATCCAGCCACGATGAGTTGTACTTCAGGATACACAGGATCAGTGCCTTCATAAAGGTTCCATAGTCGCAGGCTGCCTTCAGACGATAATCATCTGCACCCCGGGTGCCGGCGTCCTTCTCCACATATCCGGGGAGGATGTCCTTCAGTGCCCCCTGTGCAAGACAGAACGCATGCTCAATGATTCCCTTCAGATCACCGCGATAGGGTGGGCAGTTTTCTACCATGATGCCAAGCTCTGAGATGAGTGACTCAACACCTTTTCCTCCCACTTCTCCGTTATCCGCAATGAGAACCGACGGAAGATGATGGCAGGGCCACTGTTCCTCGGTGATCTCCACACCAAACCGTCTGCAGAATGCCACCTTGTCTTCCGCGGAGTTCTTGATGGCCAGCAGCGCCTGGTTCCAGGAGGCGTTGTCCAGAGTGACATGCATTCCGGTGATTATACGGGAGTAGGCATCTTTGATCAGGAAGATCACAGGCCTTCCGATGATCTGCCCTGGAAAGTTCTCCCGGACAAGATAGAAGTCCGCAATGGTGGCATCGATCTGTACCTTTTCAGAGGGCCCGCTGACCGTGCACTCCGTTTTTCCGGTGATAGCCCGTGAACTGAGTGCAAACTTATGCTCTCCATCTTTCTTCCGCTTCGAAGAAACAGAATCTCTGTTTCTGTGATACCAGTACAGGAACTGATTGATAGACGGAATCTCATCCGGAGGCAGTGAGACAACATTTCCCTGAGAATCCTTTGTCGTATATTTCAGTCCGATCATGCGGTGATAAGTGCTCGAGAGCGTAGCGTTTCTGCTTTTGCTGTAATGATGATCAATCGCATCTGCGAAGTTCTCGAAGTCCTTCTGGTTCAGGATCTTCCCGTTGCTTCCAGGTTTCTTGGGACGGCCAAGACGCTTTTTGACGCTGTTTTCGGTCCTGTGACCGCCACAGTTGCGGTATCCGGGGAGAAGAGCGTTCTTATCCTTGCCGCCCCTCCAGTACTTTCCGAGATACCGATACAGATCGGACTTGGGAACGCCTGTTTTTGCCTCGACCTGCTTCAGAAGATCCGTCCGTTCGGCTCTCTGATAAATCTCCGGTTCTCTGGCTACGACATCCCTGATCAGCTCCCAGACCCTGTCACGGCTCTTCTTCATAGCTTCAGAGAGGGAATCCTCCCTGACACTTTTTTCGGTGTCGATGACTGCCTCCAAAGAGCCGCTATTCAGGGAGGAGAGCAGCTCTTCTCCGCGGATGCTGTCCGGGGTATTGCATTTCAGGTCGTTGATATCAATCCACCAGCAGCTGTCCTGAAGATTTGGAGATACATAGAGCACGCGGCAGACGCGTCCGCTCTGTCTGTTCCGCAGCAGCTGCCCCACAACGGGAGTAAAGCTCTCAGATGCTTCTGTATTCATCGTTGTATCCGTCATCTCATGTATTCTCCTGTATGCCTGTACGGGGATCGTCAAGGCAGATCGTTCTGTCAAGATCCAGTGTGATTTGTCCTGCCTGCACCAGGTGTTTGAACATCTGAATCACCGTGCCGTTCTCCAGATGGAGAGCAGTCTCCATTTCGCGGATGAGTACGGGAAATGGAATGCCGGGATCGTTGTAGCACTGAAGAAACGCCTGCTCAAGAAGCGCTCTCTGACGGTCAGAAGGTACAAGCTCTTCAAAGGAACGGCCGCCAGTGATCCACAGGATGTTTCGGGCCCGGGTTCTGTTGATCTCCTTCTCTGTCATAATCGACCAGCTGACCTGCTTTTTCTCCCAGTACAGCTGCTCGATCTTAAGCTTTTCGGCGACTCTCGCACTGAAGAGCTCTGAGGATGGCTTGACCGCCACCGCGTGCCACACGCCATCTTTAGAGTAGTAGAAATCGCTTGTCATCACATTCGGCCAGCCGTTTGCCTCCGGATGTCTGATGCCGGCTTCTGCAGCGATCAGGAGAGTCTCCCGCAATTCAAGGGGGTACTGTTCCCGGATATCCGTCACCGCAGGGTCGTAATCAAGGATCAGAAACAGATCACGCTCAAGGCTGGACATCATGTGGTGGATTCTTCCTGTCGTCTGTCCTCTTGCTCTGCATACCTGACCTTTGGATGGAAAGTCGTGCGTCGTAATCCAGGGCTTGTAGTCGGAGCCTTCGCCACTGCCGCGCCCTTCTTTAATCCTTCGGCGTTCTGTTTCCAACGACCATACCGTGCCTCGTCTGCTCATGGGATCTTCCTC
>CACYTU010000102.1 GCA_902777355.1 uncultured Lachnospiraceae bacterium | reverse complement strand
TTATACTATGTTTTTTCACTAGGATAAGTATATCAGTTATTAGCAATATATGATAGGTTGTTCACTTTTACACTTTGAGAACTTTTAACTGTCCAGTACATTATTTATAATGCTTTTTTAAATTGCTTTTTTAAATCCGTTTTTTTAATCCGCATCAGCGGACCTTCTCCGAATATGCGGAGCATTGCCAGAGCTCGTAAGATCGGAGCCGTGTCATCGCCTTGCGAAGGAATTATCGCAATACTATTCGGGTTCGCCATTCGGGTTTTCTCAAAAACGTCTCGCGTTCCAATTGGGTCTGCGGCTATAATTACTATTGTCCATGGTCTGGCGATCACAAACATGTAAGATCAAACTGTATTTCTTCCCGCGAGGTAGCTCATGCATCCGTCCAATCTCGAAAAAATCATACATCTGCGCCATCTGGCTGCATCAGCAGCCGGAGCTGTCCATGCAGGAGTCAGGCACAATAGGCATTCTGCAGGATTTCCTGCGGGAGAACACAAGGCTGGAGATCTGCCCGCAGGACGGCTGGTTCTATGCCTTGAAAAAAGGGCTGTCTGACTCCGGATGCAGCGGATTGAAAGAAGGGCTGTCTGACTCCGGATGCAGCGGCTTGAAAGGTGGGCTGTCTGACTCCGGATGCAGCGGATTGAAAAAAGAACTTTCTGACCCCGGATGTGACGACGAAGACTGGACCGGGCATTCAATCGCTCCGATTGCCTTTCGGGCGGATATGGACGCCCTGCCGGTTCCGGAGACCATCGCATTGCCCTACGGCTCGCAAAATGCGGGGATTTCCCACAAGTGCGGGCATGACGGACACTGTGCAGCCCTGTGCGGGCTTGCACTGGAGCTGTCCGGAATGGAGACAGCCCGGGACGTCTATCTCATTTTTCAGCCGGGCGAAGAGATCGGCGCGGGCGCCCTGCTGTGCAGGGATCTGATCCGGGAAAAAGGGATCGGGGAAATCTATGCCTTTCACAACCTTGGCGGCTATCCGGAGGGGGCTCTCGTCTATCGCAGGGGACTGACACAGCCCGCTTCCGAGGGGTTAAAGATCCGGCTGGCAGGAAAGGCTTCCCACGCGAGCGCTCCCGAAAAGGGCAATAATCCGGCGGGCCCGCTGGCCGGGATCGTGCAGTTTGCACTGGGAATCACTTCACAGCCCGATAATCACAAACATGGTTTACCCCCTGCAGAGCCAAACTCTGCAGAGCCGCCCGCAAAAAGCCGCGTCAGGGACGATGAAGCCGGTCAGGAAGGGCACATGCGTCTCTGCACGATCACGGGGATCCTGCTCGGAGAAGGGGATTTCGGCATTTCTCCCGGTGAAGGGGAAGTCTGTATGACTCTCAGAGCCGAAGTCGAGGCGGAAATGAAAGCCATGGAAAAAGCCATCCTGGCATATTCGGAGAGCACCGCTTCTGATGCCGGACTCCGGATCAGCTGGAGCATACACGATGATTTTCCCGAGACGCGAAATCATGAGGTATGCCTGAAGCGGGTGCTGGATGCCGCCCGCAGACTCAAAATGCCCGCCATCCCCATGACGGAGATCTGGCGGGCATCGGAAGATTTCGGTTATTATTTAAAATATTGTCCGGGCGCAATGTTTTACATCGGAAACGGGGAGCAGTACCCCGCCCTTCACACTGCGGAATATGATTTTAACGACAGAATTCTCGAACGGGCAGTGGATCTGTTTGCCGCTCTGATTTGACCGGCTCAACCCGGCTGCGGATCTGTCTGAGTACATTATTCTTCCGGCGGCACAAAACTCCATGTGAACACGGCATTGTCCGCCATGTGGTCCTGGTCATCCTTCCATACGAGGGAGACATCTTCGCCCTCCAGGAAAGTGATGGTCCCTGTGCCGTTTTCGTACGCGGTCGTCTCGGATTCGATATCCCCGTTTTCATTGAAAACAAGGTCTTTTCTCACGCAGTTCGAATATGTGATCGTGAGCGTCTTCTCGTCAAAAGGACCGCTCATGGTCCATTCGCTGCGTTTCCCGGTGCTGTTTCCCCATGCGACACTGACTCTGGCATCGTGCCCGCCGCCTGCTTCGATATACATACCGGCGCTGCCATAGGCATATGGCCCGATGAAGCCCATGACAGGGTTCTGCCCTTCTTCTCTCCCGGTTCTTTCCACGCCTTTGGCAGAGTCATCAACAGCAACCGCAATTTCAGAGCCGGGATCACCAGATGCCACGGCAGTTTCATCGGTATCAGAAGGCGCTGCAGTATCGGCGGCGCCGGAAGCCGAATTTTGATCGGCGGCATCGGATGACGCGTCTTTGCCGGCAGTATCAGAAGACATATCCTTTCCGGCGTTATCAGAAGATGCATCTTTGCCGGCCGCATCGGATGACGCATCTTTTCCGGCGTTATCAGAAGATGCATCTTTGCCGGCCGCATCAGACGACGCATCTTTGCCGGCAGTATCGGAAGTCACATCCGCGCCGGCCTTATCAGAAGACGCATCTTTGCCGGCTGCATCAGAAGACACAGCCGTGCCGGCAGTATCTGAAGGCGTGTCTTCGGCAGCGGCAGGATCCTCTTTCCCCAGAGTATCCGCCAGCTGCTTATTCTGTTCTTTCAGTTCTTCAATGCTGAAGGGCATGGCTTTTAATGTGCCGCTGGTGCTCTCTTTCTCCGTTATAAATGCGATATAGTAGTTTCCAGGGGCAAGCGGATATACCTTCACGTTATTGCCTGAGATTGTCTCCCTCAGGGCAGCTCCTTCTTTATCGTCTTCAGACATCTTTGACAGCACTTCCGCAAATCCGTCCTCTGAAACCCCTTCAAAGTCCTCTGCCGGAAAAGCTAAAACAATCATACAGCCTTTTTCCAGGTCGGAACTGACAGCGATACACTCTTCGTCAGACACTGTGATTCTGCCGGTGCGTACGGTTTCCTCCGCGTTTTCCGCAGTCACCTCATACCCTCTGGTCTCATCGTTAAACCCCGCCTCCATTAAGCTGGTCTTCCTGCCGCAGGCACCAAGAGACATGATCAGAAAAATCATGGCAATAAAACCCGCGCATTTTTTCCTGTTTCTTTTCTCCATTCTGGCTTTTCTCCTCTAAACGCTGTAAAAATCATTTGCTCCCGGAACATGTACTTTTTCTATGAGACGCATTCAGGTCCGCTGAGGTTACCGGTTCCAAACAATAATACCACAATTCTATACTCACTGAGGTCACCTTGCTCCAACAGGCGGTGCTTCAACAATAATACCACAATTCTTTTGTTATAAATCGCCAGTGTGTTATAATTCTTAAGTGGAAAAACAATTTATTCTGCTTACGTATATGCAGGTGCGCTGTTTCGGTAATGGCAGTTGCATTGTTTCGGTCCGGTAATAGCCGGTGGGCTGTTTCGGTTATGACAGTTCAATTTGTAAATCCCTGATACATATCAAAGGATTTGTCACAGAGAACCATCAACATGAATCATAAATATGAATCATGATTCGCATGGTCACGGGACTCGTTCCTTGTCCCTTTTAATCCCCACAGGAAGAAAACATGGAGCCAAAATACAGGGTAAATATATCACATGTGCTTGAGGAGTACAGGAAACACCCGACAAAGCCACGGCTGCGGATGATTATTCTCCTGGTCGTCCTTTTGTGGTTTCTCTACTATGGTGTAACCAGTCTCAGGAGCGGCAGAACCAGGACCGGTTTCTTTATGCTGGCCATTGCGGCTGTCTGTTCTCTGGCCTGCGCATTTATTTATTATCTCACGCGGCTGCCGAGATATGTCCAGAGGGTGATAAAAACAGGCCCGGTTTTCTTTTTTGAGGATCATTTTGAGACACAGGGCCAAAACGGGCACCGAAGCTATGACTACAGGCATCTTAAGGGCATAAAAGAGACCGCAACGGAGTTTTTTCTGGAGGTGGAAGCCGGGCGCTATGTGGTCATACAGAAGGTGAACTGCAGCGGGGAACTGATCAGTTTTCTGGGTAATCTCAAAAAATAGTCATCACAACGAACCGCTGTCAGGAAAAAACAGGACAAATAAAGACAAATAAAAACAAGACATATAGATTAAGACCAAATATAAGACATATAATACAAAAAAAGCAGGCAAATAAAACCAACAGATAAAGACAAACAAATTGTGGAGGTGAACAAAATGAAAAAGTACTCGCGTTTATTGGCTTGCGTCATGGCAGGATTGCTGTTTTTGTCACCGTCTCCCGCCCTGATCGTTTCCGGGGCTGCGGAAACCGCGCAGGCACCGGCAGCATCTGATAAAAAGGCTCCGACAGCTGATGCCGCGACAGAAACGACCTATAAGGTCTCTTCAGGTGACACCCTCTGGAAAATCGCCGACAAGTTCTACGGGGACGGGGAAAAATGGAAAGTAATCTATGAGGCCAATAAGGATAAACTCAGCAGTCCGGGCACGATCGTACCCGGCCAGGAACTGGTGATTCCGGCTTCAGGCGGATCGTCTCCTGATAAGAGTTCAAAAGCAAAATCTAAAGACAAGGCAAAAAACAGTTCAAAAGATAAAGCGAAAGACAGCTCAAAGGACAAGGCAAAAGACAGTTCAAAAGATAAGGCGAAAGACAGCTCAAAGGACAAGGTAAAAGACAGCTCAAAGGACAAGGCAAAAGACAGCTCAAAGGACAAGGCGAAAGACAGTTCAAAGGACAAGGCAAAAGACAGTTCAACGGAAACCACAGAAGATAATTCAAAGGATATTTCAAACGAAAATTCCACGGCTGGCTCAACAGAGAACTCAGAGAAAAGCCCGGATGCAAGCTCAGATGAAAGCGGAATGGCACCTATGACTGAATTCTGGACAGAAGGTTCCAGACCCGCGCAGGAGCTCAGGGACTATGTGGCAAAAGTCACAGATCCCGCCGACGAAGCAAACTTCATCCCTGAGAAGGACCGCATCGCCGTGTTCGACATGGACGGCACCCTGGTCTGCGAAACTTACTATACCTATTACGATACAATGATGTTTATCGAATACTGCCTGCACGATCATCCGGAACGCGTCTCCGATGAGTTAAAAGAGGTCGCCGCCGCCATTAAGCCCGGCTATGTCGCGGACGAAGCCCTTGCCAGAAACTTTGCCAAGGCTTACGCAGGTATGACAGTAGAAGAATTCAGAGACTATATAGTTGAATTCGGACAGAAGAAGACAGCAAGTTTTAACAACATGCGCTACATTGACAATTTCTACCTTCCGATGGTGGAACTTGTAAAATATCTCTATGACAACGGATTCACTATTTATGTAATCAGCGGAACAGAGCGGACCACCACAAGAGCCATCGTGGCAAATTCTCCCATCAGCGATTATGTCACACCCAACCATGTGATCGGAACCGATTTTGAAATCAAAGTAAAAGGACACGAAACCGAGTCGTCCAATATGAATTTCAAATATGTGAACGGAGATGAGCTTGTCCTGACCGGCGGTTTCATCCAGAAAGACCTTAACGCCAATAAGACTATTTATATTGAAAGAGAGATCGGACAGCGCCCCGTCCTTGCCTTCGGCAACAGCGGAAGCGACACCAGCATGATGAACTATACCATCGACAGCAGGAATAAATACCCTGCTCAGGCCTATATGGTTGTTGCCGACGACAGCGTCAGAGAATGGGGCAAACAGGACTGGGCCGAAAAGTCCGCTGAATATGAATCCATGGGATATATCCCGGTCTCCATGAAAGACGATTTTGCCCAGATTTATCCGGAAGATGTAACAAAAGCTGAAGAGCAGTACGTACCTGCCCAGACACAGGAGCAGGAGCAGGAAGATGAGGATCTGGCCCCTGCAGCATAAAGCACAACCCGATCATGGCGGTTGATACCGCTATGGACGAAAATCCGGCCCCTGCAGCATAAAGAATAACCATGCCTTTCTGTTTGTTCTTCATCGCGCAGGACCTGTGACTTCAGTCCGGGGAAATGAATGAAAAAAAACCGCGTGAGCATTGGCTTATCATACAGCCGGTGCTCACGCGGTTTTTCAGCGGAGACGGTGGGATTCGAACCCACGTGCCGGGACTAACCGACAACTCGATTTCGAGTCGAGCTCGTTATGACCGCTTCGATACGTCTCCATTCAATATTGATTGTCTCAATATTGTCTGCCGGGTCCGGACACAGGATTGTTTCTGCTCTGTCCTTCCCGTCAGGCACAAATGATATTATATGCCATACCACAGTTGAATTGCAAGTCTTTTCTTCCCTGCTCTAAATTGGCTGCAAATGCTCGGTTACTGATATGAAGTGACCTTTTGTCAAGTGTAAGATTTCAGCGCAACACCTGGCAGGGCACCCCTTGCTTTAAAAGATATGACGGCATCTTGAAA
>CACYTU010000101.1 GCA_902777355.1 uncultured Lachnospiraceae bacterium | reverse complement strand
GCGGTAATCCCTGCATTCACGGTGTTGTGATATTCACTATGAATTGTAAAGGTAAATCCACGATGCTGCAAACTTGGAGGTCACTTCATATTATCTATTGATTTAGAATAAACGCTGGGATAACAAGGAGCAGAATCCTGCAGGACCAAAATCAGGCCGGCAGGACTCCGCTCTTTTTATATTGAAGCACACGTGGGAAACAGATAAAATTGATTTAAAGGACACAAGCAGACTATATATAATAGACCGTCCACAGACAGATATGAAAAAGGGTAATAAACAGTATGCGTCCGACATTTATGATCGTCCCATCCCAATCATGCCAGGCAGGCTGTAAATACTGCTTCGGGCCTCATCAGGGACCGCAGATGGACGTGCGGACTGCAGAAGAAACGGTTGGCTTCATACACCGGATCGCGCAGGAACTGGATATGCCCGGCATATCGGTGATCTTTCACGGAGGAGAGCCGCTGCTGGCACCTTATGAAGTCTGGGAGATATTATTGGAGGGGCTCAGCAATCCGGCATGCGGAATACCCGTATCCTTTCATATCCAGTCCAATCTGTGGAGGCTTGATGACCGCTTTCTGGAATTGTTCAGGAAATACAGGGTGTCGATCGGCACCAGCATAGACGGTCCGGAGGAACTCTGCGATCTAAACCGGGGAGAAGGCTATTTCAAACGCACCATGAGCTCCATAGAAAAAGCAAAAGCCGCCGGGCAGAAAACAGGGGCGATCGTTACGCTGACAAAGCAGACTCTGCCTTATGCGGAGGAAATTCTCCGCTTTTTCCGGGACCAGAGGATCAATCCGGTGCTTCACGCAGCTGTCAAAGAGCTGAAGAAGGAAAAGGCGGCAGGAGCAGGAGGGGAAACAGAGGAGGAAACGAGAGAGAGGATAAGAGAGGAAACGGGAGAGAGGACAAAAGAGAAAACAAGAGAGGAAACAAGAGAGGAAACAAGAGAGGAAACAAGAGAGAGAACTGAAGATCCCTTCTCACTGACGGCGGAGGAGTACGCGGATACTGTGATCAGCCTGTTCCCCTGGTATGTCAGAAACCGCAAGTATTTCTCGGTACCCACGCTGGACCATTACTGCGGCGCGGTCGTAAAGGGGGCTGCGGGAGTCTGTACTATGCAGGACTGCCTCGGTATGTTTCTTGCGATCTCGCCGACCGGGGATATCACGACCTGTCAGCGCATGACGGGCAGGGAAGAGTTCCGGATCGGCAATATTTTTGACAGACCGAAGATGGCCGATCTGATGGAAAGCCCCGCCTGGAAACGCCTGGAGAAACGCCAGCATCAAGTGGACGCGCGCTGCGACAGCTGCAGGTGGATCAATGTATGCCGGGGAGGATGCTATTACAATGCCCTGGCGGCAGGCGACGGCGTGATTGACCCCCTCTGCGGCGCGACAAAACGCATTTATGATTTCCTTCAGGACCGTGTGATCGGGGAGATAGGCTCGGAAGAGAACATTGCCGCAATGAACCGCCGCCCTGCCAGGAAAGACGAGAATCCCCTCTTGAGAGACGGGCCTTATATATCACTGGCCATGGATCCGCATCCTTCTGCCATCGCCGAAAACGCGCGTCGGATACTGGCCGCTTACTCACTGGGCAGATTTTCGGATCTGGATGAAGCAGCCGCCTATCTGGTCGATTCGCGCTTCAGCGGGGACGCCCTTTCGACTAAGGAAGCGCTTGCCGCAATGGACAGAAGCCTTCATCGGGAGACGGCCGCCCTCAATAACTGCTATATCCATACGACCTTCCGCTGTAATCTCCGATGCTCGCACTGCTATGCATCAGCCGGGGAGAGGACAGAAGAGATGGCGGTTCCGGATATGGAAAAGCTTGCCCGGCAGGCTCTGGCAATGAAGTTCCGCCAGCTTGTCATCACAGGCGGAGAACCTCTTTTCCACAGAGAACGCGCGGACCTGATCGCTCTGTGCAGGCGGCTTAAGGGCAGGGGCAGCAATATTGTCCTGCGGACCAACCTTACGGGGGAATTCAGCGATGCGGAGCTTTGCCGGATCGCGGAAGCTTTCGACCAGGTGGTGGTCAGTATAGATGGAAATGAAGAGACGCATGATTTGAGGCGCGGCAAAGGGACTTATGCGAATGCCGCGGCCAACTGCCGACGCTACGCAGAGGCGGCTGAACGGATCAAAGGGGCGGGAGAACTGTCGCTGGCCTGTGTCATGAGCGCGGCTGACATCAAGGGGAATCCCGGACAGAGCGTCCGCAGACTGGGCCAACAGCTGGGAGTCCAAAGAGTCCGCTTCCGGCCCCTCCTGCCGCTGGGCAGGGCCGACGAGTCTGATGAGCCGCCCTTTAGTGAATGCATAAACCAGCATGAACCCATTGAAGAAATCCTGCGGATGCCCTTCAAACCCATGATGAACTGCGGAATCGGGCAGAATGTCTATATCTGTCCGGATGGAAAAGCCTATCCCTGCTATGCATGGCAGACGGAAATCTCCTGTCTGGGGAACGTGCTGGAGGAAGGACTCTCTCAGGTCCTGTCCGGTCAGAGGTTTACAAGACTGCGCGGCTGTACAGTTGAGACGATAGAAAAATGCCGGGACTGCCAACTCAGATTTCTCTGCGGCGGCGCATGCCGCGCCTGGGGGAATCGGGAGGAGACCGATCCCAATACTGCCCCGCCGGAGTGTGGGCATCTGCAGAGACGCGCCCGGGAACTGATCGCCGCGGCAGAGAAATATCTAGGATGATATAGAAACATCGTGGATGATATCCGAAAAAACCAGGGCGGGTATAGAGGAAGCGCTGATTCAAACGGCTTAAAAAAAGATTGTTTTGCGAAGAAGCTGATCAGTCGGAATAAGAAAGGGGCAGAGACATGAACAGAAGAAAGAAAGAAAAAGGAGATGCGCGCAGGATCTGGGGAATCGTCCTCCTGGTAATTGGCCTGTCGATGATTTTTTCCACCGTGATTATTCTAAGAAGAGTGGGGAGTCAGACCGATCACTCGGCCCCCCTGCGGCTGATCATAGCAGTCATTATCACACTCATCGGCTTCTTTCTCCTGAGGAGCCAGGCAGTCGACCCCTACAGAAAATGGGCAGAGAAGGATCCTTCCAAAGCGGAAGGGCTTATACGGAAAATCCGCAGGATCAAAAATGACGAAAAGCTTATGGGAATCGGAGAGAACGCGGGACTGGAAAATGTGGCCAGAGAAGCCTTCGCCCGGATCTCGGACCAGTATCTGCTCTATGATTATGTTTCGCGTAATATAGGAAGCAGTAATAGGCTGGAGACCGCATTGTCCTGCATGACAGATAATATGATGCTGGCCAGTGTCGTGAACACTGACAGATATCTCTCCGCAGGTTTAAGGAAACAGGCGGTCGGTCAGATGACGGATACAGAATGCCTGAAGTCACTGGCGGGGAATTTAAAAAAGAGCATATCCATGGAGGTCCGTCAGGAGATTTACAACCGCCTGCTCGTTTTGACAAAAGAGCAGGGAGGCGACAGCGCCGGGATCGACCTGATGATCGCAAAGAACAATGATCTGCTGCCGGACTACAGAAAGCAGGCTTACCTGCGCCTTCAGTCGGCAGGCCGTGATGGAGACAGACTGCTGGCAGAGGATGAGAGCATGCCTCTGAGAATGCGCTCGGATGCCTGTGAGCGAATCGAAGATCAGGAGATTGCAGCGAATCTGCGCCTGAACATCGACCAGGCAGTCCTTCTGGACGAGGGCAGCCTGCCCAAAACCCGCAAAGCGGCCGGCAGGCGAATCCTTGAGAGCGGGGACCAGGCCCTGGTGGAGAATATGGTCCGGACAGCCCTGCAGGGTGACAACAATACAGATGGGACGCTCAGATGGTTCTTCGTGACAGCGGCGGGACAGTATCCCGATATTATAAAGAAGCTGTGGCCGCAGGTCACCCGCTGGGCACACAGCGACCAGACAAGGCATACGGACGGGCATCGGGACAGTGTCCATAACGATAGTATTGGAAACCCCAGACAGGGCTACCGGCCGGGACAGCATATCGATTACAAAGATTACAGCGATTGTTCCCACAGCGATCATCAGAATTCCAACATCCACACAGACGATGCGGGCAATGGCTTCCTCAAGGAATTCCCGCCCGCAATCCGCGAGTAAAGGCAATCATACGCATCCTGTGGCACACTGCCATGGATGTGAAGTATAATAAAAATGAGTCCAGGCAACAATATATGGAGGTAGAGCAGGTATGGAATATAAACGTTTCGGAGATACGGTCATCGCAAGAATGGACAAGGGGGAAGAGATCACCCAGCAGGTCCGAAAAATCGCGGAGGCGGAGAATATAAAGCTCGCTTCCATCGAGGCGCTGGGCGCGCTCAGTGATTTTCACGTCGGCCTGTTCGATGTGACGGAGAAGAAGTTCCATGGCAATTACTTCCACGGGGCTTACGAGATGTGCTCCCTCACCGGTACGATCAATACCAAAGACGGGGAATTCTATACCCACCTTCACATGTGCGCGGCTGATGCCGATGCCAAGGTCTACGGAGGTCATCTAGTGGACGCCACGATCAGCGCGACCTGTGAGATGGTGATCCGGATCCTGGACGGAACCGTGGACCGGCAGTTCAGCGAGGAAGTCGGACTGAATCTGTTCAAATTCTGACAGGAAGGAAGCATTCTGCCGGAGTAATCCCGCTGGGTAGGCTCTTGTTTTTATGAGCAGTGGGTTATAAGAAGTGGTGACAAAATTGCAACCCGGCGCGCAGGACTCTGAGGCGGGTCCTGCTTCTTCAGAAAGGAGAGAAAGCCTATGATGAAGCATTATATTATTGTGAAGTTTACCGAAGGGACGGATGTGAAGGCACTGGTGGAGCCCGTGCGCGCGATCTTTGAGGAGACGCTGCAAATCCCCGGAATCCATACTCTGGACATCCGGATTTCCAACTCCGATATTGCTAACCGCTATGACCTGATGATCATTATCGATATGGAGAAGGAGGCGCTCCCGGCATACGCAGCCTCGGAACCCCACCTGAGATGGAAGAGCGAATACGGGGACAGAATCGCGAAGAAAGCCATTTTTGATTGTGACATTTGACCATATTTTTCACAGAATCCCTTCTAATAATTATGAAAATGTTGAAAACAGAAGGGGGTTATGGTAGAGTTAAAGCACGTACTTTAGTCCAAACTTATGAAAAGGAGGATAGGTGTCATATGCAATACACGAAAGAAGTAGAAGACATGATTTGTGTCGCTAAAGGCCCGAATCATGGTCCTGCTCCGATTCCTGAAGAGGGAAAATGGATCCAGGCAAAAGAGGTTAAGGACATTTCCGGTTACACGCACGGAATCGGCTGGTGTGCTCCCCAGCAGGGCGCCTGCAAGCTGAGTCTGAACGTCAAAGAAGGCGTGATCCAGGAAGCCCTGGTCGAGACGATCGGATGTTCCGGTATGACCCATTCGGCAGCAATGGCGAGTGAGATCCTTCCGGGCAAGACAATTCTCGAAGCACTGAATACCGACCTGGTATGTGATGCAATCAATACAGCAATGCGTGAACTGTTCCTGCAGATTGCATACGGGCGCACACAGTCCGCATTCTCTGATGACGGTCTGCGCATCGGTGCCGGTATGGAAGATCTCGGCAAGGGTCTCAGGTCCATGGTAGGTACAATGTATGGTACTGCAGCAAAGGGTACCCGTTATCTTGAGATGACTGAAGGCTATGTTGTAAAGATGGCTCTCGACAAAGATGATCAGGTCTGCGGCTATCAGTTCCTCAGCCTTGGCAAGATGATGGATGCAATCAAGGGCGGCATGTCCCCGAATGAAGCTTACGAGAAGAATCTGGGCACATACGGTCGCTTTAAAGCTGAAGACGGAGCGGTCAAGTGGATCGATCCGCGCAAAGAATAAGGAGGAGGTGCAGCAATGGCTTTGTTTGAAAACTATGAAGGACGCATGCCCCAGCTGCAGCCCGTTCTTGACAAGTACGGCTTCAAGAGCTTTGAGGATGT
>CACYTU010000100.1 GCA_902777355.1 uncultured Lachnospiraceae bacterium | reverse complement strand
CCACTGGAAATGGCATCTCAATGATATTGATCCCACCGAATCCGTTAAAACCAAGACACTATTGGAAATGTCAAGTTAATTAAAAAAGGTCATACTAGTGACTCCTTTCGGAATCTCGATGCTCTCCAGACTGCTGAGGTAGAACGCATATTGATCTATACTGGTGAGATCCTTCGGAAGCGTGATGCCCGTCAGGCTGCTGCACTTTCCGAACGCATATTGGCCAATGCTGGTGACGCCATCCGGAAGTGTGACGGTCTCCAGGCTGCTGCAGCCATAAAACAGATTATTGCCGATGCTGGTGACGTTCTTTGGAATCTCGATGCTCTTCAGGTCGATACAGTTTTCGAACACACCCGCGCCAATACTAGTGACGGCATCCGGAATCGTGATGCTCGACAGGGGGCAGCTTTCAAACGCATAATCACCTATACTGGTGACGTTCGCGGGAAGCGTGATGGTCTTCAGGCTGCTGCAGCAGCAGAACGCACCAGTGCCGATTCTGGTGACGCTCTGCGGGATCTCGACTCTCGTCATGTTTCTGCAATAGATGAACACCCAATCACCTATACTGGTGACGTCATTTTTAATTATGACCGTTTTAACATCATCATACATAAATGGATAGGAAGATTGCTCATAATCTTCCATCTCCCCCGTTCCGCTTATGGTCAGTGTCCCATTCTCGTCAAGCGTCCAGGTAACATTCTCTCCGCATGTCCCGCTACCCACTGCAGCTTTGGCAGCTTCTCTGACAGTCTCTTCTTCCTGAGATGACTCATTCAGCTCAGGCTGTATCTCTTCCCGGGCTTCAGCGGTATCAGATGAAATCCCGCCGGCCTTTTCTATATCTTCATTTTCTATATCTTCATTTTCTATATTTTCAACTGCAGGAGCTGCTTCCTGATCAGGTACGGCAGCCTGCTCACTCTCTGCCTCCGGATCATGATCAGCTTCAGATGCTGCATCTTCTGCGACAGGACTGTGCTCTGCCGTCACTGCATCCCCTGTGTCTGCTGATTTTTCTAACGTCTCTGCTTCTTCTGTTTCCTGTGCGGAATCCGTCTGTTCAGTTATTTCATCAGCAGCAGCTTCCTGCTCCCCGTTTTCTCCCGGGGCAGCATCTTCTGACTCCGCAGCCTGCCACACAGCGTAAAGGATACAGCTGTCTACAGGGGCATACTCCTCATCCCCTGCTGTGATTAGCTCACCGTCTCTCTCCAGACTCCAGCCGGCAAAAATCATGCTCTGCCCATCCTGATCTGTGAATACAGGAAAAGCCGCAACAGTCCCGTCAACAGGGATATGCTTCTCTACCACTTCCGCCTGCTGAATTGTATCACCCAGGGCGTCATCCCATTCATTTTCAAAGAATCCGCCGTTGGCATCGAGGGTGACAGTATAAAACTGTGCTTCCGCGGCCTCTTCCGCTGATGCGTCCCCTGAATAGCTTTCTCCTGCATCCATCGGAGCTTCTGAGGTTTCCACAGTGAGCACCTCTTTCGCGGTCTCAGACGTTTCTCCCGCATCCACTGGTGCTTCAGAAGTACCCTCAGTAAACACGTCTTCCGCGGTCTCTGATGTTTCTCCCGCAGCCTCCGGTACTTCTGAGATTTCCTCAGTAAACACGTCTTCCGCGGCCTCAGATGTTTCTCCCGCAGCCTCCGGTACTTCTGAGATTTCCTCAGTAAACACGTCTTCCGCGGCCTCAGATGTCTGGCCTGAAGCCACATCCGTTGATGCAGCAAGTACACTGCCGGGAACTGATCCTATGACCAGCATGCCGGAAAGCAGCATCACTGTTATCCGATTTGTAAGTTTACTCATAATGTGGACCTCCGCTTTTGGTATGGGGATGTTACAACATACAGCAGTTCACAATAAATCGACAATAAATCACTTAAATAATAACACTTCCTTCACCCTTTGTCTTTGCAATTATTCCGCAATTATTCGGGCTGTACGGCGAAACCCTGCTCCTCAAAGCTTTGCTTTGCGGAGCGGGGGTTTCTCAAGCCACTATACATGTCCCGGCCTTTTGATTACATTCCGCTCTTTTGCTTCTTTATATCCTTCAGTGAAAATGTCAAAATGATACCCGGCACGATCAAGCCCACAGCCACCATCATAACCACTCCCATGGCTTTCTGATAGACGGCATTTATAATCTTTTGGTATACATCCTGATCCCTCACGGTCAAAGTTAAAGGATTAACCCTTCCAGAAGAGCCCATCCGATAAAAAGGGCCGTGATATTAGGACATATGGCCGCTATCAAATCTCCGACACCGTAGAAAATCATACCCAGAAGAAAAATCTTTCGTTTGCCGATGATGTCCTGGAGTTTGGCACTGATCAACATTAGCGAAGCCGTTATGAGTGTGTAAAAACTGACTATTTTCTGAATCGTTCCCACATCAGTATCCAAATCGGCGACTACCTGTGACATAGATACATTCATAAAGGTCGAATCCAGAGCGCTTATGAAGGCTGCGGCAGCAACAACAACCAGCGGCATCCAGGGTATATTCTCTGATTTGTTCACTATACCTCTTACTCCTTTCTCCTTACATAGCTGAACCCGGCAAAAAAACTCCCGCTTCTGATGCATCTTTAAAGGTTTGTGACACCTTTTCATGGTGAAACAATATGTTCACACCCTGTGTTCATCCTCAATATTCTCTTTGAAGATAAATGGATGCATCTTTGCGAAGAGTTCTGCCTGGCTGCCCCGTTTCCCATAAATATAGTAAGGACCTCCGGTAAGGTATTCATCCCAGTCTTTATGGATCCAGAAAGCAGAAGGATCGATCTCCGTAACAGATTCAGGTATGGTTATACTTCTGAGATCCCTGCAGTCCGCAAAGGCATAGGGACCGATATACTTTACGCTGTCAGGAATCAGCACCCATGAAAGCGAGCTGCAGTTCAGAAAGGCATCCCGTTCGATTCTTTCCACTGTATCGGGAATAACTACATGGTAAAGGAATTCATTGTCCGCAAAGGCGGCTTCCCCAATCACTCTGACCCCATGGGGAATGATGATTCTGGTATGACATTCCTCATCTTTAAAGTCCCACAATATCCCGTTATCAACACAAAATTCCATGATTTCTTACATCTCCGTAAATCTGGATCTCTCTCTATCGGTCTTTGGGTACAATGTCGAAGAAGCCTTCACTCCTGAACTTCTCCGGCATCTCTATCAATGGCATCATACTAGTCAGTTGTTCTGTTCACGCCCTCTCGAGGGCGTAGAAGTAACTTGCGAAAATCCCATTCCACAATGCAAAGCAGTGTTATTTTCGCCGTCAGACTCCGGTTTTTGCGCTGAAAGCCGCGCAGAAACACGTTGAATTCGAGGTGGTCTGAACAGATAACAGTCGTTCTTCTTTACAATTTTTATACTACAGGTATATAGAAGAAAATCAGCGTGCTGTAGTAAACTTTACTCAATAAAGCAGTCATGAGGGCTGAATCAGCGGGTACCAGGTTTAAAATCCAGGTGACTTCTGACTGAAGTCACGAAATGCGCCGGCTGATTTTTCAAATCATGGAGACGCGTATATCATTATTCTTCATCGCGCAATACCCGTGGCTCCAGTCGTGGGATACACATCCCCATATTTCTCTTTATGCAGGTCAGGAGTTCACAAACCAGGACTCTGCAAATGATTCCCTGCGTATTTCTCAACGCTTCGTAAACATTGATTCCGGTTGATCCGGGTTAGGAGGTGGATATGAAAAAGAAAAAAGGACCAAGCCTGCTCTTTGCTGTTGTACTGGCGGCAGTGCTCGCGGCGGAGATTATGCCGTCGACAGCCCTGGCTGCAGAATCCGAAATACCATGGGCGCAGGATCTCTCCCCCGCTGATCCCGAAAATATTTCTTCGGAAAACGCCTCGGCCAGACCTGCGGAAATGCTGTCTGAGTACGCTATGGAAGATTCCGGGGATGTTTTCACGGAAGACCCTGCGTCAGGCTCCGTGGATGATCCATCGACTATTTCTGCGGAAGGCCCTGAGGCAGGCTCCGTGAATGATACATCGGATATTCCTTCGGAAGGCTCTGCGGCAGATTCCATGAATGATTTCCCGTATATTTCTATGGAAGATTATAGTACAGGATATGATTCTGTAGAAGCCCCTGCAGAAGACATTTTGGCAAATGTGGATGATACAGGAGAGAATCCCGAAGATATTTCCGGAGAGGACACTGGCGCCAGCCTTTCAGAGGCTCCTGCAGATTCCGCCACTGAGTATCCCGCGGAGGAATCTCCGGAAACTGCAGAATGGTCTGCAGGAGATTCCACAGAGGCCGCAGAGGATCCCACGCAGGAATCCCCGGAAGCTGCGGACCTGTCCGGGGAGGATTCTGCCGGCAATTCAGAGGTTTCCACAGAGATTCCAACAGAGAATTCCATGGAGGCCGCAGAGGGTTCCGCGGAGGAATCCATGGATGCTGCGGACCTGTCCGGGGAGGATTCTGCTGACAATTCAGAGGTTTCAGCAGAGATTCCCACAGAAAATTCCGCGGAAACCGCTGACGATTCCGCGGAAACGACTGAGAAATCCGGGGTGGATCCCGCAGAGACAACGGGAAAATCCGGGGTGGAAGCCGGAGAAATCATTGAGTCGACACTCCCCGCAGAGGATGATGAGATCATGGCGGAAGATCCCGCAAATGCAGCGGCTGAACATCCGGTGATTGCCCTGACAGATGTACCCGCCTGCGGGGAGAGACGAAATCTGTCCGGCGTCGTTTTCATGCCGGAGGACATGGATGGCAGTGTTTTTGATCCTTCTGCCTACAAAGTCACCATGTATCTGCAGCTGACGGAGAATGGGGAATACTGGGTCAAGCCCACGCAGGCCAAACCTTATTTCGAGATCGGTGAAGACGGATCTTTCAGTGACAATTTCATCACCGGCGGAAGCGGTGACCTCAACGCGAAGGTTCTGCACCTTCTCCTGCTTCCATCGGAGTACCAGCCTTCCCTGCACGGTTTTTATGACGCCCTCAGTCAGGCAGTCGACTATGTGCTGATCACGCGCACAGCAGAAGGGGATGTCACGGTTTCTCCCGACCGGGAGGCGCCTGAGATCCGCCCCGCCTTCCGGCAGGTACTTCCCGTCTCGGCACAGACCATCGCGGTGGACGTCGGCTTTTATACCAAAAACGGCAGCCAGCCCGGCGGGCCTCTGTCCATGGAGACCATCCTGGGGCAGCTGGAGGCAGTCGCGGGCTTTGCGGACACAGTGCGCTTCTACAGCTCCGGCGGAGAGGTGCAGAAAGCTTACGGCACCGCGCATGATATGGGCTTTTCTATCGTCGGGACAGCATGGCTGACCAGAGATGACACGGAAGAAAACAGACAGGCAAACCAGACAGAGCTGGACGCCCTGATCGATAACTGCAACAACGGTTATGTGCAGGCTGCCTGCGTCGGCAGTGAGACGCTGCTGCGCGGGGATCTGACAGCAGAGGCCCTGATTGAAAAAATCCGCTATGTCCGCAGTCAGATTCCTGAGGATATCCCCGTTACGACGGCGGACAGCTGGGACATTCTGCTCGGCAGCGCAGCGGTCAGGAACGCCTGCGACCTGTTGATGCCCAACTGCTACCCCTACTGGGGCGGTGAGAGCATCGATGAGGCGTCAGAGTCCTTTGCCCGGTCAATGGAATCGCTGCAGGCTGCCGCGCGCAGCAAGCAGATCATCGTCTCCGAGACTGGCTGGCCGACCGCCGGACAGACAAAGGGCAATGCGGTACCGGGAGGAAATTCCGCGGCGCGCTATTTCTCCGAAGTGAGGGAGTGGTCCCTGTCGACGGGAACCCAGGTCCTGTGGTTCGATGCCGTCGATGAACCCTGGAAAGGCCTGACGGAAGAAGGCGAAGCCGGGGCGCACTGGGGCCTGATGACCAACAATTTTGCCTTCAAGGAGGCGTTTGCGGATACTGCCTTTTTCCGGACGGCAATGACCATTTCCGAAAATAATGCATCCGTTTCCGGGATTCGGGACAAAAGTTACTCCGGAAGCGCTGTCACGCAGACACCGGTCGTAAGGATCGGCCTCAGAACCCTTGTGGAAGGCACAGACTATATTGTCTCCTATGAGGACAATCTCCATGCCGGCACCGCACGGATTACCATCACGGGAAAGGGAAATTACCGGGGCTCCGTCACCAGGACCCCAGACACCTGTGGTAAAAGTCGGTTCCGGAACACTGAAGGCAGGCACGGACTATACCGTCTCCTATGCAAATAATATAAACGCAGGCACAGCGACGGTGACAATCACCGGCAGGGGCAGCTATTCCGGGACAAAGAAGGCCACATTTAACATTGGGAAGGCGGGACAGACCATCACGGTGAAAGCCTCTCCCACTACTGTGGCAGTCGGAAAAACGGCGACAGTATCCATAACGGGGGCTAAGGGGAAGAAGTCTTATAAGTCTTCTGACACCGCTGTCGCCACGGTAACATCTGCCGGCAGAGTAACAGCCAAGAAGGTCGGCACTGTCAGGATCACCGCGACATCTGCTGCGGCTGCAAACTACAAGGAGGCCTCAAAGACTGTCACAATCAAAGTCGTGCCTGCAGCAACAGAGCCGATCACTGCCGCCAACCAGGCAGCAGGGATCCGCCTCACATGGAAAAAGGTCACCGGGGCGAACGGGTACAAAGTCTATCGCGGATCGAAACTGATAAAGACCATCTCCGGCAGCAGCGCGGTCACTTATACCGATGCAAAAGCCAACACCAACGGCACAAAATACACTTATAAGGTGGTTGCGAAAGGAACCACAGGGGACAGCACTCTATCCAGGAGCCGTGTGATCTATCGCCTGGCAAGACCGGCTGTCAGCTCGGTGGTCAACAGTGCTTCGAAGAAGATGACCGTCAAATGGGGCAGGAATGCCGCTGCCACAGGTTATCAGATCCAGTACAGCACAGATAAGACTTTCAGGTCAGGGAACAAGAGTGTGACGGTCACAGGCTCCGGGACCATCTCCAAAGTAATCGGCGGCCTGGCAAAAGGACAGACCTGCTATGTGAGGATACGGACATACAAAACCGTTGCTAATGTGAAATACTGGTCTGCCTGGAGCGCGGTAAAATCTGTAAAGATTATAAAGTGAAATCACACAGAAGATACAGGAGTACCGTCTGAAGTCTTTTATAGAGTTTAATGTTCCCTAAAACAAGAAAAGACAGGAAAAAAGGTTCCCGCCGCCCGGAGCAGAAACTGCCCGGATGGCGGGAACATCTTTATCTATATGATTTACATGCTTTTCAGCCTTCTTCTATTTATTATGTATCAGTAGTACTGAATCAGGTGTCAGTAATACTAAATTATGTGTCAGCAGTACTGAGAAAAATTCCCCCACGATTCAGGCAATACTTTCTTTTATGAATATTACTGAAGAAAGTAACTGAGCACTCCCGCGATCACAACAAACAGAATGCAGTATTTCATTACGCTGGCCATGAGCCTGCTCTCCGAACCACTCAGCCCGGCGCTGGCTGCACCGATCGCGATTCCCTGTGGAGAGATCATTTTGCCGATGCCTGCTCCGCAGGTATTGGCTGCGATCAGCCAGGACGGATCGGCTCCGATCGCTTTTGCCGTCTGCACCTGCATAGGTCCGAAAAGGACGCAGGTCGAAGTACCGCTTCCCGTAACGAAACCGCCGAGCGTACCGATCAGAGGAGGAATCAGCGGATAATATGACCCGGTCACTGCTACAAGGAATGCGGCCATATCCGATGTCATTCCAGAATAGCTCATAATTTTGGCTGTGCCCAGAACACACATGATCGTCACAAAGGTCCTGACATTGGTCCTCACTGTTCTCCCAAATATATGTAACAGCTTGAGGGGAGTCGCCCCCTGGATCAGTCCTCCGATCACTGCAGAAATAAGGATGATCACGCCCGGTGTATTGATCCAGACAAAGGTCAGCTTCGACTCAGGGTCTCCGGCGTAAATGTGGAAACTGCTCCTGATCGATGACAGAGGCTGCTTGATGAAAGGAACAAGGCTTGTCAGTACAAGAAGGACAAATATCAGCAGGAAGGGCGCCCACGCGATCAGGGCTTCCTGACGGCTGAGGGGTTTAGAGGAGCTGTCTGGAGAGACTGCTCCTCTGGCCAGATATTCCTCCGGCACCTCTCTTCTTCTTTTTCTGGCAAAGACCACAATACTGATCATGCTGCAGATTGCACCGACGATATTGGGAAGTTCCGGTCCGACATAGTTCGCGAAAATAAGCATCGGAACGATATATGATACTGCGGCTACAACGATCATTTCGGTTATGCCTTTAAATGCTTTGAATCCATTGCCTACAATAAACACCAGGAAGAAGGGAAGCATGAAAAAAATGAGCACTTCGATCTTGGCTGTGTTCGCCGAAATCTCGACCGGAGAAAGTCCTGTGATTGCAGAAATGGTCGCGATAGGAACGCCTACAGACCCGAAAGCTGTGGGCATAGAATTGACAACAAGGCATCCGACGACGACAGGAACCGGTTCCATTCCCAGCGCGATCAGGATGCCTGCAGGAATAGCAACTGCGGTCCCGAACCCCGCCATTCCTTCCATAAAATGGCCGAATCCCCATGCGATCAAAAGAGCGAGCACGCGCTGGTCCGCGGAGACGCCTGCAAGCATTTTTTTGATCTTTTCCATAGCGCCGGTCTCAAGCGTGAGAACATAAGTATATAATGCTGCGACAATGACGAGACAGATTGGCCATAGAGCGTTCAGTGCGCCCTCAAGTGCTGCTGTGAGCATATTAGCGGAACTGAAATGCCAGATGCAGATTGATTCGAATGCTGTAATAACGACTGTGATGATGCAGGCAAGAAAACCCGGCAGTTTCAGGACGCTAAGCGCGACCATGAGCCAAATGATCGGGACAAGGGCAAGAATAAAACGTATGAATTGCATTCTTCTTCTCCTCATTCTGATAATGATTGCGATTGACACACCTATTTGAGCTATACAGACACTGCATTAAATCAATAGCCTGTGTTTATCATACCAGATATTCACGATATATGCGATACATTTGACCGATATTATATCAAAACCTGCTGTCCCTGCTGCCGGCTGCTGCCGGCCTGTTGCCTGGAACGCCTTCTCAGGCTTGTTCTGCAAGCCTGCTGTAATCAAAAAATCTCATATGACCCCTATTGTCCGATGTCTTTTCTTTTTCCATCCTCTCAGCACAAAAAAAGCGGGGTCTCCAAAGTTTAGTGGGGTCTGGTTTCGGTAGGGTGGAACTGTCAATTATCACTATTCCTGAAACTCAGAGCATTGCAATTCACCTCGTACCTGCATCAGCACCTTGCCATACAGGTTCCGGTACTCCTTACCCAGGCAGTCTTTACACCGGCACCGTCCGAAGACATTATCGTGACTGCCGGTGGTATCAAATATAATTTCCAATGGGGCAGTATCCAGCAGTTTCTTCCGCTCCTTCGGGTTCTGCTCATACATAGCTTTTACAGCCTCATATAGCTGCTCTTCCGTCCGTTCACCATGCGGCTGCTTGTTGTACAGTTTCCTTGCTCTCTTCGCATCAACATAGTGAAGCCTCACACGACTTAAGTCGCGTGCTTCCTACTGCCAGCCTTGCGGCTGGTTCCCCTTTCGGGGTTCGGACTGCCTCTCCACCATACAGCCTG
>CACYTU010000099.1 GCA_902777355.1 uncultured Lachnospiraceae bacterium | reverse complement strand
TGGAACCCGCTTTCTTTTTTATTAAAAGACAGTATACAGAGCAACTCACAGACAAGCAAGGAGAGCAGTTTTGGGCGGTATCAACTTGTCAAAAACACTGAATGTTAAGGGTCGGAGAATGGAAAATGGCAATCTACAGAGATATTTATAACATCGAGAAGATTTCGAAGGGTCCTTACGATATCTGGAAGATAAACGAGCGATTGGAAGCGACCATGTATCTGGTATGCGGCAGCGAAAAGGCCTGTCTGATCGATACAGCCTACGGGTTGACAGATCTGAAGGAACTGACTGCTGAACTGACAGGACTTCCGGTATCAGTGATCAATACGCACGGGCATATCGATCATGTATTTGGCAATCGCTGGTTTGAACATGCAATGATCCATCCGGCGGATCAGGCGCTTTATCAGGAGGCCGTTGACGGATTTGAGAAGCTGGTTTCCCGGGACTGGGTAAGAGAAGCCTATGGCCAATATCTCAGGGACCTGGATCTGTCCACTGTCCGCTTCCCGGTAGCAGACAGTATCCGGGAAGGACATGTGATTGACCTGGGAGAGAAAAGGCTGGAGGTCATTGAGGTACCCGGCCATACTGCGGGCAGCATCATGCTGGTCGACCGGGATGAAAAGCTTTGCTTCGCAGGGGACGCGATTATTGAACATCTGTGGCTTTTCCTGAAAGAATCACTGCCTCCGGAAATCTGCCGGGACTCAATGAGGCGCGCCGTACAAATACTGAAGGAAGCCGGTGTTGAACGGATTTACCATGGACACTGCGCATACAGTCCGCTCATGATCCCGGATACCGATGTCATGCTTTGGGGAATGGACCGGGTCTGCGCCGGAACAGCATGTGGACAACCGTTTGAGAACATGCTGGGAAACGGCGCGGAATATACATTTGGCCAGTGGAGTGTTCTTTGCCGTTCATAAACAGAAACTCCGGTGTATCACTCCGCATGTTTGTGCCACAGGACAGACTGATTGAAAGTCACAAGAGAGAACAAGGAGAGCCAAAACGATCAATACAATATAGAAGTAAGGAGAACCGAAGCGATATAAAAGAAATAAGATTGAATACAATATAGAAAAATAAAGAAGATAAGAAGCCCTGTGCTGTGGAAAAAGCTCCGCGGTACAGGGTTTCTTTTATGACATGTCCCGCGCAATGTGTTTTTCCGCCTTGCGGCGGACGCGGGCCGGTCGGTGGCAGATGGCGGCAGGCTGCCTCTGCTATTTTATTACACGTCCCGCGCAATGTGTTTTTCCGTCTTGCGGCGGACGCGGGCCGGCTTGGGAAGGGCAGAGGGAAGCGGGGCTGCCCCTGCCCGGTTCTCATATGTTCACATCTGGCAGGATGAACGAGGCTCCCTGTCCATGGAACCCTTGACATAACGTGTGCTGAATGCCATGTTGATGTCCCGCAATTCCATCTCGCCGCGGATATAGGCATCGTACATGTCAGCCACCCTCTGAGAACATCCATCACATGCGCCGCTCAGATTCCCAAGCGATTCTTCTACGATTCTGCGGCGTTCTTCTACGGTAGTATCTTTGATCAAATAACTCATTGTATCCTCTTTCCGTAGTATGCTGCCCGGTGACGCGGCATCGGTGCATGATTACTATGACACTGCCCGCGTTATGTACTTTTCCTCGTTGAGGCGGACACGGGCCGGCATGGGGCAGGGGACGGCAGGGCCGTCTCTGCCTGGTGGAGTTTCTGTTTGTACCTTAAATCATATGGTATAAGTGTGTCAAGGAATGCCGGAAGGCGCGGACACAGATATGCCGGAGCACCTGCCCGGGCCAGGTCAAGGTCATATGAACACCTGCCCGGGCTGCGTTAAGATTATGGCAAGGTTTGACTTTGACCTGTTCAGATAATATACTGATAATTAGATTATCAGTCCGGGAGGAACCTGCATTATGTCTGTACCTGACAGGAGTATTGATCCGCGTCTGCTTTCTGCGGCGAAGGATGAATTTTTGAAGAAGGGCTTTGATAAGGCATCGCTTGCGCAAATCTGTAAAGCGGCCGGTGTGACCACAGGAGCCCTGTACAAGCGTTATAACGGAAAGGAAGAACTGTTTTCCGCGCTTGTGGAGAGTACGGTTAAGGATATGACGGAGTATGTTTCCGGAATCGGGAATACTGACCTTACGGGCCTTACGGATCGGGAACTGTTTGATTCTTTTTCACTGGCACCTGAGACCAACAGGAGATGGCTGCGGTTTTTATATGATCATAAGGAAGGCTTTACGCTGCTTATCCGCTGTTCTTCGGGAACCAGATATGAGAATTTTCATCAGGACTGGACTGAAAAAATGAATGCCCTGGATTATAAATACTACCAGGAGGCACGACGGAGGGGACTGGCAGGGAAGGAAATAACGGCGGAGGAGCTGCACGCTCTTACTTACAGTGTCTGGGCCCTTTTTTATGAGCCGTTTTTCCTTGGCTTCACCCGGGAACAGCTAGAGCGGCACGCTGATACCATATCCCGTTTTGCGGACTGGCACAGTGCGCTGGATATAAAAAAACCTCAATAGCTGTCTTTACAGGAACACTGCACTTGTGGCTATGTGATGGCGTTCACAAAGGCGGATCTGATAAGTCAGATCTGCTGTTCATTCTACATTTTTACGGAAAGGGGTATCAAACTATGTCAAATGAAGAAAACAAAAATATTCTTTATCTGGTTACCGGAGCTGCAGGCTTCCTTGGCGGCACCGTATGCCGCCAGCTGGTTGAGCAGGGAAACAAAGTGAGGGTATTTATTCTGCCCAATGACCCTGTCAAAGTTTTTGTCCCGGAGGAAGCGGAGATTGTAGAAGGCGACCTTTCGAATGCGGAGAGCCTGAAACCGTTTTTTGATATTCCCGAAGGATGGGAGGCTATCGTTCTTCACATCGCCAGCATCGTCACATCCAGTCCGGACTTCAACCAGAAGGTCATCGATGTGAATGTAGGAGGCACAAAGAATATCATTGACCTGTGCCTGAGTACTCCCGGCGTGAAAAAACTGGTCTATTGCTCCAGTACGGGGGCAATCCCGGAACTTCCCAAAGGGACACCAATCAAGGAAATTGATTATTTTGATGAGACCAAGGTCCTGGGCTGCTATTCCATGAGTAAAGCGCATGCCACACAGGAAGTCCTGGATGCCTGCCACCATAAGGGACTGAATGCCTGCATCGTTCATCCCAGCGGAATAATGGGCCCCGGCGACTACGCTCTTGGTGAGATCATGCAGAATGTGATAAAAATTATCAGCGGCGAGCTGCCTGCAGGAATAGACGGCAGCTTTAATATCTGTGATGTGAGAGATCTGGCTGATGCCATTATCAAGGCGGCTGAGAAAGGAAGATGCGGGGAGTGTTATATCCTTGCAAATGAAGTCATCTCATTCAAAGATTTCTGCCGTATGATTACTGAGAACAGCGAAGGCACAAAAGTTAAGGTTTTCATTCCTCCGGTCGCGGCTAATATCATGAGCTTCCTGATGGAGAGAATCGCGGAAAAGAAAGGCGAAAAGCCTGTCCTCACTTCATTTAATGTTTACAACCTGACGCGTAATAATCAGTTTGATTCCACAAAGGCCAAAGAAGAGCTCGGCTACTCGACCAGATCCTATGAGGAGACACTGCACGATATGCTTGAGTGGCTTTTGGCTGAAGGGATTATTAAAAAGGAAGAAGAATAAGGCAGAGACGCCAACTGCCGGATACATGGACTTAAATGAAAATACTTTGACATTAATATTTTTATGGAGTTTCATGTACAGTTTCGACATGAAAATTGCCGACAGAAAAAGCTGACAGAAAAACGCTGTGAGAAGAGAAGGAGAAGAATAATGGCGAATGTATGTGTGATTACCGGCGGCGGAAGCGGCATGGGGCTGGAGACCGCCAGAAATATTGACAAGGATGTGATCCTGGTATTAACCGGCAGAACAGTTTCCAAGCTCGAGAATGCAAAAGCACAGCTTGAGGCCGAGGGGCACCAGGTCCATCTGATTGCCTGCGATGTCTCCATCAGGAAAGACGTGCATGAACTGTGCCTGTTTGCCGACAGCCTGGGAACCATCAAGACCGTGATTCATGCCGCAGGACTGTCACCCACAATGGCAGACGCGGAAAAGATCATTATGGTCAATGCCGTGGGAACGAAGAATGTCAATATGGAATTCTATAAATATATGAAGGATGGCGGCGTCATAGTGGACGTTGCGTCCAGTTCCGCCTATGAAGCACCTGGTCTCCTTATTAAGCATCAGATTTTCGAAGAAGCAGAGTATAAGGAAGACGCTTTTGTCAGGCATATGATCGGCGAGTCGAACCTTGCAGGTGATGACTACAACAGGTCCGGTCTGGCATATTGTCTGAGCAAGAATTTTGTCGTGTGGTATGCCCAGAAATGCGCTCATGAATATGGCCCGAAGGGGATCCGTGTGGTCTCCGTCAGCCCCGGTCTGATCGAGACAGATATGGGAACGAAAGAAGTGGAGCAGTCTGATTTTGCCAAGCAGATGATCGAGAGATCCTGTGAGCACAGAATGGGCAAAGCTGAGGAACTGGGCTTTGCCATCGCCACGATCGCGGATCCCAGAAACGGATATCTGAGCGGCGTCGATGTATTGATAGACGGCGGCGCCTCCACTGGAAAAAAGTTTAAGAACTGATCCCCGGGAACTGATTCCGGGAATCAAATCCGGTAATAGTGGAATTCTCTCAGGAACCATTTAATCTCCGGACTAATGAATCTCTCAGGAACTAATTAGTATAGTGACAGTTCCTTATGCCTGTCGATGATGGATGGCTTAAGGAACTGTTTGCCTTGCACCGCCAGGGTTTGAGCGGTCTGTATGCAGCAGTGTGCAGCGAGTTAGAAAGGATTGAGTTATGGCCAAATACTATGAGCCGATGCTTTTTGCCAGCACTTCCAGACACCCAAGCAACATGGGGATTATGGCGGTTCTTCAGGAACCGGTGGACGGAGAGCTTCTCAGCCAGGTTGCTGAAAGCCTGAGGGAACGTTTCCCGTATTTTTATGTGCGCGCTGAAATCTCAGGCAATAAAATGATAGCTGTCCCCAATCCGCTGCCGATGACAGTCCGCAATACATGGGAACCGACATTTCTTCATTCGAAGGAAGTAAACTATCATATGACCGCCTTCAAATACGAAGGAAATGCGTTCGCGATTGAGATGTCACATGTTATTTCGGACGGGTCCGGGGCGATTCCCTATTTTAAAAGTGTGCTGTACTTATATCTGTCAAGGAAGACGGGCCTGAGGTTTGATCCGGCCGGTTTTCATCTTCCCGGTGATCCTATTTCTGAAAATGAAACCGGTGATCCTTTCCCCTCGCTGGATCTGGATGCCGTACCTGAGCCTTTTTATACGAAGAAAGTTACATCCGACTATTACGACATCCATGACAAACTGGCGGATAAGCTGAAGAAGGGGAAAAATATCTTCCTGAAGATTCCGGAAGCGAAGACGATGGAGATTTGTCAGGAGAGTGACGCAAGTCCCAATGTGCTCTTGGCTGTTCTGCTGGCAAAAGCAGTGAGACGGATGGATCCGGAATCTGATAAGACGGTTTTGATCGGTGTTACAGTCAATCATAAAGCTGTCCTGGGCAATTATGACAGTTACCACCTTCTTTCAGACGTAGTTTATCTGGATTTTCCCAAAAACAGAGAAAATGAGAGCCTGGAAAAAATGTGTACGATCGCCCGGGGGCAGCTCATGCTGCAGGTACAGCCCGAGAATTCTATGAATTATGTGAAAAACATGCAGAGCGGGGCTGACATGTTGGACATACTGCCTCTGCCTTTAAGGCCTGTGATGACTGATCTTGCCCTTGATTTTTTACCAAGAGGAACAGCCAATGTCTCTTATCCCAACCTGAGAACCTTTGGGCCGTTGGATCCTTATATCCGGGAAATTTTTTACCTGTCGGAACCGGATGCCTTCGACGTCCAGATTGAAATAGCATGTATTAACGGCAGCTTTTGCCTGGTGTTTGCGCAGAGCTTTTTGTCGGAAGTGTTTTTTGAAGCCTTTCTTCAGGAGCTGGAGGAGGCTGGGATTCCTGTGGAAATAATCAGAAAGGATTCGTGCCCGCTGTCAGGTGTCCGGTTTGACGGGATCGAGGAGGAGAAACAGGAAAAGATAAAGGCATTTTTTGAAAGTGTATTTCAACACTGACACAGAAAACCTGTCAGTATCTGTGGAGGGAATCATCTGAAAAATGCGAGGTGGTCATCGCTGACTCAGAGAATCTGTCTATACCTGCGGAGGGGATCATTTGAGAAACGCGAGGCTGTCTGCAGTGGAACATTCCCCGGGATATCCATGAGACGGCAGATACTGCTCTGTCATCATTCTGAGTGAGCACGTTACTGATATGAAGTGACCTTTTGTCAAGTGTAAGATTTCAGCGCAACACCTGGCAGGGCACCCCTTGCTTTAAAAGATATGACGGCATCTTGAAAG
>CACYTU010000098.1 GCA_902777355.1 uncultured Lachnospiraceae bacterium | reverse complement strand
CAGCCGTTTGGCCATGCTTATGGGATACGGGACTGCAGGTGCAGCAGCCAGGCCGTGCCGTATTGTGACTCTTTCCTCCTTCCGTCCCATTTCGTTCTCTCTGGCATTACGAAGGCCTTTTTCATCCGAAACTGCTTCCGGATCTTCCTCCGCACTCTCCACAGTCACCTCATCGATACCGACAGCATCCATGCTTCCATGTTCGTCAATGTTAAGAAGGGCGTTGAGTTCTGCCAGACGCTCCATCTTCTCAGCGAGTTCTGCCTCGTTTTCAAAGGGTTTCTCCACCTGCTCACGGGCAGTTTCCAGCTGATCCTGCAGGGTTTCTAATTTGCGTTGTGCTCCCTCCAGCTGGCTGTCAATACTTCCCAGGACATTATTTATTCTCTGAATGATGCCATAGGGATCTTTTCCTGCTTCGATGGGATAACTGCATCTACCCCGGACAGTTAAGATAAACTTCTGTGAAAAGGTGTCAAAACCGGCATCTATTGAGAAACCCATGTAGTCAGCAGCCTTTCCGGATGCACTTGCCATGCGCAGGGCGCTGCAGGCTTCGAGAAGAGCAGTTCCCGCCTCTTTTTTATCCGTGTAGGAAGTCCCGCCTACTTTCATTTCAAAATCTTCGTTTTTAGGTACTTTAGATTGGTGAAAAGCCGCGTATGTCTTCTGGTCTGCTGTAAGTCCCGCTATCCGCTCTTTAACAGCAGCGATCTGCTGGGGGTAGGTCCTTGCGATGTCTGTCTCCAGACGGTATTTCTGAGCTGTGTGGTTGGCTTTTAAGAGCTTCAGCTTCGATACCTGGATGTCGAGATCCATCTTTTCCCTGATGTGCGGGTTGCCGGTACAGAGCGCTTTAATCTCCGCATAATTGAGTACAGCCTCATCCACGTCCTCGCAGGCCCGAACCGGGGACTTGCTGGTCATGATCTGGGAGATGAACTTCTGCTTGTTTTCCAACATCTGCCAGAGATAACTGTCGAAAGTCCCTTCTGTGACATACCGGAAAATCTTCACCTTGGGGTTATGGTTGCCCTGGCGGAGGATCCGTCCTTCCTGCTGTTCCAGGTCGGACGGTTTCCATGGGCAGTCCAGATGGTGGAGAGCGATCAGCTTATCCTGCACGTTGGTGCCGGCTCCCAGTTTGGGAGTAGAACCAAGAAGGACACGCACCTGGCCGGAGCGTACTTTGGCAAAGAGTTCGGCCTTCCTTGCCTCCGTATTCGCCTCATGGATGAAGACGACTTCTTCTTTCGGGATTCCCATGGCGACAAGCTTGTTCCGGATATCATCGTATACATTAAAGCTCCCGTCCGCTTTCGGCGTTGACAGGTCGCAGAAGACCAGCTGGGTCAGGCGGTCTTTTTTTGTCTCCTCCCAGACATTGAAGACATTCTTCACGCAGCAGTTGACCTTGCTTCCGGGATCATCCGGAAGCATGTCGTTGATCAGACGCTGGTCCAGGGCGCACTTTCTTCCGTCGTTGGTAATCCGGAGCATGTTGTCGATGGACGGATCCAGGCGGCCGGACCGCACTCTTTCTGCCCGTTCCGCAAAGGATGCCACCATGTCCTTCTGGATTTGGCTGGGTTTTAAGACTTCATTGATGTATTCAGCCTCCGGTGTCGGGAGATCGAGCATGTCCGCTGTCTGGACATCCGCTGTCTCCTTAAAGACCGAGATCAGTTCCGGAAGATTAAAAAAACGGGCGAACCGCGTTTTCGCACGGTAGCCCGTTCCTTCCGGCGACAACTCGATGGCTGTCACCGTCTCCCCGAAAGAAGCCGCCCAGGAGTCAAAGTGCCCCAAGCCCATCCTCTGTAGGGTGTCGTATTGTAAATAGCGCATGACCGTATAGAGTTCGACCATGCTGTTGGAGACCGGGGTTCCCGTGGCGAAGGTAACGCCCCTTCCACCGGTCAGTTCGTCCAGGTACTGACATTTCATGAACATGTCGCTGGACTTCTGCGCATCCGTCTGGGAGATACCTGCGACATTGCGCATCTTCGTGTACAAGAACAGGTTCTTGTAAAAATGGCTTTCATCCACAAAAAGCCTGTCCACGCCCAGCTGCTCAAAGGTCACTACATCATCCTTCCTTGTCTGGTCATTGAGTTTGGCCAGCCTCGTTTCCAGCATGCGGCGGGTTTTTTCCATTTGTTTGATGGTATAGCGCTCACCGCGCTCATATTTGGCTTCATTGATCGCTGAGGTTATATCATCAATCTGTCCCTGTATCGAAGCGGCCTGCCTTTCCCTGGAGAGCGGGATGCGCTCGAACTGGCTGTGGCCGATGATGATGGCGTCATAATCCCCTGTCGCTATCCTACTGCAGAACTTTTTCCGGTTGGCAGGTTCAAAGTCTTTTTTCGTTGCGACAAGGATATTTGCCGCCGGGTACAGGCGAAGAAAGTCCGCGCCCCACTGCTCCGTCAGGTGGTTGGGCACGACATAGAGGCACTTCTGGGCGAGGCCAAGCCTTTTTGATTCCATACCGGCGGCGACCATCTGATATGTCTTGCCAGCACCTACACAGTGTGCCAAAAGGGTGTTATCCCCGTAGAGAATATGGGCAACAGCGTTTTTCTGGTGCTGCATGAGGGTGATCTCAGGCGTCATGCCCGTAAATCGGATGTGGCTGCCATCGTACTCCCGTGGACGCACGCTGTTGAAGATCTCATTGTACTTCGCGACAAGGTCTTCTCTGCGTTCCATATCCTGGAAGATCCACTCGCGGAAGGTGTCCCGGATCAGTTCCTGCTTCTGCTGGGCCAGCATGGTCTCCTGGCGGTTGAGGACGCGCCGCTCAGAGCCGGTTTCGTCCCGGATGATATCGTAGATCTTGGTATCCCGCAGGTTCAGGGCATCCTCCAAAAGCCGGTAAGCATTGACACGGGATGTTCCAAAGGTATTCCTGACAATGGTGTTCCCAAGATCGCGGGTCTTGCCGGTCACCTGCCACTGGCCGGTGATGGCGGCATATTTGACCGAGATCTCACTGCCCAGGAAGTACCTCGGCGTGTGGAATGTCTCCCCCATGAACTGCGTGATGTATTCAGGGTCGATCCAGGTCGCGCCCAGCCTCACCTCGATCTCAGAGGCGTCCAGCTTCCTGGGCTGGACCTTTTCCAGGGCTTCTACATTCACCGAAAAACGGGGATCTGCTTCCGCGGCAGCCTTCGCGGTTTTCAGCTTCTCACGGACGTTCCCGGACAGGTATTCATCCGAGGTCTCCCAGTTCCCATTCGATGGATTTTCAAAAATAATGCCCTTCAGATCCTGGATGATCTCATCCCTGTCCTTCCCGCAGAGCTGTTCCATGTAGGTTAGATCCACCCTTGCTTTTTCTCCGATGGAGACAGCCAGAGCCTCGCTGGCCGTGTCCACGGATGTGACCGGCACAGCCCGGCGGATCGTCCTCTTGGTGAAAATATCCGCTTTCCGTTCCAACTCCCCATGCTCATTCAGAATTTCGAGGGAGCACAGGAGACAGTAGGAGGAATCCTGGGAAAAGGCCCGCTTGTTCGCCGTGCTGCTGATTAGACCGAAGTGATCCCGGAATCGGTCGTAGTCTGAACTCATCTTTTCCTGCAATGCTCGTATGGACGCATCATCTGCATCCTCCATCTGCAGCTCGAGGAGACTGCGGGTCGTATCACGCAGGTCGATCATCCCGCGGATCCGGTCGGAAGTTACCGCCGGCAGGTCAACAGGCTCCATCCGGGAATTTTCACGGAAATAGATTTTGCCCTCCACATCCGTAAAAGAATAGTTCCGGACGGCCGGGTCTGCCGGAATGCTCCCTGCAGACTCCTGGAAAAGGTCGTCATCGGTGATCTCAGCTTCGGTAATGCTGCCTTCAATCTTGCCGAGAGCTTCCTGCAGGCTGCTTTCCAGGTCTCTGTCCTCAAAAGGAAGTACGGTTATTTCCTCCTGGCCAAATTGATTGCTTTTCTTTTCAAGCCGCCCTAAGACCATTTCGGGATGCATTGCAAAGTAGCTGTTGATCTCATGCCCGTCCGGAGTCTGGGAAAGGTGTGTCCATTCCGGCATCTCCAGGACTGCCCGGTCTCTTTTCTGGAAAATAAGGATGTCAGCCACAACATCCGTACCGGCATTTCGCCGGAATGCGTTGTTGGGGAGACGGACAGCTCCCAGAAGATCTGCCCTTGCAGCGATGTACTGGCGGACCGATTTCCCGTGCTTGTCCATGGTGCCGCTGGAGGTGATCACTGCCACCACGCCTCCCGGGCGCACCAGATCCAGGGACTTGGCGATGAAATAGTCGTGAATCAGGAAATTCTGGCGGTCGTAACGGCGGTCAGCCAGCTTGTAGTTTCCAAAAGGAACGTTCCCGATGACAGCATCAAAGAAGCTGTCCGGAAACTGAGTTTTCTCAAACCCCTGGGCGACGATGGGATTCTTCTGGTAAAGCTGCCTTGCGATCCCTGCGGAGATCCCGTCCAGTTCCACACCGTACATCCGGATGTCTTGCATGCTGTCCGGAACCATGCCCATAAAATTGCCGATGCCGCAGGAAGGCTCAAGAACGTTGCCTCCCGAAAGGCCCATCCGCTCCAGTGTCTCAAACATGCTCCGAATCACCATGGGCGGAGTATAGAAGGCATTCAGTGTTGAGGCCCTCGCCGCACGGTATTCCTCCTCTGTGAGTATTTCCTTGAGTTCCGCATACTCGGCTGACCAGGCAGCATTGTTCTCATCAAAAGCCTGGGGAAGGCCTCCCCAGCCGACATAACCGGAAAGGATCTCCTGATCTGCGGGCGTTGCCAGTGCATTTTCCGCCTGTAGTCTTTTCAGTGTGCGGATCGCTTCCAGGTTTGCTTGGAACTTTTCTTTCGAGGAGCCTGCGCCAAGATTATCATTGGTGATACGGTAATTGATGGGGTCGGCGACAATTGCAGATGTCTGCGATGCTGTGGTTTCTGCCGGTTCAACGATAACTTCACCGCTAGCTGTTTCTATGAAATCTACGACCTCACCGCTGACTGTTTCGATAGCTTCGCTTGGGAAGGGATCAACAGCTTCGGCTGCTTCAGCCTGAATGCCATCTTTCTCCGGATCCACAGACTGCACATCGGCAGCAGCATCTGCATCCACCTGGAATTCTTCGGGCAGATCCTCTTCACGGATCTGGACAAATCCATTACTATCCCCGCCCGGTTCCGCGTCCCATCCATTTACCAGGCTGAACAGGGACATCTGCTCTGCGCGTCCAACAACATCCGCCTGTGTTTCCACCTTTTGCGGAAAGATTGTATAGAGTCCCTCCGCGTATTGGTGGAGAGTGGTCAGGATAGCGGCTCTCTGTTCGTACCGGTCTTCGGTAGCAGGAAGAGCAGTCAGGACTTCATCCATACGGGCAAGTATTTCTTCCAAGCCGCCTTCCTTTTCCATGCCTTCATAAACCGCATCCCTGATATGGTACAGGTCGGTTCCCTCCGGCCATGGACGCATAACCTCCTCCGGAAGGCGGCTGTAGAAGGATACGATCTCGGAAGCCATTTGCCTGCGCTCATAGGCAGGCATTTTTGCATAATCCGAGGCCTTCAGGTATTCGTTCCTGTCCAGGAGATGTTCGATCCGCTGCTCGACCTGGTTCCAGCGCAGTGTAACTTTGCTTGCGGGATCAGTGAGGTCTCCCCTTGTCAAGGTAAGTCCTTTTCCGTTGTAGTCCGCAAATGAATCATCCGCTCCGGAAAGGGCATGGCTCTGCCCACCGGTTCCATAGCGTTCACGCAGAAAATCCGTCCTTTCTTTCCTGTCCTCGTGGGTCAGGAAGAAAGAGTAGATCGCAAGCCGACCGTCCTCATAGACGGCATGGTTAGAAAGGAAGTTATCAATCTCATCCTGGGTGATGAATGTGGACAGATCCGTTTCCCATGTGAAACCTTCCCTGGCAGCATAGGGGACAGCATCCTGCCTGAGCTTGCGGAACTGTGCGGCGACAAGATCCGGTTTGTAGAAGTTGAACCGCATAACCTCCGGGTTTTCTTTATAGGCCAAGGCAAGACCCTCCAGGCGGTCGCACAGGTCTTCCAGAAAGGCAGGATCTGCCAGGCGGGAAGCCACGTTTTTTTCAACATCCTGAAAACCTCCCCGAAAGATAGAAGAGTCTTCAAAGACGATTTCGCTGACTCCATCCGCAAGATCCCTTTCCATGTAGGCGAGCACGCGGGCATGCTCCAGCATGGCATTGTCTCTGGCAGCGTCCAAAACGGCCTGAGGTGCATACTCACCCTGTCGCAGCAGTTCTCCGATCCGTCCGGCGACATCCTCCCAGGACAGGAAAACCTTGTTCATAAGGTTGTCTTTTACCGTGTGGCCCTCCGCCACCCGGAAGCCCAGTTCATCGAACCAGACGGAGTACTCCTTGCCGCCAAGGATCTGCCATGTAGTCGTAGATGATCCGGAGCTGGCTCCGCTCCTGGTTGCTGCCGGTCCGCAGGATGGTATCAATCACATCTGCCTCGATGGGGATCTCCCCCGCATAGAGGGCTGCCTGGCGCTCCTCGATCGCACGGATCTGTGCAGGGACAGAAGGAAGTTCCGGCAACGACAAAGCGGAGGCCATCTCGGCCTCCGCTTCGGTCATAGGATCATCTTCAATTTCTGTACTGTCTGTCAGCTGTACACCAACTCCTCCAAGACGGTCTCCTCGGCGATCAGGTTCAGCTGGTTCATGTGCTGCACCCATCCCATCTGGTCCTGTGCTTTGTCGGGCGCCGGATGCTTCATCAGGAGCTGGTTCACGATCTCGTCCAGCCTCGCTTCCGCGTCCCGGTCCACCTGTCTCAGGTGCTCCTCCAGCTTCCCTGTTATCAGCAGGCCCGAATAATGCACGCCCCTGTGTTCCTTCAGGTAGGCCTTCCTCAGCCTCCCGTATTTCCCGATCGGCTCTTCCGACCCTTCCGCCATCTTCCCGATCACCAGATTCGGGAACAGGTAATCGCCGTTCCTGTGATATGTCAGTTCCATTTACACGCCCTCCTTCTTCCCTGGCTTCAACTTCAGCTGCTTCCCGTGACGGTGTGTTTAACGAAGTATACTCTTGTACTGCCTGATTCTCAACCTCTTTTTTTCTGTTTTCCAGGATCTCTTTTTCCCTGTCTTCCAGAATAAATCTGCGGACTGTTCTGCCGATATCCATAAGGACCGGCTCAGCCATCTGATGGGTACCTTCACCAAGTACGTTCAGGACCTGCAGCCTGTTGTAATCCGTGATCCCCGCAAAGTCTGCCTCGTCGAGGATAAGTGTCGCATCCAGGCCGCACCGGGTCGCCAGAGTATAGAGCGTGCTGCTATAGAGGATGTATTCCAACTCGGCCTTCACCGTTTCCGGAGGGAGGCCTTCCAGATAGCTGCCTGCAGACTGATCCAGGGCTTCCCGCCACAGATCATCTATTCCTTCCTGCGCTGACCTCGATGCAATCTCCTGCAGGGTTTCCAGAAGATCAATGGGCATCCGGTCCTCCAGGCCGTAAGTCTCCACCAGATGGTCGACCATACGATCCCTGTATTCTTCCTCCAGGTTCCATAAAAACGGTGTCCTTCCTCCCCGGACCATGTGCGTGTCGCGGATATCAAAGACATACCGGAGCCTGGGCTGGTCTCCACGCTCATCAATAAGAGCTATTCCTTTAGCTCCCCGGTTGACCCAGCGGCTCATGCTCCGGTTCCAGACATCCAGCTCGGCACAGGCAAAAGCATCAGGCCGCTGGGCATGGATCAGGAGTGCGTCCCGGAAGGGATAGCGATATAGCCGCGCTGCCGTGTCCAGGTAATTCATCCAGTCTTTGGGCGAGGCGCTTGCCCGCCGGGCAGTCTCCTCCATGAGGGTCATTATTTCGTTGATTTTTGCCATCCTTCTTTAATTTCCTCCAATAAAAAAAGCCCCGCGGGCACAGGGGAAACTGTGCCGACGGGGCCAACATTACTTTTGTATTCTATTTGAAGTTGTCTATGCTTCTGCTTAAATTGGTTTTTCAGTGGCTTATAAATGAGCTTCCTGTCAAAGTAAATCCTTACCGCAATTGCTCATTCTCTGTAAAAAGGACATCTACCGTGGATACACTGCCGGTTCCGATCTGAGAATTCACAGGGATGGTATTTGTAATCCAGTTTGACGTCATAATGACTGTTAATGTATTCGACACTGTGGCGGAAAGCGAGCATCGCGTCCCGCTTACAGCATCTGGGGCCATTGACCGCTCCGAGCGCGCTGATTGCTTCTGAAGTGAACCGCATATGTTCTCCCCATGTCCCGTCCTCTGAGAGTGGCCCGGTTCCATCTATGATGGCAAGTGCTGCCCCGATTGATGAAATCGCTCCACAGACTCCCCAGAGTCCGCACATGGCACCCGGCATCCGCAGGCCCTGCACCAGGATCTGACTCAGCGCCTGTTCCAGATCAATTTTTCCACCGGCATTCCTGTAAGCGGTCAGGATACAGGCTCCATCCAGAACATGGTGCTCCGGTCCGTGCATGTTCATATATTCCTTCTGTGCCATGCGCCGGAAAATCCGTGCCGGATCATTGCCCTCTTCCTTTACTATATCCTGAATGATCAGCATTGCTCTGTCTTTTATCGTCATTTCCATACTCATCCACAAAACCTCTTATCAGATATTATCTTTCTTGGAAGCAATGATTTTCCCATTCAACAATCCGTTTATTCGCTCTACAGGAAACACATCTTTAATACTCTCAATTCTATACCTGCTCTTCGGCAACTCCTTCATTCCGGTTATTGACAGGTACAGAGCAACAGCCTTTTTATCAATTGTGATGATGCCTCCGCCGGCCCAGTGCCTGTCTTCCCCGTTTTTCTTAACTCCTGAAATCCAGTATTCTTCCTGCGTCTCCACATCAATATAATTGCTGTATTCCCCGTTTTGTCTCTGAAAAGCATGATCATTAAAGTAGACCATTTTTCCGGAGCGAGATTCTGTGACAAATCCGATCCAAGCCGGACCGTTGTCGTTCCAACCCGTCTTCAATTCTATGTATCTAAGTTCCATAATCACTCTCGATTCATTTCCCTTATTTCAGTTTTTTGTTTTACACTACCCGGAATCCTTTCCTCTGTCAAAGGGAACAAGCCTTATTTCAATCGTTGCTAAGCGAGAATTCTGTTTTAAGTTTATGGTGCCTGGCACCAACGTGGAGCGATTCCTATAATAGAATTTGCTCAGTCTTTAAGACAGCCGACAGGGATCACGTGAACCCCATTTTCTGTTGTATATGCTATTGGCGCATTTGCACAGACGATAATCAACAGAGACGGTTCCCTATACACTGGTTTTGGATGATTGATATTTGCTTTGGCCTTGCGGTTGTGTTCTTGAATGAGGCTATAGAACTTCAACAGACCCTGCTCTGCTGCCGGAATTGCATTCGCGCCCGTTTTTATCTCGATCAATGCATAACGCCCATCGGCCATTTGATATACAGCATCCGCCTCCAGACCGCTGTCATCGCTATAATGCATGACCTTCGCATTGTGAGCCTGCGCATACACCAGAAGATCTCTTAACACCATGTTTTCAAAAACATGGCCAAAAAGATCCAAATCGTTGTTGAAATAGGCAGGGCTCAGTCCAAGTGCTGCTATCCCGATGGACGGATCAACAAAAATGTGCTTCTTTGCAGAACGAATCGCTGTTTTTGCACGAATCTGCGGTGTCCAGGCGTCAATATCGCGAAGGACAAACAGTTTTTCCAAAACAGAAATATATGATGAGAGCGTTACATCCGTCACATTCTGCGTGGCCTTTACATCAGCATAGATGCTTGTTTTTTTTGCCAAAGTGGCCATATTTCGCGCATATGACCACAACAGTGTGCGCACCCATTCCGGATTTCTTTTTACTCCGTCAATGGCACTGGCATCCTTCTGGTATATCTGCCTATAGTAATCCTTTGCGATCTCAAGCTTTGCTTCCCGGTCGGATATAGCCAGACATCTCGGCCACCCGCCGCGACAAGCAGCAAAGAACAGGTCTTCAAGTATTGTCTGAGAAAATGCACCTGTCAGAGGAATCTCCGGATGATCAAAAAGCTTCGACAGAGAGACTGCACCATTGGATTCTCCTGTCTCCCATAACGTCATCGGATACATGATGAGCTCACTGATCCTTCCTGTTCCAGTATGAGGTGTATCTGTTTTCCGGCTGGTCGAACCTGTCAAATAATACTCGCCTACAGCTTCGGGATGATCATCACAGTCTTTTCTGATCGCCCCCCAGATTTTAGGGGCATCCTGCCATTCATCAAAAAGAATTGGCTTATCATTGGAGAAAAACAGTCGAGGTGCCGTTTCAGCAACAGCCAGGTAACCATCGCGGCGCTCTTCATCCTGGAATTCAATGATTGTCTTGCATCTCTCCTGAGCGGTCCTGGTCTTGCCGCTCCCCTTGGGGCCTATAATATTGATTGCATTGAAAGCCTTTATTCTTTTATCGATCTCCTGATCCACAATCCTCCTGATATATTCCATATGGCATTCTCCTACTCCCTGCAGCAAGTTTTACTGCAGATGCTCGACTTGCTGACGTCCTCCGGGACGCCGTATTATGTCTCGTATGATAAGTACGCAGCCCTTTGAATGCCATCATATCTTGATTTTATCATTTTCGCAAGGTTCATTTTACGGTTTTCGTAGTTTTTGTTTTGTCTTTTTCGTCTCTTTTATTTTGTATTTTTCGCAGTATTTGTTTTATGTTTTTCGTCTCTTCTGTTTTTATGTTTGAGGAGTTTATTCCCACTTGCTCTTCATCTTCTTTTTCCCCTTTTTATCCCGCTTCGGGAATTCCAGGGAGTATTCGGGCTTGTCGTCAATGATCTCCATGACCAGCTTTGCGGAGAAGTATTTGTCCTTCTTGGCGGAATAGAGGTTATCGACCTTCACTTCGCCGTTAGTAAGGAGCTGCGAGGCCATATCGTCATCGACCTGCTTTTTCATGGAGCGGAGGAAGGCCAGGTCTTTCCAGATGACAAAGCGGCAGTCCTGGTTGGAGCAGAAATAGCTTTTGCTGCCGATCAG
>CACYTU010000097.1 GCA_902777355.1 uncultured Lachnospiraceae bacterium | reverse complement strand
CTGAAGATGCTGAAGAATCCTCGATTGAAGAGCCTGCAGAATCTTCTGAAGAGACTGCCGGGGCAGCTGCAGAGCTGGCGGAAGCGGCAGAAGAAACAGCCTCAGAAGAGCCTGAGGAAATGCCTGAAGAGGCTGCCGGAGCAGCTGAGGAAGCCGCTGAGACAGCGGAAGCAGCAGAAGAACCCGCTGGTGATTCTATCGACGATGAGAGTCAGGCAGCTGAGCCCGATGAGAACTCCTATGTTGATGAGGACTCCTATGACGGAGCAGACTCCGGCGAAGAGGAGTACTTCGACGACGAGGGAGACTTCGATGAAGATGAGTACTTTGACGACGAGGGAGATTCCGGCGAAGAGGAGTACTTCGATGACGAGGAAGACTCCGACGATGAGGAAGATTTCGACGACGGGAAAGACATCGATGACGAGGAGAACTTTGATGACGAAGAGGACCAGGAGGAAGCCGGATTTTTCCGGAGGATCCTGGACCGGATCAGCAGCTGGCTTTCGGGCGAATCTTAATGAGATTTTCCACGGCACAGTGTTTATTTCAGAGATTACTTAATTACTGTAATTGCCTGAAGACAAAAGCCGTATAAATCATATAAATTCAGAAACTGATGATATGTTCATTGAAACCTCAAGAGGTTCGCGCAGCGATGCGAAGCTTCCGAAAATAAGTGGGTCTGTGAACCTGGTTCATAACCACAGAGATTATATTTTACACGAAGGAGAATAAATTATGCCAATCAGCAAATGTGTAGGAATCGATCTCGGAACCACTAACAGTGTCATTGCCATGATGGCAGATGACAATAAGACGATCGTCTGCCGCACGGATAAGGCAGGACGCAAGACTTTCCCTTCTGTCATTGTCTATGACAGGAAGACCAAGGGCGTGCGCGCGGGCCAGATCGCCTTTAACCGCCGCGGCACAGTGCCGGAACCCATTGTCTCGGTCAAGAGCCACATGGGCGATCCCAATTACCGGGTGAGCACAGGTCCCCTGACCCTTTCCCCCATCGAGGTCTCCGCGGAGGTCCTCAAAGAGATGAAAGCTCAGATGGAAAGCTATCTCCACGGTTTTCCGGAATATGCGGACTATGTAGTGGACCGTGCCGTCATCACCATTCCTGCCTATTTCGCCTCCAACGCACGTGAAAATACGACAAAAGCCGGCGAGCTTGCCGGCCTGAAGGTGGAATTCACACTGCAGGAGCCCACAGCGGCGGCGCTGTACTACTGCTTCAAAAACGGAATTGATAACGGAATCTTCATGGTCTATGATCTGGGCGGAGGCACTTTCGACGTCTCCATCGTGCGTCTGGACGAGGGCGACGCATTCGTTCTGGGTATTGCCGGCAACAACTATCTGGGCGGCGATAACTTCGACGATGCCCTGGCCCGCTATCTTCTGGAAGAGCTTCAGGATTCGGATGAAGGATACGACCTCGAAGATATGGACATCAACCGCGACGACGATGACCGCCGCCGTTTCACCAGGCTGAAACTCAGCGCGGAGATCATCAAGAAGGCACTCAGCTCCCAGGAAGAATTTTTTGAGTCTACCGACGGTATTTTCGAGGACAAGAGCGGAGCCAAGGTCAATCTGGCAGCGACGGTCAGCCGCGATGATTTTGAGGATCTGATCCGTCCCCTGATCGAGAGCACTCTGGAGGAGTGCCACAAAGCCCTGCGGGAGGCTGAGGACCAGCACCACATCACCCTCGATATGATCGATGGTGTCCTCCTGGTCGGCGGCAGTACCCACATTCCGCTTGTCGCGGAGATCATAGAAGAGAACTTCACTTCTCCCTCCCTGCCCGTACACACCAAGCTTCCCAAGCCTCTGATCGATGAGCCTGATATGGCTGTCGGATACGGAGCCGCCATCGCGGCCGCTTCTATCGGCACACAGCAGCAGACAAAGATGGAGACTGCAAGAGGCGAAAGCATCTCTGTCACGGCTCACTTTGCCCCCGGTGTCGGCTACGGCGGTATCAGCAATGTTGAGGGAAGCCTTCAGGCGGAAGGCGGAAAACTTCCCGACGGCATTTACGCCAAAGTCACCCGCGCCGCAGGCGGTTTCAAGAAGGAATACATGGTCAATGAGGACGGCACCTTCCTGTTCGAGGAACTGGTGGCGGAAGAGGAAAAAGAGCCTTACACCTGCACGTTCATGGCGGGCGGCAAGGTGCTGCTGGAGGCAGGATTTGATGCCGCTCCCGGCACTATTACCACACCTCCCGTTGTGCTCTCCCGCAACTATTCCATCGAGACCGTCAATGAGTTCACCGGAGAACTGAAACTGGTCAAGCTCATGACAAAAGGAACACAGCTGCCCTGCTCGCAGGATTATACCTTCATGATCAATGAAGATAACCCTTATGCGGTCCACCTTCGTTTCTTCGAGGAGAAAAAGCTGCTCAAGCAGATTCAGATGAACTTTGAGAAAGCCCTGCCGCCCGGAACAGAGATCAAGCTGTCCATCTCCTGCGACCGGTCCAGCCGCTTTACAGTCATGGCGGAGGCCGGAACCAACAAGATCGCCATCGAGATGGAATCCTCCCCGGCACCCGCGCTGCCTACTTCGGACGATGTCGATAACGCGATCGCTGCCGCAAGATCCCGTATAGCCATGATCCCGGAACCCGGCAAACGTGTTGTGGCGGAAAAGATGCTCAACCGTATGGCCGCAAATCTGCAGGACGCGGTTGAAGCCGGAGACGCAGTCAGAGCGGAAGAGGCACTGGATACCGTGATCGGGATTGAGCCGCCCAAATCCAACGCTCTTCAGCCTCCCAAAGAGGAATTTGACCAGAAGGTCCGTGAACTGGAAAAGATCAACAGCGAGCATGAAAAAGGCAACAGTGATATTGCCAAGGAGATCCGCGCTGCTGCTTCAGCCGGTATGCGGGCTTATGACAATGAAGACCAGGCAGCTCTTTCCAACGCATGGAAAGCCCTGCAGGAGATCGGGGAGATTTTCAAAGAAGACCCGCACGGACCCGGAAATCAGGACAGACCTCCCATGTGGATGGTATGCACTTTCTTCTCCCAGCAGATTATGGAACTCATCGGTAAATACCAGATGAGCAAGGCAGTTCCTCCGGCGGCACGAAAGGAGTTTGATCCCTACATCCAGGCAGACATGCGTACCTGCCGGGATATCCAGAGCGCCTGCCGCTTTATGCCCTCCGATGAGGAGTGCATGCCTCATCTGCAGGCGATCCGCGAGATGTATCCACGCTGGGAGAGCGCGGGCAAGCTGATGAACATTCCCGTGCCCAAAGCGCCGTAATCGATACAGACTTATGCGGGATAAAAACCGGCGTTACATGTACATGCCCCCTCAAAGGGCGTGTACATGCAGCGACGCGCACGGCGATTCCAATGCGCATTCACGCCGCCGCGCGCCGTCAGACCCGGGTTTTCGCGAAATAATAAAGCTTCGCATTTTTGCGAAAAAACATCTTGGATTTCATGCGAGGCTGTAACAAAGAACCTTCCCAGAAACGGAAAGGAGATAAAGAATGCTTTGTCCTTTATGTGCGGCTGCGATTCCCGCCGGAGAGACGACCTGCCCCGGCTGCGGAGCGGAGCTGACCGATTATCTGAACGCAAAATATCAGCCGGATCTCCTGTTCAACGAGGCACTGCAGTGCATGAGAAGGGAGAGCTTTTCGGACGCGGGTTCCCTGCTCTGCCGTGCTCACGCGCTCCGTCCCGATGACATCGGGCTCCTGGACCTGTGGATCCGGGCGGAATATGCTTCCGGCAATAAAAAGCGCGCCCTGGAGCTGATGATGGATCTGGTCGAGCTTGACAGCTCGGAGAGCCGGACAGAACAGCTCAATCTCCTGGTGGAGGAATATGACCGGGACCAGGCCGATGCAGGAGCCGTAGTCAAACGGGAACTCATGGAACAGAATGACCGTCTCCAGGCATTGCTGAACCGTCTGGAACGCCGCCTGGACCAGATGGAAAATGGCCTCCCCAACCGGGGAAACCGTGGAAACGATGCCGGAAGCAGGCCGGACCAGGGTGACGGCAGGCCAAAAGGTTCGGGGAATACACCAAACGACAGCGGCAGCGCATCCGGGTCAGACCCGGATGTGACGACAGGAGAAGACAGCGGCCCTGAATCCGCACAGACTCCTCCTGCGTCCGGACAGTCTCCGGCATCTGCCGGACCAGGGTCCGGAACCGGTCTTCCGGATGACTTCTTTTCCGGCGGATTTCCCGATTTTTCCCGGTTTTCCGGAATGTTTCCCCCTACGGAGGAGTAAGTGAATGTTTCCCCCCTACGGAGGAGTGATTGAATTCCCCCTTTCAGAAAAATTAGTGATCATCTCCCTCTGCGGAGCAATAAGCGATCACAGAAAGGAATGACAGATGAACCGATTTGAAGCAATGCTCGCGCCTCCTACTCTCTCCAATAAGGATATGGCAATGCACGTCAAAATGCAGACTGCCATTTCCAGAGATGAAGCCAACAGCTACCGCGCGGAAATGCTGGTGCCCGAGGTGCGTCTTTATGATGAACTGACTACGCTGCGCTTCCGCAGACCCGGTCCTGATGAGAGCAATTCCGCCTACAGAAAGTTCTGCGGTATGTTCAGCGGGGCTTCCGGAAGCCCGATCCCTTATCGTTTTTTTAAAGGTGAGTTTGAAAAACTCATGGACGATATGAATCTGCCGGAAAATGAGAGATCCACATGGAAATCCGTCAAAGCACCTGCTGTCAGGAAAGCGGTCGATTCTCTCAGCGACCCCTGGAGGGTCCAGGCCTATGCCGCTCTCTGTGCCCGTATTGCGGAAGCAAGCGAGACGGAAGACGCCAAGAAGGCCGCCGATGCATGGGACAGGGCTTTCAAGCTCTATGGCCGCTTCTTTTCCATGGCCAGTGTCGAACAGTCCACGACCTATAAGCTGCAGACCGAGCAAAAGTTCAAAGAGGATACTGCCGCCGCCTGGAACCAGTTCCGCAAACAGCTGGTGGAGGGGATTGTCAGCCGCATCAAAGACTATATCAGGGATGGAAAGCCGGCCAGTGTGACAGCCTGCATCGACGCCCTGAGTTCCTCTTCCGTTATGGCAGTGGACAGCACGGCTGTGGAGCGGGCTCTCAGTGACAGCCTGATCCCCTATGTCAATGCTCTCAAATCCTCCAATTCCCTGAATGATGCCGCAAAGCTCTATGAAAAAATCCCGGAGCAGCTTGTGGAGAAGGATACCCGCCAGGAATGTGTGCGGGCTATGCTCTCCGTCATGTCCGATGAGACGGACCGCCTGCAGAAGAGCGGAAAGAGCGTGACGACGCTGATCAAATGGATCGGAAAGCTCAAGGTCGAAAACCTCTATAAAAACGGCACACCTCTTGTCAAAAAGTCCGCCGGTGATTTTTATGAGAAGTGCGCAATTTATGTAAGAGACGTCATCAACGGGGATAAACACTCCCTGGCAAAATACGCCGATAACCTTGTGGCTCTGATGCCTGACGATGTTGTGATCGCCCGTGCCGGTGACAATAAAGCCCTGCACCGGGAGGACATCATCGGCCTGTGCACGACCAATCGCATCCGCAGCGAGTACATGAGCAAACTGGAGAACTGCTCCAGCGAGACCGAGGCGCGCAATCTTGGCAGGACTCTCTATGACGAGGTCAAAGGCACCCCCATGGTCGGCGTGCCCCAGAAAGAGATGCGCCGGCATCTCTTCCAGAATCTGATCGTCACCCTCCAGCAGAGTAAAATGAGTCTTCCTCTTCAGGAGAAATTCCTTGAATGCTATCCGGATGACGAGCCCATAATGGACGAGAAGCTGAAGACAGTGGGCGGATATAAAAAAATGATCGGAGGAGGGGGAGGCGGATTTCCCGTTCCCCCGGCCGGTCCCGGCCTGAAAGCCCTGGCGGACTTCGCGGAGTCTTCTGATGGAACATCAGCCAGATTAGATGCGCTCAGAAGAGTCATTAACTATGCGCTGGAACATCCCGAGGAGGATGTCGGCGACAACAACAATTATTATTCCCTTGCGGAAGCCTGCTGCAGAAATGCCTTTATCGGCGCCCTCAATGCCAAGGAAAACACATCGGATTACGAATTCAACAGATCCTACAAACCTGCCATGGAGCTGGCGGCGAGCTTTCTGCCAAGTGATTACAAGTTCCCTGCCGGCAGCGGCAAGACTATGGAACTGGGGCTCTTGCTGCTCCTGCTTGAGATAAAGATTGACGGCAGTCTGAATAAAAAAGCCGATGCTGCCAGAAAGAAAGTGGGCCTGGGAGGAGGCGGCGACAGACCATTTGTTCCGCCCAGACCGCCCAGACGGCGCGTGCCCTCCGATTATTATCCCAAGGTAATAGGCACTCGATTTCCGCGGTATTCTACGCCATCATCGGACTGGCTGAAGGCTGTGTCAAACATGGTACGCCCCACCCGCGTTTCTGGAAAAACATCATGATGCAGGGATACCTGCTGAGCGCCCCCGTCGCTTTCTATCTCAGCCTGAAGTTTTTCCACGCCCTGCCCTTGAAAATCTGGGCAATCATTATATTTGTCATTTATGGAATCATATATGTACTTACGACCATCGGGACACTGATCTCTAAGGACTAGTGCGCTGCGAGTGTTTGCCATGCCTGCGCACTGATCTGCCCCGGCATGCACAGGAAGAGCGAAAAATAATGCCAATGCATTATTTTTCGCTCTGGATGTTTTACCGCAAGGCGGCTAGGGCATTTGTGGATTGTACCAAAGAAACCCCTTCCGGGATTTCTCCCCGCGATGCCGCGCTGACCATCGGTATGTATGGTGAAAATGAAAAGCTGTCTACACATTTTACTGTTATAATGCCTGCGCACTGATGTGTTCCGGCATGTTCGGAAGAGCGAAAACAGGAGGAAAACTAATGTTATTTAGGAAAAAAAAACAGGAGGAAAACTAATGTTATTTAGGAAAAAAATATTACTTGCAGTTGTGTTGGCATTACTAATGGGATTTCAGCTTTGTTATTCTGCCTGCTTCGCATCAGAGCATGTCGGGGAAGGGGTGACAGCTGAGACAGAAACAGTTAAGGAGGATCAGGCCAAAGCCGGGGACGAGGACAAATCAGACAAAGACGAGGACAAGTCTGAGAAGGATGAGGACAAGTCTGAGAAGGATGAGGACAAGTCTGAGAAGGTCGAGGGCAAATCCGAGAAGAACGAAGACAAATCTGAGGAGGACAAGGACAAGTCTGAGGAGGACAAGGACAAGTCTGAAAAGGACCAGGACAAAAACACAGAGGAAACATCCGCACTTGATGAGAATCGGGAATCCGGATCATCACAGAAAGAAGCGGAAGGGTCAGAATCGGGCTCCGGAGCCTCCACGCAGAAAGAAGAGGAGGAGTCGGAAGCCGGATCAGGGTTATCGACTCAGAAAGAAGCCGATTCGTCGGAAGCCGGATCAGGGTCATCGACTCAGAAGGAAGCCGATTCGTCGGAAGCCGGATCAGGGTCACCGACTCAGAAGGAAGCCGATTCGTCAGAAGCCGGATCAGGGACGTCCACGCAGAAGGAAGCCGGGGAGGCAGAAGCCGGGAGCACGCAGGATATAGTCGGGGCGCCGGGCGAGGCTGCCACTGAGCAGGCAGCTGCGGCCGCCACGACCGGACTGCCTGCCGCGGAAGTCTTTACAGCGGGGGAACTCGTATTTCATGGATCTGATTATGAAGTGACAATGAAATACGACGAGACTGCTGAGATTCCTGCAGGCGCCAAACTCAAAGTACGAGAGATCTCCAAAGGATCATCCGAATACCAGTCCTATCTGAAGGGCGCGCAGGCGGTCACAGATCAGGGCCTGGCGGAAGCGCGTTTTTTTGACATTACGATCTGGTCGGATGGAAAAGAGATCCAGCCCAAAACTGCTGTCAGAGTGAATATTTCCTATAAGGATGCAATTGACGTAGCTGAAGGCGGGGAAGTCACGGCCGTACATTTCGAGGACGGATCCCACAAGGCAGATGTGATCGACGCGGACACCGGCGGCGGCAGCAAAGTGGATGAGATCACATTTGACGCTGATTCTTTCTCCGTATACGGCGTCCTCTATTCGGTCGATTTTATCTATGAAGGTTATAAATTCTCCATGGAAGGAGAGGGCAGTATCCTCCTGAGCGAGCTGGCGGATAGGCTGGAACTTTATGAAAAGGATTATGACAAGGCATTCTCCGTCAAAAATGTGAGTTCCGTTTCTTTCACCGATAATGATTTGCTGAAAGTAGAAAAGCAGGCAGACGGAGACTGGCTGCTTACAAGTCTTGCCTCTTTCACAAGCAGCGAGATCCTGACGATTGAGATGAATGACGGGGCCAAATTCCTGATCGAGGTGACGGATCCACCGGCAAATCAGACGGGCAGTACCACCACCGACCTCAGTAAAGTGCTCAGCAGTGTCACAATCACAGGAAACGGGGAGACTTTTGACGCCAACGGACAGGTCACCCTGATCAGGGGAGTGGAGTACAGGATCGATCTGAACTTCATGGAGACGGATGACTATCAGTTCGTCGACGATGATACGACCATGACCTACACCTTGCCCGCGGATCTCAATATTGTCGGCAGTACAGGCGGAACCTTTGACATGAAATTCGGGAGCCTGGGCACTTTAAAGAACAATACCTATTCGGCTGAGGGCAATCAGCTCAAAGTAAACTGGAACACCAATGATCCGGACATGCTGAAAATCCTGCGCGCGGCGGACAACGCGCATTTTACAATCAGTCTGCACTGCCTTTTTGATATGGACAGCACGGAAATCCGGTGGAGCGATGAGATTTCCACGACTCTTGATCTGGAAGATCACAACGACGCGAATATTGTCAAGCAGGGAACCTACAATAAAGATACGGACTGTATCGATTATGTAGTGACAGTCACTTCGGAGGGAAGGACGAACGGAATCAAGATCACGGATACTATCACAGGATCCGCGCTCACATCCAACGTCCACAGTATCGGTGACCTTACAATCCTGAAGAACGGCACACCGATCACGGTGGAAGCGTCCAGCCTGACTGTAAACGGCAATTCTTTTGAACTGCGTCTACCTGACATGGGGGACGGGGACAAGTATGAAGTCAAGTACTCGGCGAGCGTGAATTATGGGGAGCTCGGAAGAAACGGAAGGACGACCTATTCCGAGACAAATAATACAGTCCTGCTCGATTATGAAGATAACCCCGGGCCTCCCAAAGAGTCCAGCAGCTATGAATACAATATCCAATACTCGTCCCTTGTGAAAAACTTCACCGAAGTCTCGGATATTTTTGAACAGGGAGGAAAGAAGTACAGGAAAATCACCTGGGAGGTGACAGCCAACAGCGAGAGGAAGACATCTGTCGACCACATAACCGATACGATCCGCAACGACTCACAGACCATCATGAAAATGGACGGGGCGGGGATCACAGTCGAGGTCACCAAAGAGGACGGGACAGCACAGACCCGGACTCTCAGCTGGGGAGAAGACGGAGCGAACGGAAAGCTGGTCAAAAACAGCGACTATTCGTGGACCTATAATCCACCGGCTTCGGACGGAAAAGCGTCCTATATAATCACATACCAGACTATTGCCGAGGTCACGGCCCTGACGGAAGCCGTCACTGTCAATAACGACGTAGAAGACGGCCATAACAGCGGCGGAGGAGGAACGATCGTCGATCCAGACTATGAAAAACCGGCTATCGTGAAAAGCGTGAACTCTGTCAGCGAGGAAGAAGTGTCGTGGAGTATCGACCTGACGATACCGCCTACCGGCACGACTGCTGCCAGAATCACCGATTACATTCCTCAGAATACCCAGGGAGGATTTCTGGACAAATATAAATCCTGTTCCGTGACAGGGCTTGATTCCGATGAATCCTATAAAGTCACGTTTGGTTTCGGCAGGATGGTCAACAAGCAGTTCTTTCTTTCTTATGAAGACACGACCGCACACAGCGCAGACGACGTGATCGGTGAGGTCTACATAGACTTTTATCATATGGTGGATGGGAGCGAGGTTCCCGGTTTAAAAGCGACCGGAGCGGAGAGGATCATTCACGCGGAGGTGGTGACTGAAAATCAGAGGGAATGGCTTGAGGCCGCGCTTGAGCATTATTGGTGGTACTACCAGCACATTAATACTGCAAAATTCGGAGATATAAGGGCAACGGCTGATGCCGAGCCCGCTCTCAAGCGCATTCGCAAAACGAAAAAACTGGACAGGACAGTTGTCCTCGATGATGGCAAAACCTACCCCTGCTATTTGTATGAGATTGTGATGGAAGGCGTGTCTGACGACCGGCTTCAGATTTTTGATACCTTTGACACGGAAGTGTTTGAGATCATGAACCTGGATAAGCTGGATAAGAACACCTATAGAAACTATAATCCGTTTCTGCCGGAAAACGAAGGGCACGGCTATATCGAAGACCGCAGAGACGCCACCACCAAGGAAAAAGTCGACTCGCATACGGCTTCATTTAACCCTACCGGCCAGGGCGCAGTGATCAGCACGAGCGGGCTGGACAGGCAGTCGTCGGGGCTTTTGTATCCATGCTATATGATCAGATACTACCTGGTGATGAAGCATCCGGAAATCGCAGCCGAAAAAGCCATGCAGGCCGGCGGAAAAATCACATTTAAGAATGCTGTCAACTGGGACGGCGCCCAATCGGAAGTGGAGTTTGAGTACGGAAATCCGATTGTCGACAAGAGCCTTGTCCTGGATCAGGAGTCGAAGCCGGCAAAGGCACATTATACGATCGTCATCAATCCGGATAAACTCAGACTGAACAACGGCAATGATATGACCCTCACGGATGAGTTCTCCAGGACGCTCTCCATCGACTACACTTCGATCAGAGTCACAACAGATCCGTCGGGCAAAAGGGTGACCTATGACTATTACGGAAATAAAGGTGTCTATAAGGTCCCTGATGAGACAAAGGTGACGATCACCTATGACTGCAACGTGATCGGGGACGTCGGCACTGTCCGTATTTATAATAAGGCGACACTGAACGCCAAATACTCCGATGATGACGAGGAATTCCTGATCATCGATTCGCAGGGCGAAGGCGGAGCGGGAATCGTATATCTGGACCTGCTCAAATATGCCTCCGAAAATATGCAGGACGGCTCTCTGGCAGGCGCAAAGTTCCGTCTGCTTGACAGTGAAAAGAATGTCGTCCACTATACCAGCAGGGCTCACGATCCGGCCATGGTCGGAAAGGAAGTGACCTTTACGACCGGTTCCGACGGCGTGCTTCACATCATGCTCAGCCGGTATGAGCACGGAATGACGATCAAAAAGAACACCACGTTTTATCTGGAGGAGATCGAGCCTCCGGAGGGCTACCAGCTGGATCCCACATTATACAGTTTTAAAGTTTCTCTGGATTCCGCGGACGCTGAATACTCGAGCGAAGAGGGCGTGTGGGTCTATTACGTGGGAGATATTCTCAAGATCAGAAATAAGCCGGAAACCCAGAGCCTGAAAGTGACAAAGCGGTTTGCCGGAAATGTCTCACTGACGGATGAACAGAAGGCAAAAATCCGGTTTATCGTTCAAAAGGTGGATGAGGACGGAGACCCCGTGACCGGTGAGAACGCCTATAAGAAGACTCTGGTATATTCAGATCTGGAGAATGACGAATACACCTTAACGGAAGAAACTACCGACGACAGCGGCAAGCTCACCTTTACATCCGGCTTCTACAGAGTGACAGAAGAGTATGAAGGCGGTCTGGACAGCCTTGGCCTTGCCGACAATGTTTTGGTGGAGACGACCTATTCGGTCAATTCGGACGGCAGTACGGTCACCGGCCAGACTGTGATCGGTGCGGATTCTGTCACTGTCGATAAGGCTCCGGTCCCCGAAAAGAAGACAACGAATGTGATCTTTACAAATAAATATTCCACAGCAGCTTATTATTTCACCAAGATCAGCGGAGGGACGGAGGAGCCTCTCGAAGGAGCTGTTTTCAGCGTTTATAAAGCCGAAGACGAATCCGAAGCGGTCACATCGTATACGACAGGCCCGGACGGCAGGTTCGCCATCTCCAGGACAGACGGCGGGCAGAGCATCCTGAAAGAAGATACGCTTTACTATGTCGTCGAGACAGATGCTCCGGAGGGATATAAAGTTCCTGACCCGGCGCCCAGGTATTATTTCTATTTCGGCTCCGAGGGCGGACAGGCTCCGGCAGGCGCTGAGGAGAATAACGCGATCGATCTAAACAGCGGCAGCGCCTCTGAAGAGGTTGTCAACATTTCGGAAGGCAGCGTCCTGGTGCGCAAAAACTGGAAAAAGGCGGATGGATCTGATATTCCTGACAGCGAGCTCATGGATAAGAGCATCACAGTGACGCTCAAACGAAAGACAGGAACCGGCCAGGAGGCAGTCGTGGATCCCGATTTTGCGGATCAGAAAACACTGACGGTCCGGGACGGCTTCTATGGAATCTGGGAAAAACTGGACAGGATGGATGGGAGCGGACATAAGTATTACTATTTTGTCGAAGAAACAGACGCCCCTGAGGGATTTATCACAACCTATACAAATAACTCAGGCGTCGAAGCAGATGGATCCGGCGAGATCATCATTACAAATAAGGAAGACAAAAAAGCCGAAGGCACAGCGACAGTCAGGGCGGCCAAGGAAGTCAGCGGAAGCACATGGCCCGAAGACGGCCCTGCCCGACCCTGCGGAAACAGATGCCCTGACAGAAGCCGGGGAGAAGAGCTTCGAAAAGATCTCCTTTGACCAGGACCATATCGGAAAGACCTATTACTATGAGATCACCGAGACCGCGACAGGCTTTGACACTGACTGGACGGCAGACCCTGAAAAGATCCTTGTCAAAATAGAGGTGGGACAGCCCGATCAGGACCACCTGCTGCATCCTGAAGTGACTTACAGCATTGATGGAGGAGAAAGCTACGGAAGCGAAGCAAGCTTCTACACCATTACCAACACCTACGAAAGCCCTAAAGCCGAAGGCACAGCGACAGTCAAGGCGGCCAAGGAAGTCAGCGGAAGCACATGGCCCGAAGACGGCCGGGTGACCTTTAAGATCGCGCGGCAGGAAGGCGAAGACAACGAGCAGGCGCCCCT
>CACYTU010000096.1 GCA_902777355.1 uncultured Lachnospiraceae bacterium | reverse complement strand
AAGATTTTTGGTTGCAATGTTCCGGCCCATGTAAAAGAGGAATCATTTAGGAAGGAACTTGGCCTGAAATTGTAGTCCTACTTTTGCCGTCATCTAAGGATAAAGACAAAACACCAGAGATTTTAACCTGTTCCCGGGGATTCCCGGCGCATCCCGCTGAAGATTCATGATACTTGAACATGGGCTTGTGCATAGGATAGCCATAGGCTGATATTTGTTATAGGTTAAAGAAGCCTCCGTTTTTAAAGCCATGAAGAAAAAAAGCAGTAAAGAGAATAATAAAGTCAATAAGGCCATCAAAACTGCCGAAAAGCAAACAGAAAACCGGTCAATGCCCCAAAATCCCGCGGCGGAGCTGGAGCAGTATCTCAAGAGCAGGATGGACAGCCTGACCTACCGCAGCCTGATCAGCACGATCCAGGTCACTGAGAGCAAAGACGGGAAGGGCCTGAACGTGACGATTGTCCCGGAAGGGGAGGTCGTCTCTTTCGGCACGATCAATATCGACCTGAAAGGCATTGACAGCGAGTCCAAGTGGAAAAAGAGGAAGAAGGGAATCTTCGGAAATGTGAAAGGGTATCATCCCGGGATCAGACCGGAGTTTTCCAGGGCAGTCACGAACGAGGTCAATGCCGCGCTGCACGCATGGAGGGAGCATCATCCTTTTTCTGATGAGATGAGAAAAGCTCTTTCTTCCCGGGACGCGACAGGGTTTCTGAGTGCCCGCAGGATAGATACTCTACGCTTTCTGGCAGGCAAAAAGCAGTTTGAAGTGCTGAGCACATATTTCACCGCAGGTACCGTGGAGGTGGAGTTTAAAGGATTCCCCTACAAAGCTGTGTGCGACGCGAGGACAGGAAAAACAGGCTTTTCCCTGTCAAAGGCTGACTGGCTCTATGAGCGGTTCTCGGGCCTGATGAAGGAAATCGGAACCAGGGACGCTATCAGAACCTATCTGGCGGAAAAGGAGATCCCGGCGGATATAACTTACGGGGGGAAACCTGGAAGCTTCCGGATTGCCTTCCGCTTTGACCTGGGCACGGAAACGGAAACCGTGGCCATCGAATCAGCCTATCGCAGAATCGTCCTGGCCGCCTACAGAGCTGCCAGAGACAGGGCCTCCCGCAGGGAAAAGGAAGCGGCAGCGCTTCTGAAGACCTGTCCTTATTACGGCACCTATCTGGCCCAGGCTGCTGTGACCTGTATTGAAGAGAACGGGGGACGGCTGACAAAAGCCCAGCTCGCCAATCTCCTGCGCGGGACCAACGTCTCGGAGGATTATGTTTTGGGGGAATTTGCAGGCAAGTACAACCTCATCCCCAAAGCGGAAATAGCTCAGGCTCTGGATGTTCTGATTCAGTTCGGCATTCTCCGTGAGCGGCGCGTGCATGGGCAGTACCAGGATTATTATGTCTGCCATGTCACGGCGGAAGGAAAACTCTTCGAGCGTCTGCAGAAAGATCCGGCACCTAAAAAGAATCCTGTCACAGAGCAGGAACTCCATCTCGTTTTCAAGGCGGTCAGAGATGATATACCCATGCTTTCCGCCAGGGAAAAGCAGAGACTGCTCAGGGCTGCCGTGGAAAAGCCCGGCATTTTTCTCACGGATCCGGCACTGATTCTGGACTGTATGGAGAAAATGGGGGATTTTGCCGCTGATTATCTGACAGAATATTTCAAAGAGGCTGGCAACAGGAATAACAGGAGGATCCTCAGGCTTCTCCTGAATGCGGCTTCCGGGAAAGGGAAGGAACTCCCCAAAAACGGCGTCGAGGCCATGCGGGAGAGAAAAGAGAAAAAGCGGCGGGAGAAGGAGGAGGCAGAGCGAAGGGACAGACGACTCTTTGAACTGGTACTGACAGGGATTCCCGATAATTATGTGGACCTCTATCCTGCGGCCAGGGCCATGCACCGCCAGTTTGTGCTCCATATAGGACCGACCAATTCAGGCAAGACTCACGACGCGATCGAAGAACTCATGCGGGCAGAGACCGGGATCTATCTGGCTCCCCTGCGCCTTCTGGCCTATGAGCAGTATGAGAGGCTCAACCGCGCGGACTGTCCCTGCTCCCTGGTGACCGGGGAGGAACAGTACCTGATCGAAGGAGCCCGGCACCAGTCTTCCACCATTGAGATGCTCAGTCTGAAGACTTACTACGACGTGGCTGTGATCGACGAGGCTCAGATGATCGCGGACAGATCCCGCGGGGGTGCCTGGACGGCTGCCATTATGGGAGTCTGCGCGGAGACAGTACATATCTGTGCTGCCCCGGACGCGGAACAGCGCCTGATTCAGATTATCAGGGACTGCGGCGATGAGTATAAAGTCGTCCGCCACAGGAGAATGACACCGCTGGTGTATGAGGAGCAGATCGTCTCCTTCCCGGAGGACGTACAGCCGGGAGATGCCCTAATCGTTTTTTCCAGACGCAACGTTCACGCGGTCGCTGCCCAGCTGCAGAAGAGGCATAGAAAGTGCAGTATCATTTACGGAGCGCTGCCCTATGACGTGCGCCACAGACAGGCGGAGCTCTTCGCGTCCGGGCAGACCGAAGTGGTGGTGGCTACGGACGCGATCGGAATGGGCATGAACCTGCCCATCCGGCGCGTGGTCCTGATGGAGACCGTCAAATACGACGGTTTTATAAGACGCCATCTGAATTACGGAGAGATCGCCCAGATCATAGGAAGGGCGGGAAGGTACGGCATTTACGACACAGGATACGCGGCGACCGCCAACGGGGATGAAAAGGTGGGAAGAGCAGTCGACAGACGTCTGCCGCCCATCGATAAAGCCGTGATCGACTTTCCGGAAACACTTCTGACTGTGGACGCGTCCATTCTGGATCTGATCAGGAAGTGGGAACAGGTCGTGCCGGCAGAGGGATGGGAAAAGGAATCCATCGAGCAGATCCTCCGCCTGGCGGAGATGACAGAGAATCTCAAGGCTCCCAAGCGCCTTGCCTATGACTTTCTGACGGTGCCTTTTGAGGACGATAATAATGAACTCCTGAATATCTGGTACGAAATATTTGAAAAAGAAGTCAAAGGTGAAAAATACAGTATTTATGAAAGGGTCGAAGCGATGGTGCTGAAAAGCCCGTCCGCTTATGATGCCATCGACGCCCTCGAGCAGCAGCACCGCGTGCTGGATCTCTATTTTGCCCTGGCCCGCAAATTTCAGCAGGATGAAGATACGCTGGAATTTATCATGGAAAAAAAGAGGGAATGCTCGGAGAGGATCATGAGAGTGCTGGACAAACAGGGATTCAAGGAGAAAAGGTGCAAATCCTGCGGAAAGATGCTGCCCTGGAACTACCCCTACGGTGTGTGCGAGCGCTGCTGGAGACGGCAGGGATGAGAATCTTTCAGCCGCAGTTTCAAGATAGCAGATAAGTGTGCGAGCGCTGCCGGAGCAGGCAGGGTTGAGGAAAAAAATGAAATGGAAGGGGACGGCTCCGGGAAGGGGATGGTTCTGTGTCTCCACAGAATCGTCCCTTCCGGGATGATCCGTAAAACAAAGGAGGAGTGATCGTGAAACTGGTACAACTGGAGTATTTCTGCGCGGTCTGCCGCTACCACAGTATCACGAGGGCTGCAGAGGAGCTTTATGTGACGCAGCCGACGATTTCAGTCGCCATCCGGGAACTGGAGAAGGAATTGAAGCTCCGGCTTTTTCATCATGAAAAAAACCGGATTTCTATCACCCAGGAAGGGGAGGCCTTTTATCGGCGGGCGGAAGCTGTGCTGAAGGAGACCCGCGCCATGGTGACAGAGTTTTCCTCCCTGGGGGAGAAGGAGACCCCGATCCGCATCGGGATCCCGCCTTTGATCAGCACAGTCTTTTTCCCTGCCATGTCCGACCGTTTTCAGGAGAAGACCGGCCTGACTGTGCAGCTGTTTGAATACGGCTCCGTCAAGGCCTGCAGAATGGTGCAGGAGGAAAGTCTGGATCTGGCGCTGGTCAACATGGACTTTTACAATATCGATCAGTTCAATGCCCATGTTCTGATGGAGGATTCCTATATATACTGTATCGGCAGAAATCACCGGTATGCGGAGCAGGAGGAAGTCACGTTTGACATGCTCCGGGATGAAAAAGTCATCCTCTTTAACACCGATTCAGTGCAGAACGAGACTGTGCGCAGCAGATATGATTCCATGGGAATCACGCCGGATGTTCTGGCCTATACCAGTCAGCTCTATACAATCCTGAATTTCCTGCGCGGCGGTGACTGCGGCGCATTTCTCTATTCTTCGCTGGCTGTGAACCCGAGGGACTTTGTGCAGCTCCCGATCCATCCGGAGATTACCAGCAAGTTCGGTATCATCTGGAAAAAGGGCGTGTTTATTCCCGAGCGCACAATGAAATTTATCCAGTTTACAAAAAACTACCATCCCGTTGGATGACAAAAGCATCCTTCAAAAGAATCCATTAAAAGCACCCATAAAAAGCACTCATAAAAAGCATCCATTAAAAGCGCCCATAAAAAGCTTTCGTTCAAATAAAAAATGCAGAGGCTGCAGCCCGCTGCCTGAACAAACAGACAGGAGGGCTGCAGTTTTTCCGTTTTGTCCGCCTGACTGATTTGTCCATTCGAAAACGGCAGATTTCCTCAACCGGCAGTCTCTTTTATATCTCTGTAGTATCTCTTTTATAGCTCTTCTATAACTCTCTTTTTTAACTCTTCTATAGCTCTTCTACATCTCAAATCACGGGAATACCGATGGCAAACTGCTATAAAATTTAACTATAGTAATCTAAAAATCGCCAAATTTACTTTCTACTAAATGTCTCTTACAATATAAACAGATCAGATGAATCCCGGCCGGATCATTATCCTTCGATGTTACATTTGCTTTTAAAGAACTTTTTTAGAGGAGGGAGAGAATCAACATGAGTCCAGCCACCATAACATTGCTTTTTCTGGCTTTTGCCGTTGTGATGTTCGTCACAGAAAAAATACCGCTCGGCCTGACCTCGATGATCGTATGTGTCGGTCTGTGTGTCACCAAAGTCCTCGATGTCAAAACCGCCTTCGCGGGTTTCATTGATTCCAACGTCATTTTGTTTGTCGCCATGTTCATCGTCGGCGGTGCCTTCTTCGAGACAGGAATGGCAAACGAGATCGGCGGTATCGTAACAAAGTTTGCTAAGACAGAGCGGAGCCTCATCGTAGCGATCATGGTGATCGTTGGACTGATGAGCGGCGTTCTCTCCAACACAGGAACCGCAGCGGTTCTGATCCCCGTCGTGATCGGTATTGCCGCAAAATCCGGATTCAAGCGCTCCAGGCTGCTGATGCCCCTGGTATTCGCAGCGGCGATGGGCGGAAACCTCTCCCTGATCGGCGCGCCCGGCAACATGATCGCCCAGTCGGCACTTGAGCCTCTCGGCATGAAGTTCGGCTTCTTCGAATATGCCATCGTCGGTCTCCCGATCCTGGCAGTCGGCATCCTGTTTTACGCAACCATCGGTTTCAGACTGCTGCCCAACCACGATGTTACAGACGACGGTGATTCCGTTTTCGATAACCAGAGAGATTTCTCCAATGTTCCCAAATGGAAAAAGACACTCTCCCTGGTGATCCTGATCGCCACTCTGGCAGCCATGGTCTTTGAAGACCAGATCGGAATCAAGCTCTGTGTCTCCGGATGTGTCGGAGCGATCCTCCTGATCCTGACCGGTGTTATCTCCGAAAGGGAGGCCCTCAAATCCATCGACCTCAAGACCATCTTCCTTTTCGGCGGCACACTTTCCCTGGCAGCGGCCCTGCAGGACACCGGCGCAGGCGAAATGATTGCCGGCAAGGTTATCGGCGCCCTGGGAGACAACCCCTCCCCGCTCCTCTTCACCTTCGTCGTCTTCATTCTCTGCTGTGTCATGACCAACTTCATGTCCAACACTGCGACGACTGCACTGATGGCTCCCATCTGCCTCTCCATCGCACAGGGCATGGGCGCAGATCCCCGCGCGGTACTCATGGCCTGCGTCATCGGCGGATCCTGTGCATATGCGACACCGATCGGCATGCCGGCCAACACCATGGTCGTAGGCGCCGGCGGTTACAAATTCATGGACTATGTAAAGTCCGGATTCCCGCTGATCATCATCGCGACCATCGTCAGCATGATTATCCTGCCGATCGCTTTCCCCTTCTATCCTGCCTAAGCAGTGCGGCAGAGCCCTTTTATCCTGCATAAGCAGTACGGCAGAGCCATTCTATCCTGCCTAAGCAGTGCGGCAGAGCCCTTTTATCCTGCATAAGCAGTACGGCAGAGCCATTCTATCCTGCCTAAGCAGTGCGGCAGAGCTCTTCTACCCTGCCTAAGCAGCGCGGCAGAGATATGAGCGCATTCGCGGAAGAGAGATAAGCTCATTCACCGGGACCAGTTAAAAAGAAAGCAATGTTTTTCAAGTATTAAGAACTGAAAAGACAAATAGATTATAAAAACCAAAGTTTACAATATTAAGAACTGAAAAACAGACAGATTAATAAAAACGAAAAGACAGATAGACAAAACCTGATCAGATAAGTTCTGATTATCCCCGGAAAAAACTTTCTTATCAAAAGAAAATACACAGAGAATCTGTGAGAGAAAAGTGAAATCTACAGTTCTACTAGGTAGTTGCAAAACTCGTTCCACGAGTGAACGCTCCTGACTAAAAGGATCAAAAAACGATTATATCGACTTTGTCCAGTCAGGATATGTGGAGAATC
>CACYTU010000095.1 GCA_902777355.1 uncultured Lachnospiraceae bacterium | reverse complement strand
AAGCATTGATTCGGTATCCGATGATCAAAGAACAGCAGATACGATATCAAAACTGAAATCAAGATATATTTCAGTTTATAGATTTGTTCGGTATAACGATTTTTATCATAATTAATTCAGCTTTACCATTGACATTCATAGCAACGTCTCCAGGCACGTCGAGACGGTAGTTTTGCTGACAGGAAATACATAACGGGAGGCTGGAAAAGCCTTATTTTAAGGGATTTCTGCGTTCCGGAATCATCACGCTCCGGGACTGCAAAGATTTCTTTTTGTGTTTGCGGAAACATATCGGGACTTTGGTTTTCTGATGGTTGTGGTACTACTGACTTTATTATTCCGCTATCTCCGTCTGTATTGTTCCGATACAGTTATGATTTTCCGTTATTCTTTTATAATATTCCGATATTCCGAGGTGTATTATTCCGATAAAGCGGTATAATAGAAGACCAGATTGGAGGTGATGGCTTATCTATATAACTGTTAAAGAAGCTGCGGGAAAATGGGGTATTTCCGACAGAAGGATTCGGGTATTGTGTTCCGAAGGTAAAATCCCCGGGGCGTATCAGGAAGGACGTGTGGAAGGAGAGCATTCCCTATGGCTCAGACAAACCGAGTTCCACGGTTTGTTGCTTTCGCGCAAAAATAGAGCAGCAACCGGATAAATATCGTTGCTGCTCCTTTTTCCTAATATCCGCGAAAATCGCTGTCGAGCGTTTACACCCTGGTCAGCTCAGCGAACTCAGCCCGGGATGGTTTTCAGATCCGCTTCCGGAAATTCCCCTGTGGTCTCAGATCCTGCGTCTTCAGAATGCTCATTTACCGCTGCCGCAGAGGTGGCCGCCGGCATAGTCATCTCCTCTGAAGAAGCCGCTTCCCCGTAACTGCCTGAAAAGGCAGTTGGGCCGGTGCTGCACGCCGAAAGAAAAAAGCGTCAGGAAGGCCAGGACAAAGGCCAGGACAAATGCCGGGATGAAATTGGATTTACTCCAGTGCTTTACCGAATTCATATGCCTCAACCTGTTCCTCATTCTTCCCGGATGCCTCCCCGGGATCAGAGATCCCTCCGCAGAACAAAGAGCCTGCCAGTTCTGCCTTTTCAAAACAGTCGACCCAGCCCTGCAGGCCGCTTACGGCTTTTTCCGGAACGTATTCTTCGTCTTCCGTGGCAACGGAAAGCATATAGACTTTGCGGAACTTATAATCGGAAGGATAGAGCGGGTTCATCCGGTCCAGCAGGGTCTTCATCTGACCGCTCATCTCATAGTAGTAGATCGGAGTGGTAAAGACCAGCGTATCCGCGTTTTTGACCTTCTCCGCGATCCAGACGGCATCGTCTTTCAGGGCGCACTTCTGTGTCTTCTGGCAGGAAAGACAGCCGATGCAGAAATTCAGGTCCTTGCCCTTCAGGCTGATATGTTCCACTTCATGCCCGGCGTCTTTCGCGCCGGCGATCAGTCTCTCTGTGAGCAGATCCGAATTGCTCTTTGCCCGGAGGCTTGTGGAAATGACAAGTACATTGCTCATAGTGTTTTTCTCCTGTTTTTTCCGGTTTATTCTTCATCGCGCAATACCCGTGACTTCAGCCGTGGGATACGCGCGCAAGACTCGCGAGCGAGTCTTGAATCTTCTGTTTTTTTCTTCTGCCTTTTCATCATATAATCTTTCCGGCCAATGCGCTAATGGTTATGGAGAATAACATGATATTCATAACCGGCATATCATAAAAAGGCCGGAAACACCGTTATATTCTGACTGCCTGATAAATTTGCTCAAAATGAAGTGATCAAATACCTCAAATTTAAATGGACAATCGTACCCTATGATATAATGAGTACGAATTAATGCTGAGCGACAAGGAGTAAAACATAGATGTAGAACTTGGCTGATGTGGTCCCAGTGAGTCCATTACACTATGTAATGGGGAATAGTGATAAGAACAAGAAAAGGGGAATCGCCCGTGAATAATCACGGGGGATTCCCCGATTTTTTATGTTTTTTTTAATGTTATGCTTTTATCAGGAATGACGATCGTTAAAGTGCATATAGTGTCCACAGGCTGTATTTTTACCGATCATTTGCCGTTTATAAGTTTATAAAGGGAAAGTTTATATAGGGAAAGTTTATTCTTCATCGCGCAAGACTCGCGAGCGAGTCTTGAAATAGGAAAGAGGTGTCCTTAATTGACAAACAACAGCAGAAAACGCCTGATCTGGGAAGAGATTATGAGAGATCCGGATATATACAGGGTCTGTGAGGCAGGCAGTTCTTCTAACAGCTATGTATTTTTTTCCGGGGAGGATGTTGTCGTCATCGATCCCTCTTCAGTGGACATGATCGGGAGTATCTGCCGTCTGGCACATATAACGGAAATGGACAGCGGAAGGATCCGGATCTACCTGACACAGCCCTGCAGAAAGGAACTCTGTACGGACAGCTTTAAGGAGATGAAGATCTATTGCTGTGACCGGCCCTACAGGACAATTTCCGAGGAGGCAGACGAACCGGACAGGAAAATGCAGGGCAGGCCGGAAGCGGAAGAGGATGCGTATGATAAAGAGGCTTTTCCCTGGAAACAGGTGAGGGATGGAGATTTATTCCGGATCGGCAGCAGGACACTCCGGATCATAGGACTGGAGGCATGCAGGAAGGGGCTTACCGGACTCTGGTTTCCGGAAAAGAAATTACTTTTTGCCGGCGAAGCGGTAGGTGCTGATGAAGTGCCGGGAGTGTACAGCTGGGATCCGCAGGTGGATACATTAGGGTTGCAGATCGAGGTTCTCCGACGGGTCAAAAGACTGTGTCCTCAGATGATTCTGCCGGCAAGAGGCCGCTGCATCGGTGTAGATCAGCAGGGAGAAAAGGGCGCGGAAGAATGCCTGAAAGTACTGGATGCCATGCTGGGGGGATACTGTCTGCGGATCCTTGAGGTCTATCAGAAGGTTCCCGCCCGGGGAGGCATCCGATCTGAAGAAATGTTTCAGGAGGATGAGTCTGCAGGCATTGCAGACACGGAAAGCGGCCTGAAGTATTTGCTTTACCGCAGATATATTCGACAGACTGAGACTTCTGACGGATTTGTCTATGAGCGCGGCAGCAGGCGGCTGACGGACTGGAATCTGCAGGAGAAGGATGAATGACAGGGAAACTACTGTTCACGCCCTCGACAGGGAGTGAACAGCAACACAGGGAAAAACCCTATTTTAGATGAGGGATTCCCCCGATATTTTTGTTATTTGATTTTTTTTATAATAATTTTAGAAGGATTTAGACAGTGTTGTCTGCCCAAACAAAGAGTCTCTATTGAAAGAGACTCTTTTGAGTACTGCAGGGGAGTAACAGGGTTTCAACTTTGCAAGGAGGGGTACAGGTATGGATAAAGAATTGAAATTGACCAGAAGAAAATTTCTCCAGGTATCGGCAGCGGCAGGTGCCGTTGCCGCTGCGGGAGGAATTGAGCTTGCGGCTCATGCCGCGCCGGATGAAGAGGCGAAAAAGGGTGAATTGAAGTATGTGCGCACCACCTGCGCGCCCAACTGCACCGGCGGCTGCGGACAGCAGGCATGTGTTTACAACGGAGAGATCAAAGATATCATTCAGGCATCGGACTACGAGGATTCCGAGCACAATCCCAGAGGATGTCTGAAGGGCATCTCTTTCTCTAATCTGATTTACGGACCTAACCGTATGCACGGGCCTCTCAAGAGGATCGGAGCTCCCGGCGAGGATGAATTTGAGGAGCTGAGCTGGGAGGATGCACTCGATCAGGCGGCTGCGGAGCTTCGCAGGATCAGCGACACCTATGGCCCTGAGTCCATCGCCTGTGTCGTCCAGGTCGCGGGCACCGGCCACGTGGCAAAGGGCGCGATCTCAAGAATCGCAACACTCAACGGCTGGGCAATGATGGGCGGCTACGAGATGAACGGCGACCTGCCCATGTCCGCGCCGATCACCTTCGGCGTGCAGTCCGAGGAGCTTGAGACTTATTGTTGGCTGGATGCCAAGTACATCATGTGCTTCGGTTCCAACCCCATGCAGACCCGTATTCCGGACGCCCATTTCCTCAATGAGGCCCGTGAGAACGGCGCAAAGCTTCTGGTCTTTGACCCCTGCTTTACTGCGACAGCTTCCAAGGCGGATGAATGGTACTCCATCAAGCCCTCCAGCGACGCGGCAGTGGCGCTCGGCTTCGCCAAGGTCATTCTGGACGAGAAGCTCTATGATGCGGACTTTATCCGCAAATTCACGGATATGCCGATCCTGATCCGGAGCGATAATCAGAAGAAGCTCCTGGCAGCAGATGTCGAGGGACTGGAAGTACCCGCGGATATGCCCGAATACAGGCAGGCCTTTGTTGCTTACAGCAAGGGGAAACCTGTCACTGTCAATCCCGAGAAGTTTGACCTGCCCATGGATACGCAGCTCGAAGGTGAAGTGACCATCAGGCTCAAGGATGGCAAGAGCGTCAAGTGCCGCCCTGTCTTCGACCTGCTCAGCGAGATGGCATCACAGTGGACGCCGGAAGCGGTCGAAGCGGAGACGGATATGCCTGCCTCCGAGATTCCGAGGATCGCGCGGGAAATGGCGGCGGTCAAGCCCGTTCATATCATGTACGGCGCCTCCAACTATCAGTGGTACCACGGAGACCTCAAGGGCCGCGCCCTGTCCCTGCTCGTAGCTCTGACCGGTAACATCGGTCATCTGGGAGACGGTTTCTCTACCTATGCCGGCCAGTACAAGATGCGCTATAAAGGCGGCGCCTGGTGGAATGTACCGGAGCTTCCCGACAAGAAGCCTGCAGGAACCTCTTTCGCTTACATGCTGGACTACACGCTCAACGATTATGCGAAAAACGGACCCCGTCCCACGATGACCTGTCCCTTCCCCAAGAGCGGCATCAAGGCCTGGATCCTGTATTGCTGCAACGCATTTGATCAGCACAATATCGCCAATGTCCTGCGCGAGCAGGTCGAGAGCGGACAGCTCGAGTGTGTGATCACCCTGGACTTCCAGAAGACCACAACGAGTAAATATGCGCATTTCTGCCTGCCCGGTGTCAGCTGGTATGAGAAGACCGAGCTGGTATCCACACCAATCCACCCTTATGCCCAGCTCATGCAGCCGGCCATCGAGCCCCTGTACGACTGCAAGCCCGAGCTCTGGATCATGCGCGAGCTGGCAGACCGTGTCAATCCCGGAGACAGAAAGTGGTTTTACCCCGATCTGGATCCCGACAAGGCAGCAGAGGAAGTCATCAAACTTACCTGCGAGACCGGCGGTATCGAGATGGAGGGCGTCACTCTCGAAAAACTGAAACAGGGCCCTGTCAAGCTCCACCACGAGAATCCCGGACGCAAGAGGATCCCCTTCTACGAGCAGATCCAGGGCGGACAGCCCTTCCCGCCGGTCAGTTATCCCATGACCATCGACAAGACTGCCCAGTTCGTCAAGAGCGGAAGGATCGAGTTCTACAAGGACGAGGACACCTTTATCAAGGTCGGCGAATGCCTGCCTGTTCACAAACCGCCGTTTGAGGAGACTGAGTATGTGCTCAATCCTGCGGCGAGGGAACTTTACAAATATACCTATATCACACGCAACAGTATTCACCGTGTACACTCCACGCACTCCAACAACCAGATGATGCGGGAACTGCAGGATGACAGCGCCAAGGTCTACCTCAATCCGGATGACGCCGCGGAAAAGGGAATTGCGGCAGGCGATCTGGTCGAGGTCTTCAACGACAGAGGCAAACTCCTTGCGGAGGCCGTTCTGGATCCCGGTGTGCGCACCATGACCGTCATCTTCGAAGAAGGATGGTGGAGCCGCTACACGCATGGAACTTCCTACAATACACTGCTCTATCCCTGGATCAATCCGGTACACGAGGTGTATTTTGTCTCGCAGATGTGGGCGCCCAACACCTCCTGGAATGAGTGTCTGGTCGACTTCAAGAAGGCAGAGATCTAAGTAAGCCGAAAGGAGAATGAATACAAATGCGTTACTGTATGGTTATAGATCTGGACAAATGTATCGGGTGCCAGACCTGCGCAGTGATCTGCAAAATGCATCACGCCCAGCCGCAGGGAACCTGGTGGAACAGGGTCTTCACGCAGGGATCCGACTATCACCAGTCTGCAGTCGGCACCAAAGACGGCTTTAAAATCGAATATCTCCCGGTGTCCTGCCAGATGTGCGACAATGCCCCCTGTGAGAGAGTCTGCCCCACAGGCGCGACTTACAAGAATGAAGAGGGCATGATCCTGGTGGACTATGACCGCTGCATCGGCTGCCGCACCTGTATGGCGGCATGCCCCTATGGAGTGCGCCAGTTCAACTGGAAGGATCCCAAAAAGGCAAAGGAAGAGGCCGGTTATGCATATGGCTATCCCTTTGATGTCACAGAAAAGGGCAAACGCCTGGTCTACACCCAGGACCGCCCGGCAGGCGTCGTAGAAAAATGCACCTTCTGCGTTGAGTGCATGAATGCGGACGGCACTTATGATGCTCTTCCCGCCTGTGTCCGCGCCTGCCCCGGAAAGGCACGTTATTTCGGCGATCTGGATGATCCCAAATCCGAAGTGAGCCGCCTGGTCAGCTCCAAACAGGTCTTCCGTCTCAAAGAGGAGTACGGCACGGAGCCCAAAGTCTACTATATCTCCTCTACCAAGAGCAAAAATGTCGAGGGTCCGTGGACGGAACAGTCCTGGGAAAATAAGACACCGAACACCATCATACCGGTAGTGTCAAGCGACCTATGAAAAAGCCAAAGCAAAAAAAATAACCCCGGGGAACCTTGAAAAACAGTATCTGCAGATTGCCGCAAACAAGCAGTGCC
>CACYTU010000094.1 GCA_902777355.1 uncultured Lachnospiraceae bacterium | reverse complement strand
GTGACCAGGGGATAAAGTGTACAGGAAGGTTCTATTCTTCTCTTAAACACATCGGGGCATCTCAGCCCAAGTATTCCTACAAACACCTTACGCTATCCCAGGCCGGCATCGGCTTTCCCAAATGGGGAAAATGTTATATACTGATACTGATTTGTGAATAAAATAGATTCATTGCGGAATTCCATATCTTCAGGCCTGAAATATTTGTAATGAAACAGGTTTTTCATTTTGTTCGACATAACAATAGTAACCATAGCCGGATTGAAAACCCTATAATTTTCGATGGTCATACGACACAGGACTTTTAGGTCCCGGACGACACACCAGTCCTTACCGGGCCATACAATGTTTGTGATACGGCTTGGAAAGGCCGGTGCAGGACTCTGAATCCAGACATGCACCGGTTTTTTGGTATATGCTCCTTGGGCGCGCTCTGAGGGGCGTGGACATAGAGAGAGCTCAGAATGCAAGAGGAACAGAGAAAATGACAGAAACAGGCAGAGAGAGCCTTTCAATCAGACAGGTGTTGGAAAAGAACGGTATGGACCTGTCCGATTCCGTGTATTCGGATTCGGCCATGGTGGATTTTGCGGTGCCCGCCTCAGGTACATGGCAATTAAAAAAGGAAAGCCTCGAGGACAGTGAGTACGGCAAAAATATCCTTTACAGAAAAACAAAGAAAGCTCTTTCGGAATGCCGGGGGGCAAAGGATATAAAAAGGCGGATGAATGCGATTTCCGGGGAGATGCATGGTATGCTGGAAGAAGGGGGGAGCCGGGAAGAACCAGCCTTTATCGCGCTTGGAAAGCAGAAAAAAATGCTGCGGAAAGAGCGAAAAGCGATCCTGGAAAAAGCTTCCGGAGATGCCTGTCTGTCGCTCTTTGGGAAAGAACTTCCGGATGAAGCCCTTTATTCCTGCTGTTTTAATGAAAGCCTGTGGGCATTCGACCTGAACGAAGTCCTGGAGACCCGGGAGGGCATTGAGACGGGTGAGTATGCACTCATGGCGCAGCGGCCGTGGTTTACGGTGAATCTGGCCAGTCTCAGGAAGTCCTTTGCAGGCGGAGAAAAGGTGGGTGTGGAGGGAGGCCCCTGCCTTTTCGGTACCGATGAACTGCATTTTTCTTTTACCATGAAGGACGGCAGCGTCAGACGGTTTGATTACAATACCCGACAGGAGATCCTTCCGGGCAGAGAGTTTCTCCAGGGCACCACTATGGAGCTTTTTGATTTCATGGAAGAGGAGTGCGGGAACGTCGCGGCTGCTTCCCTGGACTGCCCCAAGAGGAGTATTACAGTGGATGAGTACGAAATGCTGAAATACATCCTTCTCGTGGCAAGATACCTTGACGCCAGGGCGATCGTGACCATACCTGACTTTTCCTATGACAAGACCTTCGCTTCTATGTTTTCGGGTCTTGACCCCGGCGTTTATGAGGGCTTTCACGAGGCCTTCCGCAGGGAATGTCTCCGGATGAGCGACCTCATGATTGACACGACAAAGAAGCTGGCTCTACAATACGGAGTGGATGATTATGTGATATTTCACAGCAGGGAGGAAGAGCTCCTCGACATTTTTTATGAGAAGAGGGAGCCCTTCTGTACCGACAAATATGCCAACAGATTTCTCACCTCCCGAAACGGACTCAGGGATGCTCTGCTGGATTATATCTGCATGCCTGCCTTCCCGTATTACCTGTTCGGAATCCGGGAAATCGTGGAGGTGAACCGGATCGACGAGTTCTATTCCATACATAAGTGCAAAAAGATCCATCATTCCGCCATCAACCTGAACGTGCTTCTTTTCCCGGAAAAAACGTGCGGAAACGGGAAAACATCCGGTTTTTTCGCAAAAATGGAAGATAAAGAGTTTGTATAGGGTCAGAGCGCGGAAGCTGTGCTGCAGCGAGCGGTCTGCGGCTTGTTAAGCAGTCAGGAGCCTGCCCGCGGCAGGAACAGAGAATTATTTCATGAGAAGATATTTATCTAAAAAAGGAATCCTTTTATCCGACCTGGGAGTGTGTCTCACGCTGGCAGTGATTTTTCTGCTGTTTAATATTTTCGGAATGAGGCTGGAGGACGCCGACCGGGGAGATGTGTCCCTGGGGGTGGGCTACATGGCCCTTCCGGTGGAAGACGACAGCGCTCTTCTTATAGACTCCGGAAAGGGCAGGATCCTGGGGGTGAAAGGCGGCGATGCCGCGTGGGAACTCTCGGTAGAGGCCGGCACCGCAAATTTCTATCAGGCGGAAAACCTCTGCATGGCCGGGGACGGATCCTTTTACGTGCATTCTGTGGACTGGGATGACAGCGGCTTCCTGCTGGGATCTGAGAGGATTCTCCACTACAGCAGGGACGGAAAGTTCCTTGGGACTTCGTATATGATAGGATATGCCAAAGCGGAAGAGGTGAACCAGCACAGAATATACGATCCCCAGATCATAGACGGCAGACTGTATGTGCTGTATGCGGACGAAGAGGGAATAACTCAATATGAGATCAGAGACGGAGAGGAAGTCGAGATACACTTCTGGGAGTTTGAGGATGCCTGGATCTACATGCAGAATTTCAGGCAGACCGGTGAGGGGGAATTCTACGCTGTCCAAAAGAAAGGCCAGCTTGTAAAGTTCTCAAAGAAAGGAATCGAGACGGTCTACGATGCCGACGAACTCTCCCGCGAGGTACTTTTCTTCGTAGATGTTGATTCTGAAGGAAATGTTTACTATACAGACATTTACAACGGAAGGATCTGCAGGGTCGTCGACAAAGGGCATTCGGAGGAAGTGTTCCGCTGCGCGGATCTCGGAGAGGAGGGCACTGCGTTCGGTGCGATGACATCCCTGAAGATCTCTCCCGCTTCCCGCGGGGATTTATTCGGCTGCATGATGGACTCAAAGGCGCTGATTCTGAATGGGGACGGGCAAGTCCTTTTTGGGGCCGACAGCCTTAAAAGGGGGAGCACTCTGCGCTTCAAAGCCGTCAGAATGCGGCTTGTTTTCGCCGTCAGTGCCCTGTGTGCTGCCTATCTGGTCCTCCGGATCCTGTTCTATCTCCTTGAACACAAGCCCAGGCTAAAGACCATCTGGAAGATGGAAATCGGATTCGGTCTGTTCGCGATCGTGATGACATCGGGGCTTCTGATGAGCCTGTCCACCTCTTTTGAGAGAAGCTATATGCAAAGCCTGGCACAGCAGGTTGAGAACCTGGCCATCTCCGGCAGCAATATGATAGATGCGGAATGGCTGAAGAAAATAAATAACATGTCGGATTTCATGGGGGAGGACTATAGGAACGTTCTGGACGCAATGTACAGCGTCGCTGTAAAAAACCACGATTATAACGAGAGGTTCGGAGCCCAGCTGGAGATGCTGGACGAAGACGGAAGAGCCTATGCCATCGCATATTCCGACAGTTCCATAGGGGTCTATTATCCCCTGGATGAATATTCCGCGGAAGAGCTCGCAGGCATCTATGCTTCGGGAGAAGGACTGTACAATCTTTCCTCCGTGTTCGCCGGCGGAACCTTCATTTACGGCAGAGCCCCCATTTTTGACGATCAGGGAAATGTGGCAGGAGTCCTGAATATAGCGCTCGACAGCTACCGGGAACGGGAGGCGCTCAGGGACAACGCCAGAAGCATCATGGTCAGAGCAGTGCTGTCCATCATCGTCATCATGTTCCTGATCAACGAGACCTTTTTCCTGGCGGAGGGGAAAAAGGAACATGAGGAAGGAAAGAAGGTCACCATCAGCGGCAGCAGTGTGCCTGTGTACGTGCTGCGGATCGCGGCTTTCGGGGTCTGCTTCGTTCTCAACATGACGTCCTCCTTCCTGTCCGTATATACCTCCAGCTTCTGGAGTATCAGGATGGGGATATCAGAGTCCATGGCGGGAGCGGTGCCTTTGTTCGCGAACGGAGTATTTTCCGCGCTGTCCGCCCTGTTCTGCCCCAGATTGATGGAAAGGATGGGATTCACCAGACTTGCCGCCGTCGGCATATTGTGCAGCGGCGCGGGAGATCTGCTGGCGGGACTGTCCACTAGTTACCCTTCCATTGTCATCGCGCTTTTGCTGAACGGTCTGGGATTCGGGATACTGATCAATTCCGTCAGCATCGCCATCGGGCGCATAGACAGCGGGAAGGACAGGCAGGCGGGATACGCAGGTTTCAACGCGGGGTGTGTGGCAGGAATCAACTGCGGCATGATCGTGGGATCCATTCTGGTGTCCTTTATTGAATACCACCAGGTCTTTTACGTCACTTCCGCCCTCTGGCTGTCTCTGATCTTTTTATTCAGGACTGTGGGCAGAACCATTCCGAAAGCTATGCATGCCGTGTCTGAGGAATGGGTGCCGGGCAGGATATCGCCGATTGCGCTCCTGTATTCGGCCTGCGTGGTCATGCCCTATGCGGCGGTAGGGAGCTTTATGTATTACTATCTGCCGATCCTTGTGACATCCGACGGATATTCGGAAGAGTATGTATCTCTCCTGATGATGGTCTACGCCGTATGCGGCATATTCCTGGGTAAGGCATTGGCATCACTCCTGTGGACAAAGCTGGGAAGGGGGTCGGTCCTTCTGGCAATCGTACTCGCCTTCTCCGGGTGGGAGATCATTGCCTTATATCCCACTCTGCCCATGGTGGCAATGGCAATGCTCTTCATCGGAGTATCCTTCAGCTTCGGTGTGAATGTGATGATGAACGCCTTCCTTTCGCAGCGGGGCGTTGCGGAAATGGGCCAGGATAGGGCCGTTGGCGTTTATGAGTTCGCGTCCAGGACGGGGCAGTGCGTGAGCCCTCTGATCTGCGGCGCCCTGATGGGAATGGGGTTTGCCCGGGGAATCGGCGTGTTCGCAGTGGGCTGCGTCGTCCTGTATTACATCCTTACTTTCGCGGCAGGCAGGTCCGCAGGGGAAGGAACAGTCCGCGGATAAGTGCCGGTGTCGGCGCACCGGTTCTGCCGGAAGTCTGATGGGTACCGGTGACTGCGCAGCGGTTCTTTCGTATGGCTGTTGAGCGCCCCTGCCTGCGTACCGGTTTTCGGGAAAGAAGGCCATGCGCGGTTCAGTCCCTGTGAAAAAGTTAAGCCGGAAGAGGTTTTTATGAAAAAGAAGAAAAAAATGCGTCTTTCCAGGATATTCATGAGATTCAGCGTCCTTCTGCTTCTGGTCCTGGGCCTGCTCTTATGTTCCTCCGCCATATACCTCTACCAGAGGGATATCAAGGAGACATATTATGATCACGTATCTTCCATCGTGTCCATCAGCAGAGCCGGACTGGACGGGGACGATATCAGGGAGTGCATCGAAAAGGGCGAGATGAGCCCGAAGCTGAATGACGCGCTGGAGCGGATGAATTCTTATAAGGAGAACTCCCGGGTTTCCTATATCTATCTTGTGTATTATCCCGACGCTTCTCACCCTGAAAATATGCGGTATGTCCTCTATGCCAATACCGATGAGGACAGGGCGGCCGGCTTTGAGGACAGTGTGATCAACAGCCCCTGCGGCGCGGAATTTACGGATAACATGTGGAAGGGCTTTTATGATGCGCAGTTTGGCGGCAAAGATGAAATCCGCTTCCTGGAAAATATTACGTCCATCAACGACAGTGAAGTTCTCATGCTCACTGCCTTCGCGCCGGTATATGACCGTGAGGGCAATGCGGTCTGCGTGATCGGCGGCGATATTTTTGCGGACATTGTGATCGGACATACCAGATCCTATCTGATGAGTGTCGCGCTTTTTGCCATCATCATCCTCGTGGTCGGGACTCTGGGCTTCGTCCTGATCGGCAACAGATACATCCTCAAGCCCGTGGAGGACATCACGAAGAGCACCGGGGAATTTGTGGATGCAGTGGGCAGGGTAGAGGCTCCGGAGAATCTCACCTATGGGGTGGTCAATGTCCGGGACGATACCGAGCTCAGGGATCTGTCCCGGCAGCTTGCGCATATGATGGCCACTACAAAGGATTACATGGTCAATCTGAAACAGGTCACTGCGGAGAAGGAGCGCATCGGGGCGGAACTTTCCGTTGCCTCGCAGATACAGGCGGACATGCTGCCCAGGATATTCCCTCCCTTTTCGGACAGGAAGGAATTTGACCTCTATGCATCCATGGTCCCCGCGAAAGAAGTGGGCGGAGACTTCTACGACTTCTTTATGGCGGACGAAGACCACCTGGTTATGGTCATGGCGGATGTTTCCGGAAAGGGAGTTCCGGCAGCCCTCTTTATGGTCATTGCCAGGACGCTGATCAAGAACCGGTCACAGAGCCAGATGAGCCTGTCGCCTGCCGAGATCCTGGCCGATGTGAACGGACAGCTCTGCGAAGGCAATGAGGAGGGTATGTTTGTCACTGTCTGGCTGGGAATCCTCAATATCTTTACGGGAAAGGGAATGGCGGCCAACGCCGGACATGAGCATCCGGCGGTCAGGCGCGCGGGCGGACAATTTGAGCTTGTCAAATACAGGCATTCGCCTGCCCTCGCGGTCATGGAAGGCATCAGGTTCAGGGAGCATGAGTTCCAGCTGAATCAGGGGGACACCCTTTATATCTACACAGACGGCGTTCCGGAGGCTACGAACGCGGAGGAAGAGCTCTTTGGCGAAGAAAGGCTGCTCGCGGCCCTGAACAGGCAGCCGGATGCGGATCCGGAGAAGCTTCTGCGGAATATGGCAGAAGACATGGATGCATTTATGGCCGGCGCGCCCCGGTTCGACGATACCACCATGCTTGCCCTGAAGATGAAGTGAGAATAAACAACAGGTAAAGCGGCTGCAAATGCCAGACTCGCATGGGCCTTGTTACAGTACAGACCCCCTCGAATTCGAGGCGTTTTTGCGCGATTTTCAGCGCAAAAACCCGAGTAGAACGGCGTTCGCCCCATTCGCGAAGCGAATTCAGCATGGGCGAACGCAAGTTACTATTCACGCCCTCGATAGGGCGTGAATAGATAATATGAAGTGACCTCCAAGTTTGCAGCATCGTGGATTTACCTTTACAATTCATAGTGAATATCACAACACCGTGAATGCAGGGATTACCG